>JBCCVV010000001.1:0-107269 GCA_039194925.1 Bacteroidota bacterium
AACCAAAAAAGCCAACAAAATAAAAGAGATCAAATTCAGATTTGGAATAATGTAAAGAATCAAAACTTCTCGAAAATTGTACTTCCGACCCAAGATGGACTCCATTTTATTGAAACTGATGACATTGTATGGTGTGAGGCAAAATCTAACTATACGCTTTTTCATATTCTTGGCAGAGATAACATCCTGGTATCCAAAAGTCTTAAAACATATGAAGTTGCACTGGAGAATAAATCGTTTTTTCGAACCAGCAGATCCAGTCTTATCAATCTAAATCATATCGTTCACTGTAGTAAACATGCTAAAATGGAAATTACGATGATCGATGGTTCCGTTATCGTGATTGGTGAGCGGAGAAAAGCGGTATTTAAAGAGATATTCGAACGTTAAGGTTTCTAGAACCTAGAAACTAAAAAGTCGATTTCACTTTTGGTAATTAATATGCTATATATAGCACCCACCTTCCCAAATGCAGCGTTCAAATACTGATTTTGTACGTTTCTGTAATCCAGAGACGTCAAAAGACCAGCCTTAAATCGTTCTTCTGTAATTTCCAGATTGGTGTTGGACAACTGGATTTGGCGATCCGCAATGGCTAATAACTCCAATTGGTTTTGATAATTCGCAATTAAAATATCCAATTGATTATTCAACTCCGCCTTAGCTTCCAGGATGCTTAGTTGGTCGATTTCCTCCTGGAGTTTCGCATTTTGAATATCGTCATTTCGCACACCCCCATCGTAAAGATTATAATTCAGAAAGGCACTAACACTGCCCGTAAATCGATTACTGAATAAAAAAGGAAAAGGATCACCAGTATTGGGGTCATCAGCGAAAAATTGAAATCCATTTCTGGAATAGCCCAATGAACCCGACACACTCAGGGTTGGCTTTTTGGCCGCTTCGGATAGACCCGTATTTAGCCGATTCAGAGCCGCAATCATTTCTAAGCTCTTCAAGGTGTAATTCTCCTCACTCAACGCAGTTTTTAATTTGTCGGTATCAATGGGTTCCAAGCTGGTGCTCAATCGTTCGTCAAAAACATACTCTTCATATCCCGGCATGTCCAGCGTATTGTAAAGGTTTCGTTTGGCCACCTCTACCTGTTGCAATTGACTGATGATTGAATTTGAATCCGTCACTACAGCCGTTTCGAATTGAATGAGGTTATACGCGTTGGATGAACCAAACTCTCGTTTGGTATCTTCATAGGCCAGCCGATCTTGGGACAACGCCAATACCTGACTCAATACCTCCAATTGTTCCTGTTGGAAAATCACTTCATAATACTGCTGGTAAATGGTTCGGAACAACTGATTGATTTCGGTAGATTTATTAAGTTGTTGCTGTTCAATAGCGAGCTCTAGTTGAGCCTTATTTAGTTTGATGCGTCCGCCATTGTACAAGACCCAGTTTGCATCTGCCGAAACGCCAAGATTTCCCGAGTAATACGTACCCTGAAGGAAACTAGCCGGGTTATTGTCGTTTACCAGATTGTTGTTAAAATTACCGTTGAGATCAATGGTTGGAGTTTTACCGGCTCTTGCCCAGGTATTGTTGTTTTCGGCAATGGCAATGGCCTTGTCTGCAATCTTGATCCCAAAATTATTTTCCAGTCCTATGGAAAGTGCTTTTTCCAGCGTCATTGTTTCTTGACCCGCAACTGCAATGGACCAAAATGTGAGAAGAGATATATAAAAGTGTTTCATTGTTTTGCTTAAAATTTTAGAAGTCAGGATTTCCGTTGTTACATCATCAATACACGGATCAATAATATGATAAGTATGAGTACAGAGGCATACAGCCAGAAATAACCCTTCTTGTCAGGATAGGCAGGTTCGATGGTCTCTGGAGCTATAGATTCTCCAGTATACAATCGTACCAATCCGGTTTTCGATTTGTTTGAAATGATTAGAAGCGCTGGAATTAAAACCAATAAGATGAATGTTCCTACGAGTAAGCCATAAGCTACAGAAATAGCCATTGGGATTAAAAACTGTGCTTGGAAGCTTTTTTCTACGATCAACGGTGCAAGCCCGGCAATCGTCGTAATCGAAGTCAATAAAATGGGTCGGAATCTTGCCTTTCCCGTTTCGATTACGGCTTCTTTTACTTGATATCCATCTTTTATCCGTTCGTTGAATGTAGTTATAAATACCAAAGCATCGTTTACAAAAATACCGATCAAAGCGATTACACCCAGAATGGAAAACAAGCTAATGGGAAGACCATGCACCCAGTGCCCAAGTCCTACTCCAACAAAGCCAAATGGTAATAAGGCCAGGACGATCATCGCCTGACTTACCGATTTAAAGGTAAGCACTATTATAAAAAACATGACCAGGAAGATCAACGGCATGACCAATCCAAGCGATTTAGCTGTTTTTCCCTGTTCTCTGTCCTGACCTTCGAAAGAGGCCCGTACACTTGGATAGTCTTTCAGTGTTTCTGGAATAATGATGTTTTTTACATCGTTTGTGATGTCACTGATACTCACCGCATCATTCAATACATCTGCCTCGATTCGCACCTCTCGTTCTCCATTCAAATGATTGATATTAATTACACCTCTTTCTGTACTAAAAGTGGCCAATTCTGACAAGGGAATGGAATTTCCATCCGCTGATCGTATGCGCATATCTGCCAGATCAGAAATATCAGATCGGTCTGCCAGATCGTAACGAACCCAAACCCGAACCTCATCTTCGCCCCGTTGAATTCGTTGCGCCTCAGCGCCAAAAAAACCTTGTCGCACCTGACCAATAATGTCCTGTAAGGTAAATCCAAGGTTATAGGCTTGTGGAGTTAGGGTCAGGGAGACCTCTTTCAGTCCTTGCTGGTTATTATCAACGATATCTTTGAGATCTGTTATTTTGGCCAAGTTCTGTTTTACTGCATCGATGGCCCGATCCAATTCTTCAGAATCCGTACCCAGGAGTGATACGGATAATGGTTTGCCAAATGGAGATCCTGATGAGAAGGTTAAGGTTTCTGCCTCCGGTACCTCGCCCAATCGTTCCCGTACCTTGGATATAATTCTACGCGCTGTAATGTCACCACGTGTTTCTCCATCTAAAAGGGAGACCTGGAGATTCCCTTCATAAGTAGAAGGACCTACGTTTTTTTGCAATTTTGTAATCGGATAGATTCCTTCTTCGAAAAATTCATCCGACAATTCCTGATTGATTTCATTGGTTACCTCTTCAATTCTATTTAAGATGGCAATAGTGATATCTTCGCGCGTACCTGCAGGCAATTTGAGATCCACCGAATAATTGTCACGCGGGATTACCGGAAAAAATGTACTCTTGATAAACCCACCACTTAAGGCGCCAATTGTAATCATCAAAGAAGCGACACAAATAGCAAGGGTAGGATAATTGAAGCGAACGGCCCAATTCAAAACCGGAGCATAGATCATGTCTCTTAGAAATGCCATCATATTATCAAGGCCTTTCATGATTGCGTTGGGCTTTGATTCTCTGCTCAATGCCTTGGAATGAGCAATGTGTGCGGGTAAGATCAGCGCTCCTTCTACCAATGAAAATACCAGGGAGAAAATTACAACTATCGCCATTTCTCTAAAGAAATCACCCAATCTTCCATCAATAAAGAAGAAGGCTGAGAAAGCAACTACGGTAGTGATAATTGCAGAGAATACTGCGGGTAAGACTTCCATCGTACCATCAATAGCCGCCTTAAAAGGTTTTGCTCCTCGCTCGTAATGTTGATAGATGTTTTCACCTATGACAATTCCGTCATCTACAAGGATTCCGATTACAACGATCATTCCAAAAAGAGAAATAACATTCAATGTTACCCCCAAAAGAGATGCACATAAAAACATACCGGCAAACGATATGGGTATAGCCAAAGCCACCCAAAAGGCCAATCGGTAATGCAAAAACATGGCCAGTAAAATCAATACAATTATAAACCCGATCATTCCATTGTTTTTCAATAGATCAATCCGTTGATTTAGAGTAATCGAAGCATCATCTACGATTAACGCTTGTACCTCCTCATTTTCTTTGTTAAATTTTACAATGTACTTTTTGACCATCTCAGCGATAGAGACAAGGTCTTCTTCCAGTGTATTTTGGACGGTTATTACTACACCTGGCTCCCCTTCGATATATGTCCTTTGTGGTTTGTCTTCCCATTTGTCAGCAACGTCAGCGATTTGGTAAAGCTTGATCACACCACCGTTGGGATTATTTTTAATTACAATGTCTTGAAATTCTTTAGCCGTGTATTCTTTGTTATTCGCACGGATAAGGAGCTCTTCTTTGGCAGTTTTTATCGTACCGCCCGTTGATTCAATGTTGGTCTGTCGAATGCGACGAGCCGCCTCGTCGAATGTGATATTGTATGAACGAAGATCCTTTTCTCTAAACGTTACTTCAATCTCTTCTTCCGGAAATCCTGAGATGGAAATCTTTGATAACCCTTCCATTGCGAGGAGGTCATCTTCTATGTCTCGGGCCACTTTTTTCAAGGTCTTTAATGGAACATCGCCGTAGACTGCAAAGCTTAGCACCCGACCCAGGTTTTCCAATTTATAGATGGTTACCGGTTCCATGGCTACCGGGAATGAATTGATTCCATCGACAGCATTCTTCACATCCTGGAGAATCACATCCGTTTCATATCCTTTGAGCACTTCAACGGTTACGCTTCCCGAGTTTTCTGAAGAGACAGAAGTCACACGTTCTATACCTGTAAGCCCTTTAAGATTTTCTTCGATTTTCGAAACAATTCCTTCTTCTATTTCTTCCGGCGATGATCCGGGATAGGTGGCTCGGATGGTTATGACACGACTTTCAACTTCGGGGAAGAAGGTGGTCTTCATTTGCGATAGTCCCACCAATCCGACAATGAATAACAAGATCATAAGGATGTTACCGGCAATCTCATTATTGATAAAATATTTAACGATACTTCTCATTAGCTTTTTCTTTTCCAGTTATTACTGCTTTTCATACATCCAAAGGACTTAATACGAAACTTTTTGTCCTTCAAACAGACCCGCTAATGATCCCGTCACCACCATCTCATCGGGAGATAGCCCTTTGACTAAAATATGATCGGAAAGTCTTTTTATTGGAGTGATCTCTTTGGCTGTTAGTGTAGAATCAATTACAACATACACTTCGTCTGAGCTCAGAAAAATATCTTTTGGCAATTTCGTAACTTCTTCCAATTGCTTGCCGTTAAGTTTTCCCTTCAGATACATTCCATCTTTTAATCCTCTTCCATATACGCCAATGTAAATCGGAATATTTTGAGTCGTTGCGTCTATTTGGGTACCGATTCGACTTACCTTTCCTTTCCATGATTTGTACAGATCCGAGGATGATAGCTCTACGCTCTGACCAACAGTGATGTGCTTCAAATCGACAAGAGGGACTGGAGCGGCAATCTCAAATTGCCCCGTATTAATCATTGTGGCCAAGACCTGATTGGGACTGATCAATGCACCAGGAAATACGTTAATAGCGGTAATCACCCCGGAGAATGGAGCATATATATTGTACTCGCCAAGCCTGGTTTCCTGGCTTTTAATGGTGTAAAACTGGCTGTAAATATTCTTTCCGGTCACATAATATTTTTCCTGGTCGCTCATGGGTTTTGGAAGAGGTGCGATCGGTTGATCTACATCGAATTGGTTCAAATAATTGAGCCAGCCGTCGAAGGATTTAGGATGATCAAACTTCAAATCTGGCATCATTTGCGTAATGGCGGTCATGAGGGTGCTCTTCTGAGCTTTGAGGGTATAAGTAGCTTCTTGACTATCAATCGAGAAAAGCAAATCACCTTTTTTATAATACTGACCTTCTTTGATTGATTTGCCAGATTCCTGCATTACGCCTTGCACCTTCGAAGTGAGATTGACTCGCTCGTGGGCCCGAACCCTGCCGTCGATTTCAATTTCATTTGGTTGAGCTTCTGGTGAAAAATAAGAGACTTTTACCGTGCGTCTTTCTTTTTTTACCACGGCATCAGATACGGTAGATTTTTTTTGAGCCGATAAGGATCTAAAAATGGTAAAGCCTAGTGCCAAAATCATTACAGTGATAATGGCGGAAACCAAGTTTTTTCTGAGCGCTTTGTTCATTCGTATTTTGTTTTTAATTCGTTTAAGGTCTAATCCGCGATATACAGCTATTTATTAAATCTTGAATTCTAATTCTTGTCAACGGTTAATTCTCTTTCATGAATTGTAGGTGTCCTTCCTGATCGTTTTCATTTACTCTTTTGTACAGCTTCTTATACATTTTTGTAAGGACCATTTTCGCAGTTTTAATTTCTTCAGAACTGCAATCACCAAGAAGCATCTCTTCCATTTCCTTGCTCTTGGATTCTATGATAAATTGCATTTCTTTCCCTTTTTCCGTAAGAAAGATGAGTTTTCCACGACCATCATTTGGATCTTCCTTTTTTACAATGAAACCTTCGTTTTCCAATGCTGTCAGCATTTTATTGATGCTACTCTTGGTCTTTACCAACGATATACCCAGGTCTTTTTGATTTACTCCGTCTTTGGACCAGAGATCGGCCAGAATTCCAATACAAGAAGGCGGAAATTGAGGACGTTCTTCCTCAGGCATGGCCTCTACTGATCGTACAATTAATCGTGCGACCCGATTGGTAAGGAAGCCAAAATGATTGTAAGGATTGAAGGTGGACTGCGCCATTTAGTTCATTTTTACACTAGATAGACAACAATCCTAACGAAAGGTTCAGAAGTGAACTTTATTTTTCTTGGAAGAAATGTTTAAAAGCGGCAGATTATTGATTCAATCAATTATATTGGAGCAAAAGATGACCCATTGAAAGGAACCGCATATTTGTTGCAAGCTGTTTTGATGTTTCTTTGGTGGATAGGGTTATACACCAGTAATGAGTTTTTTAATGCCTTCCAATTTCCCGAAATAGATAAAGTTGCTTTCTTGTCATTTTTTATACCTGATATTTTGGTAGTTGGAGTTTTGTCCGTTGTTCGGGCATACTATGATCGGCGAATTTTGGAATACATCATTTTAGGTGGTTTTTCTTATGCTGCTTTGTATTGTATGAATGCGACGTATCTAACGGGCGGTGGATATTTAGCAACGACAGTAATGACATTGGGTTTGTGTTATAATTTGTTTCTGGTTTTTGATAAAAAGGTATTCAAAGAATCAAAATCCAATAGTTTTCCGGTCAATGGAATAAAAACATTGGTACAAATTCTTTGCGTTTGGACCATTACTTTAGTCGTATTTCCATGGATAATCTTAGAAGCTTTTGGGAATAATTTTTCTGTCTCTGAGTCGTATCAAACAATGGGCTATTGTCTATTGGCAGTGTTTAGTCTCTTTGGTTTATACAGTGCTTATACAATGGTGCGCCACGGCAATGGTACTCCGTTGCCTCTCGACCAAACGAAAAGATTAGTGGTAAAAGGTCCTTATCGTTATGTACGTAATCCTATGGCAATTGCTGGTTTGGGGCAGGGAATAGCAGTAAGTTTGCTGTTAGGTTCAGTACACATTTTCATCTACACGCTCGTAGGTGCTGTCTTATGGCAATTCGTAGTCAGACCGATAGAAGAGAAAAATATGGCGGCAAGATTTGGGTCGGAGTATGAAAGATACAGAAACGAGGTGAGGTGTTGGATACCCAGATTTGGAAAGTAAAAGATTGCAGTTACCGAGCCCACCTTAGCAATCAAAATCAAATCAAAATAAGTCTTTAACAATGCTTCGATAACTCTTACCTATCGTTATCGTATTTCCATTGCGGAGGGTAATCATATTGCCTTCAACATGCTTTATGAAGGTCTTTTGTACGATGTACGATTTATGAATTCTTTGAAATTTATGATCTAGTTCTTTCTCAAAAGAGGACAATGTTCGAGGTGTGAGATAGAATTGATCTTGGGTCCAGACTTTTACATAATTACCATAGCTTTCCAGGTATTGTATTTCGCACAAACGCAGCTGAATTTGTTTTTTATCTACTTTAATAAAGATGTTTTCTGGTGAATTTTGATTTTTGGAAATTTTACTTCGAACTAGATTTACAGCTTTTAAAAATCGCTCAAATCGAAATGGTTTTAGCAGATAATCTGTCACCTGAAGTTCAAATCCTTCCAGGGCGTATTCTTCGTAGGCCGAGGTGATGATGACTTCCGGTTTATGGTCAAGCGTGCGCAGAAAATCCAACCCTTTTAAAACCGGCATATTTATATCCAGGAGCATGAAATCAATTTTTTGTTTGCTCAAAATCTCATACGCATCCGTTGCACGATAAAATTGATCTACGATTTCCAAAAAGGGAATTTCGGATTCGTATTTCAAGATTACATTGTGTGCCAATGGCTCATCATCAATTATAATCGCTTTTAAGGTATTCATAGCGTGATTTTTAAAGTGGCTTTATAAATGCAAGCATCTTCTTCTATATGCAATGCGTGTCGATCGGGATAAACGATTTCCAGTCTCTTTTTAAGATTCGATAATCCGATGCCACCGGATTTGTACGAACTATCTTTTGGTTTTGAGTTTAGGCATTCGAAGTGAATGATCCTCATCTGTTCTTTTAGTGAAATATGTAACATACTATTGTCTCCCGCTGGCTCAATGCCATGCTTGAATGCATTTTCCAATAAAATCACAAATAACAAAGGGGAAACTTCCAAATCTTCATCGTCCAGTTTAAAATCCATTTTTAGATTAACGTTCTGATGGACACGGATCATTTGCAATTGGATATAGTCCTTCATGTATTTCACCTCGTCTTTCAACCTTACTTTTTCTTCTTTGCCCTTATAGATTACATAGCGCATCAATTCTGATAATTGAAGTATGGTCTCCGGTGTTTCCTTATCTTCATTTAGACTCATGGAATACAGATTGTTCAGCGTATTAAAAAAGAAATGAGGGTTGATTTGTTGTTTTAAAAGATTCAGTTCAGCCAGGGATTTTTCTTTTTCCAATTTGGTAAGTGCATAGGATTGTCGATACCATTCGATGATAACAATTAACGGGAAGGATAAGACCAACGCCATAATCGCCAAGCCAAAGTTGAGATCATCAAATAAGTTGACGATTGCAGTGGGATGTAGTTTGAGATCGTGAACAACAGGAAACCATGAAATCAAAATGTTGTGAATAGGAACAATTGTTACTATGGTTAAGCCCAACCCGAGAAAATAGGGAATCAAACCTCTTTGCTTTAATACTCCTTTGTATAAGATCTTGTGATGAATATAGTAGTAGAGGTAGTAAGAAAGATAGATGATAAAGAGCTGTATCCAGTAGTAGATGAATTTTAAAAATGCCACCCATCCACTATCTGCCCTTGTGACTTCCGGGTAATAATTATTGGACAAGCACCCAAAAAGACATGCCAATGCCACCACGATAGCTATGGACTTAAAAATGCTCAATTGACTTAAAAATTGAAGGTTTACCGAAGTGGCTGATCCATTGCCGGTCCAAATCAGGAATAATTCTAAAAGTAAAAAGAGTACGCTTAGAGCAGTGAACGTATAGCTTCCATCGATATCAACATTGGCCAATTGATACGCAAATGGTAAAGAAACGATATCAATCCTCAAGTAAAAAAGGACCAATGGAAATAAGATGAATACCATGACCCAACTTGCCCAATAGTATTCAGATTTGGCCCTGAATGCCGTGGTCCGCAGAAGTGCGAGCAGCAAAGCTGGTATACTAAAAATCAGCAAACCCAAAACCCAGAGATAGTAAAATTTCGGCTGGGTCAGGTGACTTACTTGAACCATGAGATAAGACATCATCAAGATTATAGTAAGATGCATCCAAACGGAATGATTCACCAAAAATTTTCGAGTTAGTTCAATGATAGAATTCATATCATCAAATATACTTTACCGGTTAGCAAAGAAAGTTTTTCAATGATCAAAGTCAGGTTATTGATGATGAAAGGAAGAATATGATACATACTGTACGATTTCATTTCTTACTACTGATTTTTTTAATTTCTCATCCTGGTTTCAATACTATACGTTCATCATCCATTCTGATCCTTTCATCATCGTTTTTTAGAATCATGGTTAATCGAATTCATATTTGAAACATAATTCTTAATGAAAAACGATTAAAGATGAAGCTCGAAATCAACAACCTTAGTAAGACGTATCCTAATGGTGTAAAAGCCTTGGATGATATAAATATTACAATTGGAAAAGGAATGTTTGGTCTGTTAGGACCAAATGGCGCGGGTAAGTCAACCTTGATGAGAACCATTGCTACGCTGCAATCAGCCGATGAAGGAAAATTATGTTTTAATGGTTTTAATATTCATAAAGAGAAAATGACGTTACGGAAACAGCTGGGATATCTACCTCAAGAATTTGGCGTATACCCAAGAGTCTCTGCAGAAAAGTTACTGGATTACATGGCCCAACTAAAGGGAGTTGCATCTCGAAAAGATCGAAAACCATTGATTGAGTATTGTCTTCAGGTGACCAATTTGGTCGATGTGAAAAAGAAGGCGGTAAGTAGTTTTTCCGGTGGCATGAAACAGCGATTTGGAATTGCGCAAATGCTCCTCAATGATCCCAAACTTATTATTATCGATGAACCAACGGCAGGTCTGGATCCTGCAGAAAGACAGCGATTTCTAAATATTCTTAGAGAAATCAGTACCAGGAGTATCGTCATATTCTCAACCCACATTGTCGAAGATATTAAAGAATTATGTACAGATATGGCCATTCTCAATAAAGGCAAAATCCTGCAACATGCCGAACCAGAAGAAGCCATGCAAAAGTTATCCGGTAAAGTATTTTCGAAGAACATCGATAGGGTAGAATTGGAGTCTTATGAAGCCCAATACACGGTGCTTTCTTCTTCTTTTAATCGAGACAATTCGATTAAGATTAGGGTGCTTTCCGATACCTTTCCCGACGATCATTTTGAATCTTCAGTTCCTACTCTTGAAGATGTTTACTTTACTGCATTGCTTAATTAGTCCACTAAAAACCAACTGTTATGTTTCGTCATATTTTGAGATTTGAATTGAAGTTCTGGATCAAAAATCCGATGGTGTATTTGTTTTCCGGAGTATTTTTTGCGCTGGTGTTTTTGTCGATGTGGGGGATGTCAGTAGAAGCCAATACGGGTGAGAATATCGTAATGATGAATTCGTATTATCGGATCAATAGCATGGCCAGTATGTTTTCTTTGTTGGTTGTATTTATACTTCCGGCCTTCATTGGATTATCCGTTTTTCGTGATTTTAGCAGTAGGATGTATACGCTGTTGTATTCATTCCCATTTAGCAAGAAGGATTATTTACTGGCGAAATTTGTAAGTTCCTTTTGTGTGGTGATTTGTATTGTTTTGAGTATTGTGTTTGGATTCATTTTGGGCAGTTTGATGCCAGGAGTAAAAAGTGAAGCCCTCCTGCCATTCGATTTGCTCAATTATCTTCACTTGACGCTGATTTTTCTGATTCCGAATATGTTGTTCTTTGGTTCTGTAGTGTTTGCCATCACACTTTTTACGAGAAACATTTACATAAGCTTTATTGGAATCATCTTCCTGATAATTATTCAAAATTTTGGAAAAGGCATTTTAGGCAACGCAAGTTGGGAATTCCTGGCGGCTTTGGCTGACCCGACCGGAGAAACATCCGTAAAACATGTCGTTCAATTCTGGACATTGGAAGAACGAAATTTTAACACGTTACCGATGGATGGTCTGATCTTGTACAATAGGCTTTTGTGGCTCGGAATTAGTGGCCTCATATTTTGGTGGACTTACGTTAGGTTTGATTTCAATCAATTTGCAAAAGGCAACATCAAATCAAAGAAGAAGAAAGAAGAGCTACTGACAACTCAAAAAATACCAACAATACGAATGCCGATGAACAAAACCAATTTCAGTTTTTGGAGCCAGCTCAAAACATCGTGGCACATATCCACATTGGATTTTCGCGCTATCGTTTTGAGTTGGCCCTTTGTCGCAATTCTTATCGCGGGAGGAGGATTGGTTTTATTTCAGCAATATCAAATGAATCCCCAGCATGGTATTGTTAGTATTCCTACTACAGCGAATATGCTTCGTTTTCCCATGTTCTTCTTTACAGCCATCGTAAACTTGCTCACCTTTTTGTATGTGGGAGTTTTGATTTATAAGGGCAAACTGTATCGCATGGATGGTTTGCTGGATACCACACCACAGCCCAACTGGGTAATCCTGCTCTCCGATCTTTTTGCCATTGTGCGCATGCATTTTGTGCTGCTTTTAATCGTAATGCTAACGGGTAGTGTAACACAGGCGATTTCTGGCTATTATCGATTCGAGTTGGAACATTATCTATTTGAATTATTCATTCTTCAAGGCATTCATTTCTTTGCCTGGGCTAGTCTTGCGATATGTATTCATACGATCTCGAAGAATATGTATCTCGGATATTTTGTACTCTTATTAGTGCCGTTGCTCAATGTATTTTTACCCGCATTGGCAGATTATTTAGATACTCCTCTTCTCAAAGAAAATCTGCTTCAATTCAATTCCGTTAAAGATATTTTTTTAGGATTTGACTACTCGGAATTTGATGGTTATGGCTGGCAGCTCACTAATTATTTTGTGTATAAGTTTTATTGGTTCGTGTGCAGTATTGGCCTTTTAATCATTGCATTGTTATTTTGGAAACGAGGACTGACGTTTACCTGGACAGAAAGATGGGAATTGATAAAAGCAAGATTGCGAGGATCATTAAAATATGCATTGATATTGGGATTTCTATTTTTTATCGCAACGGGTCTTACAATTTATTATCAAGAGCACAACGTTTCGAAAATTTACTTTTCTGATGAGGACCAAATTGAACTTTCGGTTCGAAATGAGAAGCGATTTGGACATTTTGAAAATAAGATTCAACCCAGATTAATTGATGTTACCATGTCCATGAACATCTTCCCTGAAACCCAGGATTTTGTTGCAGGAGGGGTATTGACCTACATAAATAAAATGCAACAAATCGTAGATACCGTTATCATTGCGAAGAGCTTCAAAGAAATATCTACGGTAAGCGTAAAGCAACCTCATCAGGTATTGATTGAAGATGATCTATTGAATTATACCATAGTAAAGTTGAATAACGGATTACAGCAAGGGGATACTTTACAGATAGATTTTGAGGTACGAAATTTTCCGAATACGTTTCTTCATCACAACAGTCGGGCAATTGCAAATGGGACATACATCACGGACCAAATTATGCCCAAACTAGGCATACGGAATATCTTTTTGTCGAGTGCAAAACAGCGTAAGAAATACGATTTGCAGGAGCGCCCAAATCGAGTGCTTTCACCAAGTGATACTACACTGCTTGATTACACGTACAGTGAAAATAATATGGGGCTGATGACCTATCAATGTACGATCAGTACGTCTGAAGATCAGATTCCGATTACCATGGGTGAAGTGAAAAAGAAGTGGACGGAAGAGAATCGAATATATCAGATTTACGAATCAAAAAATCCCATCGGATATTCTATGTCCTGGTTTTCCGGATGCTATGAAAAATTGAGCGAAAAAGGAAAGCATCAAGTATTGGAAATGTATCGACATCCAGTGCATACTTTCAATGACAATCATTTTTTCAATGGGTTGAATACTTCCATGGATTATTGTAGCGAATGGTTTGGGCCGTTAGGATTTGATACTATGCGCATAGTGGAATATCCGGAAACAAAAGGAACGTATGCTACAGTGCATGGAAACATTATGCCGTATTCGGAGTCCTACTTCAAGTGTGATGTGCATGATCACAACAACGATGTTTTCAATATGCCCTTTTTTGTTTCGGCGCACGAAATAGCACATTGTTGGTGGGGGCATCGAGTGGATCCGGCCAATATTCCCGGAGGGAGAATGATAACCGAGGGGATGGCAGATTATTTGGCAATGAAAGCCATCGAAATAAAGTATGGTGAAGAAAGACTTCTTGAATTCAGGAAGAAGTATCACAAGCTTTATCTGCAAGAGAGGGCCAAACAAGCGAATGAAACTCCCCTCATTCATTCCAGTTTGGAAAACGAATATTTGAATTATCGGAAGGCATCCTTATCCCTTTATGCATTGAGTGAATATCTGGGTGAAGATGTATTGAATACTGCTTTGGCCAAGTTTGAGAGACGATTCAGGAATGCGGAGCCTCCTTTTGCCACTTCATTCGATTTTGTTCAAAGCATTAAGGAAGTAACTCAGGACTCATTGCAATATCTCGTGCATGATATGTTCGAGACCATCACGCTGTACGATAATTCTATTAATGAAATTAAGTTTAAAAAAGATAAGAATGTGTTTCATGTAAGTCTTGATCTATCCATTACAAAATTTCGAGCGGATGGTAAGGGAAAGAAAAGCTACGGCAATAATCGAGTTTTAGATGGTAACAAAAAGTCTCTTCCATTGAATGATTTTATTGAACTTGGATTTTTTGATGGTGATGGAGATGTCATTGCAAATACCAGATTGCGAATCACCGAAATTAAGAATAACCTCAATTTTCAATTCAATGAGAAAGTGGACAGGATAGAAATAGATCCGAATTATTTGCTGTTCGAAGCGAACCGTGAGGATAATGTTTGGAAGAATGGATTAATTAGTGATGATTGACAGTATAGGATTGATTGTACTTGTGGAAAATGGGCATAATGATTGTGGTTTTAGTATTGAAAAGACAAAGATTTTGTCCACTAGAATATTGATAACTTTCAATATATTTATTGGGTAAATCGAATTACAAACCGCTAGACCGTTCAAGTATCTATGAAATATCCGTATAAAACCATCTTTTTAGTTGTATTTATGCTTTATCAGGTTCAGTTTTTGACGGCATCGGACTACTCCGTTTTAGATGATGATGCCGGTATGGTTTCATTGAATTCACCTGCCATGCCGTTCGGGGTTGGTTTGGCGGATGTTAATATGACGCTGCAAAATTTTGGCTCGAATTCCATTCTTAACGTTACTATCAATTGGGAGGTAAATGGTGTATTACAACCAATCGCAAACTGGACCGGCAATTTGTCTGCTGGGAATACATTGAGTATTGATGTAGGAAGTTATGATTTTCAACTTGGAGTAAATTATGAAATCAAAGCCTGGACATCTTTCCCTAATGGAAATGCAGACAGTCAAACTCAAAACGATACCATCGTCGTAAAGAATTTGTACGCATCTCTTTCAGGCCAATTAACAATCGGTGGGATCGATCCCGACTTCAATACGTTTGAAGATGCTGTAGATCATTTACATCTTGGAGGCATCATGGATACAGTCCATTTTTTGGTTCGTCCTGGCACTTATGCGGAGCAAATTGTAATCAATGAATTCCCGGGAAGCAATTGTATGGTACCAGTAATCTTTCAATCGGAATCGGGAGATAGTTCTGATGTGGTTTTGACGTATAGTAATACTAATACTCAGGAGAACTATACGCTATTTCTAAATGGTGCGGATGGCATTCGATTTGAATCCATTACCTTGGAAGCAACCGTAAAAAACTATGGTAATGTAGTACGAATAGATAATGAGGCCAATTGCAATACATTTAGCCATTGTCACTTCAAGGCACCCATTGCTGATATATATTTTTTCAACGCTCATGTTTTCTCCAATGGATCAAAAGACAATAATAATTCATTTATCTCTAGTTTTTTTGAAAACGGAAATATTGGATTATTCTTAAGGGGCCAAGGCTCAAGTCATACTCAGACGGAGACGAATACAAGAGTTGAAGGGTGTACCTTTCTAAATTATAATTATGCAATACAAACGTTTGGCTTATCTGATTATAAGTTCTACAATAATCAGATTACTTCTCATCCATTAAGTCCACTTTTCATTGGCATGTATATTGCGATTGGCAAGCCTGGTGAAATCATTCAAAACAAAATTGAGATTACACATAGGGGAACAGGAATCTGGTATTATTATGTTGAAGGAAACTCAGGGAATAAGGGACTTGTGGCCAATAATTTTATTGCTGTTGGCGGTGAGAATACGGGGTTTGGGTTTAATATTGAATCTTGTGAATACCATAATTTTTATCATAATAACATTCATATTCATGGTTCGGATGCTTTTAAAGGTTGTGCAGCACGTTTTAGAAGCAATGGACATTTGGATGTGAAAAACAATTTATTTATCAATTCTCAAGGAGGTTATACTACATCTCATCTTTATCCCGAATCTACCAATGATTTTGATTATAACAATTTGTATACGAACGGAAGTATTTTGGCGCAGTGGAATGGAGAATTAATTAGCGATCTTTCGGATTTTCAGGCTATTAGTAATCACGAATTAAACTCTTTATCCGTAGATCCTTTGTATGCATCCGCTACTGATTTACATGCCAACAAGGCATTGCTGGATGGTGTGGGAATTCAGGTTGATGAAGTAACGGATGATATTGACGATGAAATACGAATGAATCCGCCTGACTTGGGTGCAGACGAATTTGTCCCTGTAGGTACCAATTCTGGGTTATCTTACATTAGTTATCCCACTGCTCCATTTGCAGAGGGAAGTCATACTATTGAGGTAGCCATTCAAAATACCGGAGCAACTGTACTTACTTCAGTAGATATACAATGGCAGGTTAATGAAATCTTACAAACCGTGTTTCATTGGACAGGTGCACTACAGACCGGCGAAAAAGATACTATAAGTCTGGGCTCATTTGATTTTTTACCCATCCAAAAATATATGCTTAAGGTTTGGGTAGAATCTCCAAACGATGTTGCGGATATAGATTCAAGTGATGATACGTTGTCAGTAGATAATATCTATACCGCATTAGAAGGCACCTTTACTATTGGAGGAGTTGACCCTGATTTTCCAACCATTTACGATGCTACAGAAGCTTTGGTGAAAGGAGGGGTGATGGATACGACTTCTTTTTCGTTGCGGAGTGGTACGTATACGGAATTGATAGAGTTGTTGCCAATTCCTGGCGGCGGATGTACCATGCCGGTTGCGTTTGAATCAGAAACTGGAGATAGCTCGGATGTAGTCATCACGTATCCCTTAGGTAGTGGACAAAAAATCTTACTCAATTTAAATGGGGCAGATGGTTTGATATTTAAGAACTTGACCTTTAAAGCCACGGGTAGTGGTGGACATGTGGTAAGAATTCAAAACGAAGCAAGTTGTAATTCTTTCTACAACAATGCACTATATGGAGTAGATAAATTGAGTGCTGGTTTTGCTTTTTCGGTTATTTATTCTCCAGCTACCCAAGATACATGCAATGTCTTTTGCAATAATTTAATTAAAGATGGGAGTTACGCAATTTGTTTCCTTGGTAATTATTATTTCTATACAAACGGGACAGTCATTAAAAACAACAAGGCTGTAAATAATTCCTTCCGAGGCTTTCGATTGGAATATCAGAGTAACCTTATTTTTGATGGAAATAGTGTGAGTACAAATTCTACCAACAGACTATATATTGGTTTGCTGATTGATCAGGCAAGATTGGGAATAACCATAAGTAATAATGAGATTGAAGTGCTCCATGGACAATATGGGATGTTTATTGATTTTTATTTGGGAAGCAACAACTACTTTGGACTCATATCCAATAACTTTGTGAGTTTGGGTGGAACAGATAGAGGGCATGGTATATATCTATACGCAACCTACACCAGATTTCTCAATAATAGTGTGAGTATCACCAATACAGATCCAACCTCAAGCGCTCTAAACTTTTATCAGGGTTTTGAGGTACATTTCAATAACAACATACTTGCCAATTTTGGTGGGGGTTATAGTTTCTACAACTATAGCGAATCACCGTATGCCATGCTTGATCATAATAATCTGTACAGTACTGGCTCAATACTTGGATATTGGAACAACATTCCCGCTTCAACATTGAATAATTGGCAATCCATAACGGGAATGGACTCCAATTCGGTTTCTTTGGATCCAGGCTTTGTATCGACTACTGATCTTCACTTGGATATTCTTAGTCCGAAAAGTAAGGGAATTTCATATCCAGAGGTACTATATGATATAGATGGCGATCTACGCAATGCACAATTCCCGAATATTGGTGCGGATGAGTATCAATGTCCTGATATTCTTAACCTGAAAGACAAAGTCATTGGAGATGTTCATTCACTAAATGCAGGAGTTCGGATTATTTTGGATAATGTTTCTTTCTTGGAAAATAGTCAAATCACACTTACTGCTCCGGAACTTTCGATTAATACAACGAGTACGATTAAAGAACAAGGGATACTGAAATACGCACAGCAAAATGGGTGTGATGAGTAGGTGCGAAAACATCAAAATAGTGCATGTTATTTTTCCTTGCATCTTTGAATTGAAAACCCTTTAGATTTGGAAACAATCGTCTACAACCCGGTTTTTTGGATTTTTCTCTCCTACGCTGTAGGTCAGATCATAGCAGATTATCTTTTGCATAAACGAAAGGTCGATTGGTTTGAAGATCGGAATTATATCTCTGATGAATTGACCAAAACACTTGGAATTCTAGCCTTTTGCTGGCTCATCAAAAATTCTTTTATGGGATGGTTTAGTAAAAATATGAAATTGAAAGCTTCAGCAGGAATCGAAGAATTGAACATTTTAAAAAACCATATGACAGGATCGGAAGCAGGTCACTTGGTAGCTTTTTATTTTTTACTGATTGTAAATATTATCTTCATTTTTCTTGGATTGAAATGGTGGTATATCGCGTTGTTTTTACTGATAAATATTGTTTTCAATCTTTATTTGGTGTTTTTGCAGCAATACAACAAAAGACGGATTTCTAAACTCCTGAACAACATAATAGGGCACGGTTAGTTCGTTAGCGGAGTTAAAAACTTGACCAATTCTTTTGCCTCACTCGTTGTGTTTTCTTGATTACAATCTCCCGTCATGGAAAGAAACTGTTGTTTGTAATGAATTTTTTCTTTGTCCCAATAATAACAGTACAGGGTGAAACTGCCCATATCGGCCCCTGGACAATCCAATCCTCCAAGTTCACCATCTATTGTGCCTTCTATTAAGCGAGCTTTCTTTTTAATTCTACTATATCAATGTGAGCAATTATTCTATTTGCCTGGACATAGTTTTGTTTCAAAGCATCCAGGTCAAAATAACCAGAAGCATCTGCTATTTGCCATTCTGGAACATTACTATATGCTCTAACCTCTCCTTGGTCAATGACGTACCATCCGTAATGTTGGGAGACCCAGGCAAAATTGATGTATTCCATTTGAAACAAAAGCGTTTCTTCATTGAATTCTATCTCCTCAACCGGAATTTCAAGCTCTTCCTCTTGTTCACTTATCATGATAGTGTCTTTGCCACAGGAGCTTAGAAAAAGCAAAACAAAAGAAATGGAAATGAAGAAAAACGTGTTGAAATGCATTTTAGTTGACAGCATGGGTTTTAAATTGATTTCTGAAAAGTATAATCTTCGTTTCATCCGATACTGTATTATACAAGTCTATCTACGTCAAAACGTTTTGGGGAATTGGAGCACTTAGATATCAGGATAGGCGTCCAACGTATAAGAGACAAACATTAGATTGCTAACAAGAAAGATTGGAAATCAATATGCTGTAGCGATTTCAGCAAATCTTGTACGTTCCAATTTCTTCCATTTCTCATCATGACCATGATAATTTGCAATAAGATCAATCGCCTTTTCCAAAATGCCAAGTGTAGCCTCTTTATTCAACAAAATACATCGTGTTCGTCGGCAAAGTAGATCTTCCGCATGTTCTACCAGTTCATTTTCGATATAATGGTTTAGTTCAGACCAGGAGTAAGGTAAAGAACTATGAACGAATGGCTCTTCTGTTTTAGGACTTCCATTATGAATGTCCAAGTCTTCGGATTTGGATTTTTTATTGGGCAAGATGTCGGCCTTTATTATTTTATCGACTGTGTCCTCACCCATCTTTCGGAAAGTAGTCCATTTGCCTCCAAGCACACTGAATAAGCCTGCTTTTGATTGCACAACTTTGTGGCTACGGGATATTTCTTTGGATTTTTTCCCTTCTTTTTTTGGTGCGGCCAGAGGTCTCAATCCGGCATATGTGGAAAGGATGTCTGCTCTTGTTGGCACCCGTTCCAGATATTGAGAAGCATTGTTCAAGATAAAGTCGATCTCTTCGTCCGTGGCTTTTGGCTCCATGGTGAGCGCTTTGGATACAACGTCTGTAGTACCCATTAGTACAACATTTTTCCAAGGGACCAGAAACAGGACGCGCCCATCACTGGTTTTAGGAATCATAATAGCCTCATCCGATTGTAGAAAAGAGCGATCGATCACGACATGAGACCCCCTGGCTGGAACAATTTTTATATCGGTATCATCCGATTCTATCGCCATTGTTTGTTCGGCAAATACTCCCGTTGCATTGACAACACTCTTTGCGTTAATTTTAAAGGAATCTCCGGCCAACTGATCTTTTGCGACCACACCAGTTATTTTATCGTCGGAACCATAAATGAAGTTTTCCACCTGGCAATAATTGATGACCAAACTGTCTGCATTATTCAATGTGGAGACCAGATCAATGCACAGACGAGCATCATCAAATTGTCCGTCTGTATAAACGATACCTCCTTTCAAACCTTCTTTCTTAAGATTAGGCAAGAGCTTAAGCGTCTCTTTCTTTGAAACTTTAGTTGTTTTACCCAAACTTCGATTGGCTGAAAGTATATCATAGGTCTTCAAGCCTGCCCAATAGTACCATCCTTCCCAATGACTATAATGCGGAATAACAAATTTTTGAATCCTGGAAAGATGCGGCGCCTTGGTCAATACAAACTCTCTTTCTCGAAGTGCTTCAATGACCAGAGCAACATCGCCATTCTGCAAATACCGAACACCACCGTGTAATAATTTCGTGGCCTTGCTGGATGTGCCTTTTCCAAAATCTGCTTTTTCAAGAACAGCTACTTTAAATCCACGGGACATGCCATCCAGAGCTACTCCAAGACCAGTAGCACCTCCGCCAATGACAAGGATATCAATATCATCTGTGGATTTGAGATTATCGAGTATTTGCGTTCTGTTCATTTAATTGTTTACAGATTATAAAAAGTGCAAATATAACCCAAGAAACTTGTGGGATAGTGCTATTGTTTAGTCAGTTAATAATTTGTTGATGTAAGAGATTATTTTTTTGAAATTGTATTTGAAAAAGGGGTCCGGTTTCTATGCTTCGGTCGAAACTTAAGTCAAAAGAAAAGTGCTATTTTTCCACTCACTTTGTTCGGTCGAAATGAGATATCTATTTGTTTGATCAATAAAATAAAAATGTAGTTGAACCGTGCTAAATCGGAATGACAAGTGTTTGTTCGTTGCATTAAATGCCTTACAAAAAACTTAATTCATGCATAGAGTTATCTTTTCTTTTCCTCGTAAGTCGAGGCAATGTGTCTCCTGACCATTTGCCGAATTATAATTTGCGGGAAGACAATTACCGAAGTGTACTTTGGATTACATACAGCTTCATTGAAAAGAATTCAGGAAGAATAATTTAACTGTATATTTGCACTCGATTTACAAAAACCTGCCATTGCATATGGCCCTAACCTAACTAGAATGCCCATAAAATTTAAATCGTATTTACAACACAAATCTACATACAAAGGCGGAAAATCTCTTTCCGAAATAGACACCAATGGAAAGAAAATCTTTAAATTATCATCAAACGAAAATCAGTTAGGTCCGTCGCCTAAGGCAGTCGA
Source organism: Bacteroidota bacterium (assembly GCA_039194925.1). GTDB lineage: Bacteria > Bacteroidota > Bacteroidia > Chitinophagales > Saprospiraceae > CAJXUU01. The sequence continues at coordinate 21,777 of JBCCVV010000001.1, forward strand.
AGCAATTAAGAAATACATAGATACACTTTCTTTATATCCTGACAATTCGGATGAAAGACTTCGTACCGCTCTTGAGCAATATTATGATGGTCAATTAACTTCGGATCAGTTTCTGACGACCAATAGTGGAGTAGCGAATATTGAATTGATTATTCGGGCTTTTATGGATGAAGGTGATGAATGTATCTTCTCTAATCCGGCATTTGGTCCGTATCACGAGTTTCCGAAAAAGATAGGCGCTTCATCTATTGATATTCCATTAGTAGGTGAAAATTTTCTACTGGATGTAGACGGTATTTTGAATGCTATTCATGAAAACACGCGATTGGTATTTGTTACGAGTCCGAATAATCCAACAGGGACTCATATACCAAAACATCAGATTGATGCTTTGATTGAAGGTTTACCCGATCATGTGATTTTGGTTTTTGATGAGGTATATTTTCAGTTTGCCGATGCGGATGATTACGTCCGTCCACTTCCCTATGTGCTCGAAGGCAAAAATGTGATTGGAATCAATAGCCTGTCAAAAGCATACGGCCTGGCTGGTTTGAGAGTGGGGTATTCGTATTCTACGGTGGAGATTGCGACGTATCTTCGTCAATTGCGAATTCCATTTATGATCAGTTCATTAAGTATGGAAGGTGCGATGGCTGCATTGGAAGATGATGAACATATCAACTCAACTGTTGAAATGGTACATCGAGAGAAACAATTTTTATATGAACAATTCGATGCCATGGGAATTACGTATTGGAAAACGCAGGCCAACTTTATTTTGGTGCAGCCGGATTTAGATCCGATAGAATTTGAGCAAAGAATGGTGAATGAGGGTGTGATGGTAAGACCTGTTGCAGGTTTCGGAGCTCCAAAATGTGTGCGGATCACCATCGGTACCCGAGAAGGAAATGAAGCGTTAATCACTGCCTGGAAAAAATTATTTCCTTCCAAGACACTTGAATCCATTAATTAGATAATAAAGAATAAATGAAAAGACCTTTAGTATACCCTTTAGATAGAAATGCCTCCAAGAAAGCGGCTGAAATGGCGGACTTTTACGATGAAACATTGGGATTCACTCCAAACAGTCTATTTACCATGATGCACAGACCACGAATTTCGGATGCCTTTGTAGAAATGAATAAGGCCGTAATGGAAAATAAGGGCCGAGTAACCAGTTCGTTGAAAAGAGAGTTGGCCTATCTTTCCAGTATGACTACGGGATGTAGATACTGCGAAGCTCATGCGATACGTGCTGCGGAACGGTATGGCTCTGAGCAGGATCGGTTGAATCATATTTGGGAATACAAAACCTATCCGGCTTTTACCGATGCAGAAAGAGCAGTATTTGATTTGGCAATTGCTGCGTCCTCTATGCCCAATGCAGTGACAGATGAGATCGCTGAAAATATGAGAAACCACTGGGATGATGGAGAGATCGTAGAAATATTAGGGGTCATTGCACTTTTTGGTTATTTGAATCGTTGGAATGACAGCATGGGGACAAAGTTGGAAGAGCCCGCGGCGGATGATGGTGTTAAGTATCTCCAGAAAAAAGGTTGGTCCCGAGGGAAACATGAATATTGAGAATTGCTGAATCGAGTAATCGCAGAACTGCACTAATTGCTTAACCGCGGTTTTCAATTTTTACATAATAAGCGATTTCACGGTTTAAGCGATTTTGCGATTGAGCAATTTACTAATCTTTACAAGTATGTTAACCAGAGAACAAAAAAGAGAATATCGATCTGATCTATTTCGTCATTTGGATGGATTGGTGACTGCTCCTACGGCGTATGTATTGTTGGAAAATGGGATTTTGAATGACCTCATCTCCTCAGAGAAGGTGAATCTTTCAGAACTTTCAGAAAAGTACAAAGCACATGAAGGGTATCTCAATGTTTCGTTGCGAATCTTATGTTCTCAGGGATGGCTCACCTATACATTAGATCATTCGAAGAATAGCATAATTTATTCCACAACATCCAAGAGTAAAACAGCTTTTGAGCTATGTCATTTATACAAGGATGTAGTACTTCTCATGCGAAAATCTGCGAATTATCATCCCCGAATTTTTAGTAAAGAAATCTTTCAGGACCTCAAGGCAATATTTGACAAGTTCGAGAAGAATTACGGAATCCAATTTTCTGAAAATTCCGAAACGCTAGAAATTCAAAACCAGATATTGAAACACTTGGAGGGTATTATTACAGCTCCTTCCATTGTGGCTTTGGGAATGAATGGAATGTTTCACAAATATTTTATGGAGGCGTCTTTCAGACCGGAAGAATTTCATAAAGAAGGTAAAAGCTTTGCTGCATTATTGGATTTCTTTTCCTTTTTGGGATGGTTTGAAAAGAAAAACGAGACGTATTCATTTACCGATAAAGGGCTGTTTTTTGCGAGAAGGGCAAGTGCTTATGGCGTTACAGTTTCCTATCAAAATACCTTCCGGCATCTGGACGAATTGCTTTTTGGTAATCCAAATAAACTTTGGGATGTTCCAAAAGGTCATTCAGAAATCCATGTGGACCGAAAGATGAATGTGTGGGGAAGTGGAGGCGCACATAAGGCGTATTTCAAAAAAATAGATGAGATCATAATCGATCTATTCAATAAACCGATTCATGAACAGCCGAAAGGAATCGTAGATATGGGCTGTGGCAACGGTGCTTATTTGGAGCATTTGTTTGAGGTAATTGAGCAACGCACGTTACGAGGCACAATGCTGGAAGATCATCCTCTGTTTTTGGTGGGTGCAGATTACAACGAAGATGCCTTGAAGGTGACTCGGGCCAATCTTATCAACGCCGATATCTGGGCCAAAGTTATCTGGGGCGATATTGGACGACCCGATTTATTAGCCGATGATTTAAAAAATAATTACAACATTGATCTGAAAGATCTATTGAATGTACGCACTTTTTTGGACCACAACCGGATTTGGGAAGATCCAAAGAGTGATCATAGTGTCAGGACCAGTACCAGCACTGGTGCATTTGCGCATCGAGGGAGAAGAATCAGCAATGAAGAGGTAGAACAAAATCTGCTCGAGCATTTCAAAAAATGGGCTCCTTATGTTCAGCGATTTGGTTTGTTGGTTATTGAATTGCATACCATTCCTCCGGAATATACAGCCGCTAACCTGGGTCGAACGGCTGCCACTGCCTACGATGCCACCCACGGATTTTCTGATCAGTACATAGTAGAGGTGGATATTTTTAATTCGATTGCAGCAGAAGCGGGGCTTTATCCGGATAAGGCACATTTTAGTAAATTTCCGAATTCAGAATTGGCAACAGTGAGTATTAATTTGTTGAAGGGAGGAGTGTAGAGAATGGTGAGAACACGGAGATTCTTACACGGAGTCACTCGGAGAAGACACGGAGGAGCACTGAGAGTTTGGGAATGGTGAGGTTTGAAAGATTGGTGAGAATGGTGAGGACACGGAGATTCTTACACGGAGTTACTCGGAGAAGACACGGAGGAGCACTGAGAATTTGGGATTAGGGAGACCTTCTGGGTGTAGTAAAAGAATTAATCCTTGTGAAATCTTTGTGAAACCCTGGTGTCCCTTGTGGTTAGGAAAAAAGGGGCGTTTAGCAAAGTTGGTCTTCAAATCATTTATGTCTCCCAATTGACTCCACTACCAATCGACCTAAACATCCGCATCTAAAGGTTGTTGCAAAGACAAATTGAATCTGTGATCTTCTCTACTTTACAGATCAATAGACGCTCATTAGATGGTATATCGGCTTCTGACAATATTGATGTTTCAAGGAATTGCAATCCATATGCAAGCGCAGACGTGCTGTTCTGCCGGTGTGCCGATAAGTACTTTTATGGAAATTGCCAGTTCAGAAAAAAATTCGTTTTCCATTCAGCTCAATCATGAATATAGAAGCATCAATTGGCTTGTAGATAACAATACCCGTTTAGAGAACGACCCTCGATCAAGATATGGTCAAAACACATCCTTGAAATTTGATTACTCGTTGAATTCGAAATGGGCTTTTTCTGCTTTGATTCCATTTGTACATCATTCAAGAAATACCACCAGCGAAAGTCAAAATAGTTTTGGTTTAGGGGATTTGGGTCTTTTGATGCAGTATAATGTCTTATCTAAATCACTGTATTCTTTAAATGTAGTTGCCGGAATTGATCTACCGATTGGAAATACCAGTCATAGAGGATCTTCTCAAATATTACTGTCGCCGGATATGCAAAGCGGTAGTGGCAGCATGGATTTTTTGGTAGGTACTTCCTATGCTAAAACTGATTTTTTACTTCCGTTTTTATCTCATTTTGTGATTGCAAATTATCGGTGGAATGGGACGAATGATTCATTTGGAAGTACTGCTAATTTTAATGGCCGAAGCTTTGCATTTGGAGATGAATTCATGGTGGTTACCGGGTTTCGATACATGCATACATTAAGTGCTGGATTTTTGATTCCCGATGCTGGCGTTAGAATACGATGGCAAGACCCCAATAGCGAACAGGGAGCAGATGCACCCAATAGTGGGGGAAGATGGTTGAGCTTACCCTTTGGTCTTTCATTTGTTCCTGATAAGTCAAAATCGATACGATTGTATACTGAGCTTCCCATTTATCAAAACTTGAATGGGCTACAGATAACAACGAATTTTACGGTTGGAATACAATTTATTTATACCAGAAATCGAACGTAGTTTTAATTGATTAAAAAGATGTGATATGAAAAATATACTATTTCTCCTGGTGTTTATCCTACTTGCTTGTGGATCATCAGAAACACAAACCAATCCACAACAGCCCAGTGAAAATACAAGAGGCGAGTGGCTGATTCCGTCTGAAGAGATATTTGACGGTGGGCCTGGTAAAGATGGAATTCCATCGGTAGACGATCCTAAATTTGATGATGTCGATGAGGTCAATTTTTTGAATGATAATGATTTGATTATTGGGGTGGTACATAATGGAGAAGTAAAAGCCTATCCGCATCCGATACTTGACTGGCACGAAATAATTAATGACGAGATTGATGATATTGCTTTTGCTCTGACGTATTGCCCGCTTACGGGTACAGGTGTAGCATGGGATAGAATCATAAATGGTACGAAAACGACGTTCGGGGTGAGCGGCAAATTATACAATACAAATCTTATTCCTTACGACAGGGCTACGGACAGTTATTGGTCACAGATTCGATTGGATTGTGTCAATGGTGATTTGGCCGGAGAAGAAATTAAAACGTTCCCAATTTTCGAGACCAGTTGGAAGACTTGGAAAAAGGCATATCCCGATTCAAAAGTACTGAACACTGATACCGGATTCAGCAGAAACTATGACGAATATCCATATGGAGATTATCAAACCAATAATAGTCGACTTCTTTTTCCCGTCTCTTTTGTAGATGATCGATTACCAGCCAAAGAGCGTGTTTTGGGGCTTGTAAGCGGAGAAACGAAGCGCGCCTATAGCATAGAGTTATTTGGAGAAAGTAGAGTAATTCAAGATCAAATTGATGGTACAGATATCTTGATCGTTGGTTCAAAATCTGATAACTACATCGTTGCTTTTGAAAATCAAAATCTTTCGAATTTGTCTCATGTTGCCAATCAATTACCCGTCATTGCAGAAGATGATTTGGGGAATAGAATAACCATGTCTGGTGAAATCGTAGCGGGACCCCTGGCCGGAAGTCAGTTGAAGCCAGTAGATTCGTTTATGGGATTTTTCTTTTCATTTGGCGCATTCTATGAAGGGATAGAGATATTTGAAGATTGAAAAAATTGTCCTTTCGAGCGCAGCCTAGAAATTGGAGAGATTATCCTTTCTAACATTGTGGGGGAATTACATGATCCATCTTTGTGAAACCCTTGTGCTACCATTGTGTTCTTCTATGTTGTCTTTCAAGTTTTTGTACCATTTTTTTCATTTTTTCTTTCAATTTTATTCATTTAAGGCATAGTTATTTTTTTGACCATGAGACATTTCATGGACATTGGCATTTTTCATTTAAGTATGTACCAATCCTCTTTAATCAGTCTTCCATAAACAGTCCACTTTTTATTCAATGGCTGCACTTTGATTTTCATATTAGAGAGGTGGGGGCGTAGTCTTCGTGGAGCGGTCTTCCTTTATTAGGGCTGCAGTCACTAGATTTCGCTTATTCCCCTTCTCAATTTTCTTGAGGTTGATGTGTTTCTTCTATACCATTTTGTTCAAATAAATTTCTGGGATTTCAATTCTTAGGCAACTCTTGGGATGAATTTGATATGTTGTCAAGGGCGGCTTTGCGTAGCTAGTTGAGGGTAGATGCCGTTTTATTTACCCTTTACAACTTAGCAAATTTAAGCCCATCTTTGCCTGGTAGATTTGAATTTCCTCTTCTTTATTGTACTATACCCATTCGATATGGTTCCTTATTCAGTAAGACATAACGTATTCTACTCAGTATCTTACGGGCTATGCGTATGATGGCTTTGTTCTTATTCATTTTAAGAGCAAGCTCATTAAATTTTAAAGTTAAAGCGGGGTCTTTTCGTATGGCCATCCAAGCACACTCTATCAAATGTACCTTAAGCGCTCTTCGACCACGCTTTATCATTTTTCCTGTCCTTACACTTTCTCCAGACGAATGCACCTTTGGCACCAAGCCTACATAAAAACACAATTTATCCAATGTTTTAAATCTTCGAAGATCTCCCAATTGGAGCACAAAGGTCATGGCTGTTAATAAACTTATGCCAGGAATTGTGCATAGTAATTCACAATCTTGCTTGTAGCGAAGTTTTTTACTTACTTCGATTAGTGTTCTTTTACACGCTTTGAGTTGTTCTTTCTGTAGCTTTCCTAATTCAATGTATCGATCTATTACTAATCTGGCTGTAGGCTGTACCACTTCTATATTTGCCACCCATTCCAGATATTTCCTAGACCAATTTCTGGATGCCATTCCTTCAAACTCTTCTGGCAGCTTAATGTCCAATTGGAAGAATAGAGACTTGAGCCTATTTTTTGTTCGTGCCAGATCCCGCGCAATCCTGTAGCGTTGACGTACCAATGCCCTGTCGCACTCCAATTCTTCGTCTGGAATATGAATGTACTCTTGATCCTTGCTTAACAACAAACTACAAAGTTTACGACTATCAATTGCATCAGTCTTCATTACCTTATCCTTGTTGCTCCGTGGAATATCCATCGGGTGTACAACCTTGCAATCTACACATTGATCCAACAATCTCCTGCATGCTCCAAAACCACTGAAACCAGCTTCATAAACTGCTTTGTAATATGCACCAGGATAGGTCCGATTTAGATAATTGACCAACAAATCCACATCAGGATCTTGGCTAAATGTATTTAAATGGTAATGTTCACTTCTTAATGTGACTGACCATGACTTTTTATGCACGTCTATTCCTACATAAATCGTTTGTCCTGCAAAATTTACATTTGTATTTTTACTTCTCATGAGGTGAGGGTTTAATAAGTTAAAAAAATTTGTTCATTTAAATTTAACTATTCCTCAGCTCATGATTTTGACAAACATATCTACTTAGTGGTTAAAAAATACACGTCCCTTTAGCAGCCTTCAATGCAAGGTATTATTCCATTCTATTGAAACTTGAATTAAGAAAAGCTCAACTATTCTTCAACAAAAAGACTAGATTGGAGTTACAACGTTGACATGTTTGTTTCATTCAGCGCTTACTACATTGAAGAAACATGAGTTCGACTAAACTCCTAACCTGTTTAATAATTGTTTTATTTTCCGGGATCTCCTGGTCTCAATGTGATATTTTTCCTGTTGCATTAGGTGCATATATTTGTGATGATAACGGGACTCCCGGAGATCCATCGGACGATACATTTACGCTGGAAATTACAGTTGATGGCATTGATGTGGGACCGGATTTTAATGTGTCGGGAGGAGGCAACATTTTTTCAGGAACGTACAATGCGCCACTTATAATAGGTCCTTACAATCTTGCTGATGCACCATTTAATGTAGCTCTGATTGACATTAATAATCCAAATTGTGTTTACAATCCTTTGTATTTGGATCCGGGGCCCAATTGTGATAATGAACCCTGTGCCGTTGTGGCCAGTTTTGATAATTACATTTGTGATGATGGCGGTACACCAACCGATCCAACCGATGATACGTTTACGGTAGATCTTACAGTAATAGGAATAAATACCAGTGGCTCCTGGACAAGTAATGGTTTTATTAATGATTCGGGACCTTATGGTACACAAACATATGGTCCATTTACCGTTTATACAGGTGTTACCGGAATAGAAGTGGTGGATGATTTAAATCCAAATTGTGTAGGATATGCTACTTTATTTTCGCCAGGTGCTTGTAGCAATGGCTGCATTATTGATGATGTTTTTGTACAAAGTGTAGAATGTTCTGATAACGGGACTCCCGGAGATCCGTCTGATGACGTTATTGAAATAACCATTTTTCCTTTGGGAGACAACTTGGGAACAGGCTACAGCATCACTACAGATGTGGGTACGATTACCGGGACGACTGGATTATTTGATCAATTTGAAGATTTTGAGATCTCAGATTTTCTTCCTGCGGACTTTATTACGGTCACCATAACCGCAGATGATGATCCGACTTGTACATTTGATTTCGAGATTGAGGTGCCTGACGGTTGTGGAGAATCGAATTGTATGCTTACCGATGCCGGTTTAATCTCTTTTGCGTGTAATGACTTTGGAACACCTGGGATTGGTTCAGATGATTTTATTGATTTTATCATCAATCCTACGGGTACTGATCTGGGAACAAACTTTTTAGTAACGTCACCTGATGGTATGGTATCTCCAGGATTTGGAGTTTATGGTGTTGATAATGCTCAAACCATTATGGGAATAGGCTTAAATCCGGGAGAATTCATTACAATTACCATAACCGATATTGATGACCCCAATTGCAGCATTGATTTTCAAATTGAGAATATTACACCTTGCGAAACGGATTGTGAGATTACCGATGTGAATGTAAGCGATATTACCTGCTTTGATAATGGAACCAGTACATCAGACGATGATACATACACATTTTTTGTAAATGTAGAAGGTACCGAATTGGGTTCGGGATGGACTGCCGATGACCCATTCAATACATTTGGAGATTACAACACACTGGAAATGTTTGGGCCTTTTGATATTTCTGATGGAACAATAACCATTACGTTGACAGACAACGAAGATCCAAGCTGCACGTTTACGTTTTCGGTAGATCCACCTCCACCTTGTTCTAGCGGATGTACAATTGATGGGGCAGTTTCCAATATATTATGCGATGATAATGGTACACCAGGCGACCCGAACGACGATGTCTTTTTCTTTGATATTGTGGTAAGTGGTAGTGGGACATCCTGGAATGCTACAGATATAAATTCGAGTTCTGGAAATCATAACGAAACGATCTCAATGGGGCCATACGAAATTGCGTTGGGAGATCTTTCGTTTTTGATTTTTGATACGGATGACAATACGTGTTTTGCGGAAATTGATGTAATTGTACCGCCGACTTGTTCAGATTCACCTTGTTCTATTTTTGCCGATGTACCTCAGCTTTTTTGCGATGATAACGGCACACCCAATGATCCGAACGACGATTTATTTTCATTTGAAGTTATCGTGAGCGGAACCAATAATGGAGCATCATGGACCTCGACAGATCCGATTAACCCAGCAGGTCTTTATGATGTGATCATTGTATTTGGACCATATTTAATAACGGATGGAACCGTAAATTTCACGATTACCGATGTGGATGATCCTACATGTACTACCGTAATCAATTTGGATCCCCCACCACCATGTTCGGTTGATCCTTGTGATATAGATGCAATTATTAGCAATATTCAATGCGATGATAATGGTACTCCGAATAATCCAAACGATGACACGTTTACATTTGATGTGGACGTATCAGGGATTGCTACCGGAGTGAGCTGGATCGCTAATGATCCCAACGGTAGTTCAGGTTCTTATAATTCGACAATTACCTTAGGGCCTTATCTAATCGCAGACGGTGGGTTTTCATTTATCATTTCGGATATTGATGATGCGTCTTGTACTACCGATGTGAATATAGACCCACCGCCACCCTGTTCGAGTCCAGGTTGTTCTATTTCTGCTTTGGTGGGGACTATTCAATGTGATGATAATGGTACTCCGAATGATCCTTCAGACGATACATTCACATTTGAATTAGAGGTGAATGGAAGCAATACAGGAACCAGTTGGACGGCTAATGACCCCAATGCGACTGCTGGCTTGTACAATGCTACGACTACTTTCGGTTCCTATTTGATTTCAGATGGTTCTCTATCCATTACGATTACAGATATCGATGATGTGATGTGTACGGCATTAATTGAGCTAGATCCCCCACCACCGTGTTCTGCGGCTATTTGCGATATTATTATTACCACATTCAATATTCAATGTGATGACAATGGAACTTCGGAAGATCCAAACGACGATACATTTACCTTTGATGTTTTTGTAACAGGAAATAATACAGGAACAAACTGGATCGCAGATGATCCCGGCAACACTGTTGGAAACTATGATGTGACAACTACCTTTGGGTCTTACCTAATAACCGATGGTGAGATAAGCTTTACCATTTCAGATATTGATGATTCTACGTGTGGCGGAGAAATAAGTGTCCCTCCACCTGCACCTTGTTCGACACCAGAGTGTACCATAATCGCAAGTGTATCAAACATACAATGCAATGATAATGGAACACCTGAGAATTCAGATGATGACACGTTTACGTTTGATGTTGAAGTTATAGGTAGTAATACAGGTGTCAATTGGACGGCTAACGATGCTAATAATAGTTCAGGTTCTTATAATACTACCATAGCCTTTGGTCCTTATTTGATTATAGATGGTGACTTAAGTTTTACGATTACAGATGTGGATGATGGGATGTGTACTACGGATATCAATGTAGAAGCACCGGCATCGTGTTCAACTCCAGAATGTACGATTGAGGGTACTGTTTCGAATATCTTGTGCGATGATAATGGTACACCAGATAATCCGGATGATGATACATATACATTTGAAGTGACAGTTAATGGGTCGAGTACAGGAGCCAACTGGGTTGCCAATGATGCTGATAACAGCACAGGGAATTATAATTCTATCGTAACCTTTGGTCCTTATTTGATAGCAGATGGTGATTTAAATTTTACAATTACAGATGTGGATGATGCGATGTGCTCAACAGATATCAATGTAGAAGCTCCTACTCCATGTTCAACTCCAGAATGTACGATTGAGGGTACTGTTTCGAATATCTTGTGTGATGATAATGGTACACCCGATGATCCCGATGACGATACATATACGGTTGAAGTGATAGTTAATGGTATGAATACAGGAGCGAGCTGGACTGCTAACGATCCTGATAATAGTACGGGTAATTATAATAACGCTAATACTTTCGGTCCCTATTTGATCATAGACGGTGATTTGAGTTTTACCATTTCAGATATGGATGATGCCCTGTGCACCGCTGAGATCAATGTCGAAGCGCCAGCGCCATGTTCAACTCCAATCTGCTCGATAAATGCGACTATATCCAATGTGTTATGCAATGATAATGGGACACTAGCCGATTCCAGCGATGATACGTATACATTTGATATTCTGGTAAACGGTGTCAATACGGGATCCAATTGGATTGCAACTGATCCAGATAATACATCGGGTAATTATAATTCTTCTGTAAACTTCGGGGCATATTTGATTTTATCAGGGAATACGAGTTTCACAATAACCGATTCTGATGACATAACTTGTTCAACATTTATTGACGTAGAACCGCCTTCTTCTTGTTCGAATTGTCCCGATTCAGATACCACGTTTACCACTGCAATTAGTTGCAACTCTGAATTTGTCCCAGAAGAAATTTTCCTTTTTGAAAATCAATTGGGATGTGATTCAATCGTTGTTGTGGAAACTGTTTATCTACCGTTGACAGATCAAAAAGATACTACACTTTGTAGCGGTGACCTTTGGTTGGATGATGTTTTAATTCAGAACGATACCACAATTGTAGATACGATTGATCAAGATGGATGCGATCTTATAATTACTTATGTGATAAGTGTGCGAACTCCTTCGGAGGATATGTTAAGTTTTGAGTTATGCGAAGGCCAGGTTGTGATCATCAATGGAGTAACTTTTGATGAGGAAAATACTTCTGGTACAGTGGTGTTTAAAGATGTGTTAGGTTGTGATTCTTTGATTCAGGAAATAGAAGTGAGTTATCCCGAATTTGATGTAGATATCTTAGTATCGGATGTTATTTGTTTCGAGGAGAGTAATGGAATGATTGAAATTTCAAGTAATAATGATTCTCCGCTTGTGTTGAATTTTAATGGAGAAGAACAATTAATCGAAGAATTCCCTTTTAGCATCGAAAGGTTAGATGCAGGTGATTATGGTATTTCTATTTTCAATGAATTGGGATGCATCAAGGATTTTGAGTTTATAATAGAAGAAGGAGAAATAGTAACTGTGGATTTAGAGGGAGAAATAATTGAAAATTCTTCAGATACGATTAAATTACAAGCCATTACGAGTACCATTCCCGCTACATTCAACTGGAATACCTTAGATATAGATACTACATGTGCGGATTGCCCATTTATTCTATCTGCTTTTGAATCAGAATTCATTTATGGAGTATCGGTGAGTTCAGAATTAGGTTGTTCAGATGAAGACGAGTTTAGTCTTCTGGTAGAAGAAGGTGTGAGTGTAGACATTCCAAACATCTTTTCTCCTAATGGGGATAATCTCAATGATTTTTTCACAATAACCAATCAGTATCCAAATGCCATACGTGAGTTAGGATTGTCCGTTTATGATCGATGGGGAAATCTGGTGTTTCAAGATCTTGATACCGAAGAAGTCTCCTGGAATGGTCGATGGAATGATCAGGATTTAGTTTCGGGTGTGTATGTGTATACATTGGAAATACAATATGTTGAGGGACGCGCTGATCTTAGGAAAGGAGATGTGACGATTATTCGATGAAACTTTTGATAGACATATATGACTTTACTTATCCGATATTTTTTAAAGTGTGTAGAACAAATTGCACAAAACGCCTCTAGCTCATTTAGGAATAAGTGCAATTTGTTTTGCACACTTTTTAAGGCACAAACACCACACATTTTTTAGAATTAAATATATTTGCACCCTAAATAGATTGGATTCTTAATTTCTACAAACCAATCACATCTAAAATCTCAGGGAAATGATCACGTCAGCAAAATAAAAATAGACTTCGAAATGGACTTTCGAGCCTACTATTTTTAGGGCCGATCCGACTAGGTTGGTAGGCTAAAGCGCAAGCATTCAAAAAAGATAAACCCATTCCTTTTTGAGATATAGAAGTTGTTTAAAAACGTATGTTAAAATGATTTGTGAGTGCTTGGAAGACAGGACAAAGCTCTTTTTGAAGTTCGTAGCCGAAGCACGCGTAGAGCTTTTAGCTCCTAGCTTAAGAAAAAGCTGAAGTTATTTCTTTCAATGACTTGCAAAGGAATTAACAATATGTTCTTAAACAACTTCATAAATAAGTTTAACCCTTAAAGATTTTTTATGAGAAAGATAGTTTACTATGTAGCAACTTCTATTGATGGATTTATTGCAGGAGTGGATGAAGATATCAGCGGATTTGTGGCAGGGGGCAATGGAGTCGAAAAATATTTAAATGACCTAAAAGAATTTGAAACTGTGATCATGGGTAGAAAGACCTATGAATTTGGATACAAATATGGACTTCAGCCTGGAAAACTAGCATATCCGCATATGGATCACTTTATTTTTTCCACTACCTTATCCTTCGAAGACCAGGATCCAAAAATTGTCATTAAAGAATTGGATATTGATGAAATTAAAAAGATTAGAGATCAATCCAGGACCGATGTCTATCTCTGTGGAGGTGGCGATTTTGCGGGGTGGCTTTTAGAAAATGAATTGATCGATGTTCTGAGAATAAAACTTAATCCTCTTATACTCGGAAACGGTGTAAAACTCTTTGGAGGCTCCAAAAAAGATCATTCCCTGGAGTTCATAAGTTCTGAGCAATATGAGGAAGGATTATTGATCAATACGTATACTATACGGTACTAATCCTAATTTGGATACACGCGTGCGAACATGGAAAGAACGTATTGAACAAAGTCTGCCAGAGTAAATCAATAAAATGGCAGACTTTGTTCAAAAAACGACCCCTTAGTCCCTCTTGTAATACGCCGCGATACTCGCTTTGCCAATTGTATTGTTGCCCAGGTAATAACCCACAACAGCCGCATTTGTGTTTTCATCCAGACCTAATTTGTCTGTTTTCAATGCATGGAGGGTTATGATGTATTGATGCAATCCGTGTCCCTTAGGTGGGCATGGACCTCCGTATCCTTTGGCTCCATAATCTGTGACACTCTGAATGGCGCCGGAAGGCATTAAGTTCATTTCTACATTTCCTGCATTCACAGGGATGCTGGTGGTTTCAGCCGGAAGATCAAATACCAACCAATGCCACCATCCGCTGCCGGTTGGTGCATCCGGATCGTACATGGTAATGGCAAAACTTTTGGTACCTTCCGGGGCATTTTCCCAGGATAATTGTGGAGATTGATTTTGACCGGTACATCCAAAGCCATTGAATTCTTCTACCGATGTGGTTTGACCACCCAGAGTGGTACTGCTCAATGTAAAGGTATTCTGACCTTGAGACAGGCCACAAAAAACAATGAGAAAGATAAGAGTCAAAAAGTGCTTGTTCATACTATTCTTTTTTTAATTATAGCACAAATTTAGGGTGGGATAGACTTGATGGAGGTGGAAGTTCAGTTCAAAAAGTGTGGATAAAAGTTCATTTTAGTTGAAATTGCTTTGGTGTTACGTTGAACTTTTTCTTGAACGCATAAATGAAATTGGATAAAGAATCATAGCCGATATCATCGTAGATATCCGTAGGGCGAAGGTTTTTGTTTTTTAACAGATGGGCGGCATGTTCCAATCGTTGGTTTTGAAACCATTTGATCGGCGATAAATCGTAGTGTTTTTCAAATTCTCTTTTGAATGTTGATAGACTCATATGTGCAAGAAAGGCAAGTTCTTTTAGCGTCAATTTGTTGAATTTATTAGCTTCAACGATGTCTTTGAAGGTCACCTCCTTCTGAGAACGACGGTTGATAAGAAATTGCAAAAAGTGAATTCCTTTGGTTTCAAGCAAGTAAAGAACCAATTCTTCAATTTTCACAGGAAGAATGGCTTGTTGTGACCTTTTTCCCAGCGAAGAAATATTCTGAAGTGATTGTACAAATGATCTTAGATATGTATCGTAAGCACAACTTTTCATAACAATTTCCTCTTTTTCGTTCATTCTGTTTGGAATATGTTTGTCCAAGATTGAGGTGATCAATTCATTCGAAAAAAACAATAAGGTACTTTTATACCGTTTCTGATTTGAAATTGTTTCCGACATCAGACAATGACCGGATTTGAGTAGTAAGAAATGATCATTATTTACAGAGAGAAATTTTTGACTGGTCGTAACTTCTTTTGAACCTTCTTGCAAAAAACTGATTACGTTGGATTGAAGATTAATTTTGGTATTTAGATTGGAATTTGAAATCTCGTAGTTATAGAGCTGAATGGATTGCCCAGGGTCCAGATTCAAATCATTCGGTAAAGTGAAAATTTTGTCCATTGTTTCTACTTCTACTTTAAGGTATTTAAACGAATAAGAGCGATTAGGAATTTTTGCGGAATCGCTTGAATTGCGAAACTGTACAATCGCTTTTTTTTTTGAAAAATCTCTATGCCCTTGCTTTTGAGTCTTAGAATTTCTACAATTCAAAATCAACCATTAACGTCAAAAATTCATATTTTCTCTTTTATCCTAATGTCTTAACGAAGAACTAATCTACTTTACACTTTTGTAACTACACAGCCATTTATTCAATCCTATCGTCACGTTGTAATTTGGCGGCACTTTTGATCAAAAATGCCGCTAAAATGAACTTTCACTTACCTTCTAGTTCAGGATTCCAATCCTTGGCTAGAATATTCAAGTCGTACGGACTTGTATGTATGGAATCAATATCTACCTGAGTAGTTACACATTTTTAATAAAAATCAAAAAAATGTACCTGAAGCTGTCACATTTTATCTTTTCATTCTATACTATTCCCATAACGCGTTTGAAGAAATAGAATTTGATAAAAATTAAACTATAAATAAATGACCAATATAAATAAATTACTGTGCTACCTGTTCATCCTCGTATTTGCAGCGGTAGCCTACTCTTGCTCGGATGATGATTCAGATGATACCGAAACAGTAATCGTTTACGATTGTCCGGAGATAGAAGCTGATTTTGGAGATTCCTGCGAAGTCAATGCTGGATTTGGTATAATCAATCAGGAGTGCGAATGCGAAATTGATACAACCGGATGGGATTGCCCTGAATTGCAACTTAACATAGGAGATCCATGTATGATCGATACCATTGCTGGATTTATCAATCTGGAATGTGAATGTGATCCCTACTTTATTGTTTACGATTGTCCAGATGTCCAGGCTAATGTTGGTGATTCATGTATGTTGGCAAGCGGGCCTGGTGTGATCAACCAAAATTGTGAGTGCGAGACAAATGTATTTGGTTTTGATTGCCCGGGGTTACAGTTGAATTTCGGTGACACTTGTGTTGTCAATAATCTACCGGGCTTTGTGAATGAGAATTGTGAATGCCAGACCTCGAATACGGATTGGGATTGTCCCGATCTACAATTGAATGTGTGGGATACGTGCATGGTCAATGGTGTATACGGAGTAGTCACACCAAATTGTATTTGTGACGTTGGTGTCATTTGGGACTGTCCGGGATTGCAAGCCAATATCGGAGACTTTTGTCAGACTGCAGTAGGGCCGGGTTTCATCGATGAAAACTGTGAATGTGTTCCTAATAATCAAGTTTGGGACTGCCCCGATATAGAACAAAACATAGGAGATACCTGTCTGGTAAATAATGTGCCTGGATTTATAAATGAAGAATGCGAATGTCAAACTTCCAACACTGGGTATGATTGTATCGAAATTCAAGCGAATATTGGTGATTTTTGCCAGACATCGACAGGTACAGGTACCATTAATCAGAATTGTGAATGCGAGGTAGATCAAGAGTGGGATTGTCCGGAATTGCAATTGCATTTTGAATGGGACTGTATGTTGCCAGATTCTACCTACGGATTTGTTAATTTGGAATGTGAATGTACTCCATACTCAAATGTATGGGATTGTCCGGGATTGCAAGCGAATATTGGTGACAATTGTCAGACCGCAACTGGACCAGGAACGGTCAATGAAGATTGCGAATGCGAAGAATAAAATAGTGTAATATGTTGGCGGATGGTAGTACATTCGCCAACATCAACTGTATGAATGTAAGTAACGACATCATCCAAAAATGTAAAAACCGAAATCCTCAAGCTCAGAGGAAGGTTTATGATATGCTGCTGCCATATTTGAATAGCATATGCCGGAGATATCTGCCCTATTCTTCCAATCGAAACGATGTATTGCAAGAAACCTTTATTAAGATTTTTACCAAAATTGATCAATTTGATAGCAAACGGGGTGAATTCAAATCGTGGTCGGGCAAGATTGCGATCAATGCTTGTATTCAGCACAGTCAAAAAACGATAACCCGAAAAGAAATAGAATTATCAGATACGGAATACCAAATACCGATCGGCCCGAATATTATTGCACGGCTCACTAATGCTGAAGTGCTCAAAGTATTATCCAGAATGCCATTGGAATATTTTCAGGTCTTCAATTTATTTGTTGTGGATGGATTTTCGCACGATGAGATTGCCGAGCTATTGAATATCAAATCTACACTAAGTAGAAAACGCCTCGCACGGGCCAGAGAATGGATTTCGAATAGAACAGCACTAAAATCGATGATCAGTTGAAAACAGTTAGGAATAAAAGAACAGTATGATGGAATGGTTTGAAAAAGAATACAAAAAGCGATTTGAGGAAGAGTCTTCTATGGAAGGAGTTCAGGCAGATCCTCTTTGGGAACAGATTTCCGAAGCTATTCCTCAACAACGAAAAATTGATGCATACCTCCACTGGAAATGGTTGATTCTGGGCGTACTGTTGATCGGTGCATCAACAATTTGGATGATGACAACTACGAATTCCAATAACTCTGATGATACAGTTCACTTGCAATCTCAAAAGCTTCAATCTGAAATAACGTCAAACAAGAATTTTACGAATAAAAATACAGATACCGCATTAAACACATTCGAAAACACTGAAAACGTAGAATCATCTTTAGAAGTAAATCTAGCAAAAGAAGATTCAGAAATTTCCACACCTATTGATCAAAACATAACGGGATCAAATGCATTATCAGCCATAAGCAAGTCGTTGACAGAGCGTATTGATGTCGAAAAAATAGAAAATAAGAGCAGCTCCAATCTGATTTCTACATCATCATTTACAAGAGAAAAGTATGGACTTGAATCCGGAAAGGCAACGATTAAAAATGATATTCCTGCAGCTATAAATGACGAATCAAAGACTAAGGAGGTAGTTGCTCAAAATGAGGTCCATGTCAATTTGGTAGAGTCAACAGAATCTCAATTGCCGGAATCAATTGAATCTGATATTTCTTCAAGTGCAAATACAACTGGTACACTTGCTGAGGATCAAATGCAGACTTTGGCATCGATCTTTGATACCAAAGAAATAGCCAAGAATGATTTGGAAGGCAGATCAACAATCGAAATAAGCAAGCTTGATTTTATAACTACTCTGGTAGAAAAAGAGCAGAAATCGATTTCTATTCCCGAAGTATTTAATCCAATAATTCAGGTGGATAGACCAAATCCATGGAGTATCCATATTCAATCCGCCGCAACGTTTTTTGATCTTAGATATCAGGATCAAGGCGATTCAGAATTATTTGCTGCACAAGCCAATGACTCCTTACGAGCCCTCCAGGTTGGAAATAGTTTTGGTGTAGGTTTGAGTTATGAATTGAATAGCAATTGGCAGATCAGCGGGGGTATTGAAATTAATCGATACGAAAACAGATTGAGGGCAGTCTTATCCAGCGATACCACTGCATTTGATTCAATGCAGGTATTGAGAAAGGCAAAACGTATTCGTACCGTAAATCATCATAATAAGTTGTCAACATTGACGATTCCAATAGACATCTCCTACAATCACAGACTTTCTGGTTCGTGGAGTCTTGGAGCTTCTTTTGGTGTCTCCTATTCGTTGATACAATTGCAACGTGGAAAAGCCCTGGGAAGAAATAATACCGTCGTCGAGTATTCCGATACCAGCAATAGACAGTTTGAAAACTTCTTCAGTTTGAGATTCAACCCCTATCTGCAATACCAACTTTCCGAAAAGTTAGCTATAAATCTCAATGCCGGAGTTTCGTTTCAAAATCACGGGAATGCAGCAGCGCAGGATTTGGGGCAGCATTCTTTGATTTACAGATTAGGCATGGGATTGAGTTATAAATTATGAAGTCGTTTAAAAATGTATGTTAAAATGAATTGTAAGTGCTTGGAATTCAGATCGAAGCTCTTTTTGAAGTTCATAGCCAAAGCACGCGTAGAGCTTTTAGCTCCTAGCTTAAGAAAAAGCTGAAGATATGTGTTTCAATGACTTTCAAGACAATTAACAATATGTTTTTAAACGACTTCTATAGTTGTCAAGTGGTTTGGTTAAATCTTAGGATAGTATTTTGATTCGCTAGTTATGAACATCATTGATAATCTAAATACACCTTACGAATCGAGTATAACTTAGGATATTAACTTGGAAATGACAACATAAGGAGAGCCAGCAACGATAGATATGTTTTATTTAGTTTGCTTTGCTCACTTAAAATGACCTCTTGGAGACTGACAATATTATGGTCTCTCAGAGGTCTCTTTTACTTTAAGGTGTCATGTCTGAATGGGTGTGTGGATATGGAGTCCAGCTCCAGATGTTAAGATAATTCGCAGATTATCAATGGATTAGAATTTGGAAATGATAT
Organism: Bacteroidota bacterium; assembly: GCA_039194925.1. Lineage (GTDB taxonomy): Bacteria > Bacteroidota > Bacteroidia > Chitinophagales > Saprospiraceae > CAJXUU01. The sequence goes on from JBCCVV010000001.1 coordinate 41,908, forward strand.
GTTGTAGCTACACGGCCACAGGTTTAATCCTATCGTCACGATATATGTTGTCATCATTTTTGACCAAAAATGCCGCCAAAAAAGACTTTCGTCAAACTTACAGGCTTTTTATTTAGAATAATATTCTGGCTGTGTAGTTACACATAATGTTAATTCCTTTGCAAGTCATCGATCTCCAACTTTTCAGCTAGGAGCTAAAACTCTAAACGGGCCCTCAAAAAATTTCATTCAAGTACGCCTGTAGTTCTTGACCTCTTTGAAGCTTCATCTTTTTTCTGATCCTGTACCGCATGGATTGGACTGCACTCGAAGTTGTTTGATTTATACGTGATATTTCTTTGATGTTGAGGCCGCTTCTAACCAGAAAACAGAGCCTTCTTTCGCCCTGAGTCAGTAATGGATAATTTTCTATGAGGAAAGTTTCAAACTCACTAGGCTTATTATCAAACGATTCGTTGATCAAATTGGATTGATTTTCGACACGCAATTGATCTAGTAACTCTAACTTTAATTCTTTTACATTTTTATAGGAGTTACTATTTGTTTCGGAAATCTTGTTTACCTTCTCTATGATAGACTTTTTGAATTCTAATTGAAGTTGCGTTTGATTGATTAATCGTTTATTCTCTTTTGTGGTGGTTTTTAATTGTGATTCCAAAATTTTCGCAGATAGTTGATCATTTTTTAGTTGGAGATTGGTCATTTTTATTCTGCTTTTCTGCCAGAGCAATACGGATACCAATATGAAACCAATGAGCAGTGAAATCCATAAAATGTTTTTCTTTTCAAGCTTCTCCAGTTTGACTTCATTCTCCAATAAAGCTTTAGTATTGGCAGTTTGGATGCTATCCCTTAAAATTTGCTTTTCATATTTAAACGCTTTTAATTGATCTTCAACGGCTACCAATCGGGATTTGGCAATAAGGGAATCATTAAGCTTTTTATACTTCCGCATACAGTTGGAAGATCTTCTATATTTTTTCTGTTTATGCCGTATTCGAGCTTTTAGATAGTAATATCTGGTAAGAGGCTCTAGCAATTGTGCTTCTCTAGAAACATGCATAGCCGAGTCTACGTACGTTATTGCCTGATCATATTGTTTTAATAATCTGTAAGCAGTAGCTATATTTCCATATCTAGTGGCTAAGGATTTTTTGTCTTCAGTCAATTTGATGATAGGAATAGCTGATTTATTCATTTCAATTGATAAGTCGTATTCCCTTTGTTTAAAATACATCGACGCATAATTTCCTTGTAAAGTAATCACATCTACTTTATCAGTTTCGGCATCAAATAATTGCCCCGCTAAGTCGTAATGGTATTTCGCTTTCTCAAAGTTTTCCATCCGTCGATAGATAACACCTATTTCTCGGTGACTTTGTGCCAATTTAGTACTATCCCCTAATAATTTTCTGAGATTAATTGCATTTTGAAAGTACTCAAGGGATTGCTCATAATTTTCAATATACCGCATGAGAAATCCCATATTATGATAGATCTCGGCGATTTCTTCTTGATCATTTTTTTTTTTGAATAATTCTAATGCTTCAAGATTGTAATTCAATGCATCCTCATACTTCGTTTTTATTCGGGCTGCAATGGCTTTTCTTTTGAAGAGTTGTGCTTTTTCTTCTTTCGAAATAGACAACACTTCAGCTTCGGCAATTAGATCCGATGCTACATAAATGTCACTGTAAACGATGTTGTCAAATTGAGTGAAAATGCTGTCGATATTGTCTTGTCCGTGCACTGTGTTTATGCACCCTAGCAGGACAAATAGTAAGCTAAACCTTCTCCAAAATATCATGTCTCAAAAGTATTAGATTACCTACAATTAATGTCGCGAATTAGCGCATATTTTTCAGCAATGTCACATTATGCCACATAGAATATAAGACTCGAAATAGGGGTTTAAATACATTTGTGAAATACTAATTTTAAAAACAAAAACATGTCTAGAAGTTTAGCTTTTTTCATAATTTTTATCTCTTCTTTTATTCATTCCTTTGCACAAGTAGGTATAAATAGCAATGGTACGAACCCTGATCCATCAGCCATGTTGGATGTCAAGAGTAATACGAAGGGGATGTTAATTCCGAGGATGACGGCGGTAGAGAGACAGACCATCCTTGATCCAGCGCAAGGACTTATGGTTTTTGATCAGACGAATAATGCATTTTACTATTTTAATGGTATCGGCTGGTTGGAGCTGCTCGCCGGGACGGTCACCGAACTGAAAGATGTGAATGGTGATACCAAAATTCAAGTAGAAGAGACCGCAGACGATGACATCATTCGATTTGATATAGAAGGTGTTGAGCACTTCAGAATGGAACAGAATAGATTCGAGGTGGTCAATAATAACGATAATATATTTATAGGTCAGGATGCAGGTGAAAGCAACACTTCAGGCGCCGGCAATACAGCGATAGGAAACAATTCTCTTACTTCCAATGAAGGGGGACTTTCTAATTTGGCAATGGGTACAGCTTCGTTGGAACAAAATATTGGTGGTAACCGCAATGTTGCACTTGGAACGGCTACATTACGTTTCAATATGAATGGCGGTGATAATATTGGTATTGGTAATACCGCTGGGTTGAACAATGAAAATGGTGATCATAATATATTAATAGGGGGTTTTGCGGGATACGGGTTATCTCCACATGACAAGTCAAACAATGTAATGATAGGCCATAGATCGGGTGAGAGTAATGAAGGAGATGGAAATGTATTCCTAGGGTATCAATCTGGATCAAAAGCTTCAGCTAGTAGTAATAAATTGTATATTGAAAACAGTGACACAAATTCCCCTTTGATCTACGGTGAGTTCGACAATAATCTGGTTAGAATCAATGGGGATCTTCAGGTTACGGGAAGTGTTCCAACAAGCAATGCTGTTACAGACGATGATTACGATACTAAGATCCTAGTAGAAGAGTCTGCAGACGATGATATCATTCGATTTGATATAGAAGGCGTAGAGCGCATCAAAATGGAACAAAATAGAATTGAAGTCATAAATAACAATGATAATATATTCATTGGAGAGAATAGTGGTACAAGCAATGCATCAGGTATAGGCAATATCGGTATTGGTACTTCAACATTGGACTCTATTTCTTCAGCAAATCACAACATTGCTTTGGGTAAGGACGTACTTAAAAGCAATACCACTGGCAAAGCGAATTTTGGTGCCGGAGATCAAACCCTATTGAAGAATACTAGTGGTAGACAAAATATAGCAATAGGGGTGCGAGCAATGATGGATAATACTACAGGTAGAGATAATGTAGGGCTTGGTTACTTTGTACTCAATGATAATACCTCTGGAAATCATAACGTAGCACTTGGGAATTTTGCTTTGAGAACTAATACTACAGGTACTCAGAATATGGGAGTTGGTAACTTATCTCTGACTGGAAATACAACGGGAGACAATAATTCGGCATTCGGGAATTTATCATTGAGATACAATACTACTGGAGATAATAATTCTGCCTTTGGACATCAATCTTTAAACGAGAATATTGAAGGAAATGGAAATAGCGCATTAGGATATAGTTCCGATGTCTTATCCTCTAACCTTAGAAAAGCGACAGCAATTGGAACGGAAGCGAAGGTAGGCTGTGATAACTGTTTGGTTTTAGGAGAAATCGACAGCATAAGTGTAGGAATCGGCACCAGTTTTCCTGATGAAAAACTACACATAGTTGGGAATCTCAAAATGGTAGATGGCAATCAACAAGACGGACATGTACTGACCAGTGATGCAGATGGTAAAGCTACTTGGCAATCCCTAGGGAGTATTACGGACAATCAGATGCTTTCTTTTGATGGCATGAATCTGTCCATAGAGGATGGCAATAGCATCGATATTTCAGGTGTAAATACGGTCCAAGATGAAATTTCGGATGGAGATGACGATACCAAGATCCAAGTAGAAGAAGGGAACAATGACGACGCCATTCGATTTGATATAGCGGGGACAGAATTTATGAAAATAAGCGATGGAATCATTGAAGTGTTTAATAATGACAATGTTTTCATAGGTCAAGCAGCCGGTAATTCAACTGCTACTGGAGGTGGAAATATCGCGCTTGGAACCCTGACGCTCGATTCCCTAACCACCGGAACAAAAAATGTTGCCATTGGCAAGGAAGCCTTGAAGTCCAATAGTACCGGAGATGGTAATATTGCCATTGGGGATCGATCAATGATTAAAAACATCAGTGGTGATGAAAATATTGTGTTGGGGAGGGATGCTCTGGCATCAAATATTGATGGGAGTAACAATATATCCCTTGGAAGATTTTCGTTGGAAAGGAATACCTCAGGTGACGACAATGTTGCTCTTGGAGATTTTGCTTTGAATAGAAATACCACTGGGGATAGAAATATAGGAATTGGAGATTCTGCATTAGACAGCAATACTTCTGGAGAAAGAAATATTGCATTGGGTGATGGCCCCTTAAGTGGGAATAAAACTGGTCATGATAACATTGCGATAGGATTCAGCTCACTTTTTTCTATTACCACAGGAAGTGACAATATTGGAATCGGTAGAGGCACTAGCACTAATGGAGGTGCAGGGAGTCGAAATATCCTTATCGGTAGCGAAGCTCGAGCTGTAAGTGTAAATGTAAATGATGTAGTTGCTATAGGAGCAGGCACAAGAGTTTCTCAAGACAGTACTATTATATTGGGCAATGGATATGATGTAGGAATTGGTACCATGACCCCAGACGAAAAATTACATATTGTTGGGAATATTAAGATCGAAGACGGAAATGAGCAATCAGGATATATTTTGACCAGTGATGCCTCTGGAGTAGGCACTTGGCAAGAAAAGCAAGACTTAGATGAGCAAATGCTATCGTTTGATGACACAAGTATTACCATTTCAAATGGAAATACTATTGATATTAGCGATATAGATACCAATACAGATACGGATAATCAAGAGATAGACTTCAACAGCAGTAATAATGTACTTATCATTGAAAATGGGAACTCGGTTGACTTATCTAGTATCAACACCGATGAGCAAACGCTTTCATACAATGATACGGATCAATCCATTACAATCTCAGGGGGGAATACGGTGGATCTTACCCAATTGGCCGTACCCGTCGGAGCTATGATGATGTGGTATACCAGCGCGCCACCAGATGGTTGGTTGATTTGTGATGGTACAACATTTAATGCTACAACGTATCCTGCATTAAATACTGTATTGGGAGGGAATACACTACCAGACCTCATCGGTCGTTTTGCCTTGGGGTCTGGAGAACGAAATGAAGGATCTAATCACCCTTTGACCTCTACTGGAGGTATCGAAACGGTCGTACTCAATGTACAGAATATCCCTGCCCATACGCATGATGTGACTATTGGATTTAGAGAGGGTCATGAAAATGGTCAAGGACAGGATTATTCTGATTTAGGTGCCTCCGCTCCAGATCATAATGCAAATAAAACATATCAAACAGATTCTTGGGGTGGAGTTACTGGCAACCCAAACTTAACGCTACCACACCAGAATATGCCTCCATTCCTTACGGTCAATTATATCATTAAAGCTAAATAAAGAGTATTTAATTCTGTTTTAAGGGATTAAAGATTTTACTAAATATGATGTTGATATTTAACCGTAAAGAAATGTGAACTCTCTAACAATGGGGATCACGGATTAAGGGCCAATGACGAAATGTAATTGTGGATTGCGTAGCTGGATATATCGGATTCTTAATTGATAGAGGTTTTATCGTGGAAAATTGTGTGACTTATGAAAATAAGGATGACGGTTTTGAAACTTCAGTAGGTGGAGGGTATCGTTTTGAAGGATGTACGGCATATAATAATGAGGTTCATGGATTTGATGTTGCAGGTAGAGCAATATTAAATGAATGCAATGCATACAGGAATGGGGGCAATGGATTTGACTTGTCTTTTGCATGCATTTCAGAGAAATCCAAAGCGAGTAGAAATGGGTTTTGTATTTTCGATAATGATTGCGAAAATCAACCCAATTTAACTACTGCCTCAGGTTTATCGAGCTACGGAAATGGTATTCGAGTGGGAGGTGGTTTTATAATCAGAAATTGTACAGTCAATGATAATGAGCGAGTAGGAATAAGGTCTACCAATTCAGATAATCATATAGTGAATAATTCATGTAAGCCAATACCAATGTAGGCATCTATGCAGCATTCTCAGCCTCTTTTATTGTCAATAATCATACAAATCGAAATGGAATCAGTCCAAATCAAGACTTTATAGATGATGGTCAAGTAGTGAGTGGTAATTATGTTCTTCATCCTAACTGCTCCTTTGGTCCGATCATCAATGTAAGTAATGGTGGGAATATTGTAAATTATAATAAATCAGATCATCCATTTGCTAATTTTGAATATTGAATAAAAGTCACGAATTGGAGGCTAAGGATTCATTTGTAATGCCAATTGTTGCAGCATGCTCAAAGGTGTATAGTTAGCTTAAGGGATTTTAATTGCAAAAAAGATTTATCAGGAGCCAAGTATTAAAAGACCTCAGCGAGATCCCACCTATTTTAACCACGCAGGAGATAAAATAGATCGACCCATAGGGAAGTCGTTTCTAGCGCGCATCGATTTATCCATACACCCTCTTTCAGTCTCCATCTAATGAAATAGCCCCAATCACACATAAGGAATTGTCTTTAACATATGCTTTATTGCATGCATTCGGGCACTTGATTTTTGATTGGCATCAATCACTTCCCATGGTGCGTGATCCGTATTGGTATGGTCAATCATTTTTTTTCGATAGGCGCTGTATTCATCCCAAAGTTCTTGAGCTCTCTCATCTACAGGTGTCATTTTCCAGCGTTTTAATGGATTGTGTTTAATCTCCTTAAACCGTTTTGCTTGTTCGGATTTGGAAATCGAAAAATAGAATTTGATTAAATATGTATCCGATTGGATGAGCATCTTTTCAAATTCATTTACTTGCGCCATAAAAATTAGATATTCTTCCTGGGTACAAAAGCCATTGACTGGCTCTACCACTGCCCGATTGTACCAACTTCGATCAAAGAATACGATCTCACCAGGTTTTGGAAGTTCATTGATGTATCGTTGAAAAAACCACTGCTTGCGTTCATCATCCGTGGGAATATTCAGAGCAACAATTCGAAAATGCCTTGGATTTATATATTCCGTAATCCTTCGAATGGCACCCCCTTTTCCAGCAGCATCGCGCCCTTCAAAAAGGACAACAACTTTCTTTTGTTGTTCGATTACCCAATTTTGGAGTTTGATCAATTCCTCTTGTTGCTTTTTGAGTTCAAGAATGTATTTCACCTCTTCCAGGATCTTTCTTAGATTATACTTTTTGCTTTTCAACAACGTGTGCAAGCCAATCTTGGAGTTCAGCATGTCAACTTCTTCCGGAGTCAATTTTATATCGTTCATATTCCTTTCTTCTTAGATATCAATTTGGATGGCACTTCGATGATAACGCATAATGATGTTGGGGTCTGGTAACAGTGGTATTCCGGATTCACCTTTGCCTTTATAATCAAATTGAGACAATACGTATCTCATGCTTTCGAGACGCGCTTCTTTTTTATCATTGGTTTTTACAATGATCCACGGACTAAAATTGGTGTGGGTCTTGCTAAACATTTGTTCTTTGTAATACGTATAATCATCCCACATTTCTTGTCCTTTCATATCTACCGGACTAAATTTCCATCGTTTCAACGGATTGCTCAATCGTGAATCGAAACGTTTTTTTTGTTCTTCTTTTGAAATGGAAAACCAGAATTTGATAATTTTTAAATTGTCTTCATACAACAAATGTTCGAATTCAGGAACCTGTTCCATGAACTTCTTGTATTGCTGTTTGGTGCAAAAGCCCATTACCGGTTCTACTACAGCTCTGTTGTACCAGCTACGATCGAAAAAAACAATTTCGCCCGCATTGGGAAGTACTTTTATATATCTGCGAAAATACCACTGACCCTTCTCCACTTCCGTAGGTTTGGTGAGCGCCACAACTCGAGAAGTCCGTGGATTGAGGTGCTCTTTAAACCGTTTGATTGAACCTCCTTTTCCTGCTGCATCCCTACCTTCAAAGATGACAGCAACACGCATATTATTCTCAGCAATCCATTTTTGCAGGTTCACAAATTCAGTTTGCAGCTTCACTAATTCCGCTTCGTATCGGAGTTTGTTGAGCGTTCGGGAAATAGAGATATTGTTCTTTTTGGCAATTTTAAGAAGATCATCTCTTGTTTTTGCCTTAAGAAAGTGTTCTGCCTTGAAGTCCATGTAGCTAGATTTTTTCTTTAATCCATTCGAATCAAAAGATATTAAATTACAATGTATTTTAGTAAAAATAAAAATACCATAAATCCATTCGTTGTGTTATGGAAGCTGTATGATCTATATTACTGTAAGGAATGATATTGATCCTTCGGTCGCAATCAAAATTGTAACGTCAATTTTAACGGAGGTATTGGAATGACCCCAAGCTGAAAAAATTTAGATCTTATGCAAAAATCTTTTTCTTTTGAGGCAGTACAATCAGTCTTGAATTGAAGAATGGAAATTCATTCTAAAAGATTTTCTAAAATAGGCTACGCTCGAATTCGTTATATTTGTGCCAATAAAATGGATTTACGATGAGATATTCTTGGGTATATGTTTTTCTGCTATTTGTTTCATTATCAACAACGGCGCAAGATGTAGTAATCGAAGCTAAAGATATGGGCTCAGAAGTGGTTTTGATGGCTACAAATAATGAAGATAGTGATGTTACCGTTACAGTTGAATTGGATGCCAAGGGATATGATGTTGGGAATACCAACAAAATTGAAGTTTTAATCCCTAAAAAACAAACGATAGAAGTCGGAAGATATAAAAGAGACAAGAGCGAAACTGCATCTTTTCAATATGGTTATTCGCTGACCAAGACGACTAAATCGTCAAAAAAGTCAACCCAGAGAAGTTCTTCTTCAACGTTGACTGAAGTAAAGAATTTTGAGTTGGATGATCCGGCATTAAGTTCTGCGAAGGGAGTGTCTGTATATTCTATAAACAAATGTGGACGCTGCAATTATACGGTAGAATTTCTCGAATCTAACAATATCGCATTTGTTGAGAAGAACATGGATCAAAATGACGAATACAATGCAGAAGCGTTCCGATACCTCGAAGCCAGTGGTTTTGGAGGCGGCAGTTTCAGAACTCCATTGATTGTTCATGACGGAAAGATAAGTTACAACATCAAAGACTTAAAAGGATTTTTGAATGAGTTGAAATCAGGTTCGAAATAAGTTATACCTCAAGTATATTATCAGCATTGATTTCCAGATTTTCGATAATGTAGGAACCCAAATTGAACCATTGATCCGCCTGATCCAAAATCCATCCATCCGATGAGATAACAATATGTTCGCTTTTGGCCAATACCTTGTCAGGATCAAACACCAATTCTATCTCCCAATTAAAATCATGTGCAGTGCTGATTTCATACAACTTCGTTTTTAATCTACCACTATTCGAAACGGGTTGGTCGAAGTACCATTTCACCAATTTTACTTTTAGTGCTTTAATGGCATTGCCAATGATCAGAATCGCCTCCTCTGTTTTGGTTACCCTTTTGTAAGATCCATGAACACTGGAGACGTCTCGATACAATCCATCGCGTGCTTTAAATACATATGCACCCGATAGCAGACTCTCCATAAGAATTAGAAGGTTGAATCCGTCGATCTCAATTATTCTATTTTCAAGATCGCTTGCGTGGCGTTCCTTCTGGTGACGAATTTTTATTTCCTCTTCGCTACAGGCAATTCTGGATATGGCATTGCGCTGTCTTTTATTCAATCGGTATCTATTCCCAACGACTTGCAGAGATGCATTTACGCCGTATCCCCGAGTAAGCAGAAAAGACAGATCATTCACCGCATCACCGAATACCGGATGCCATTTGGACGAAAATATTTTATCGTCATTGGATAATTTGCCTCTGTTTCTGATTGCCACGTGTAGTTGAATTTATCCGGAAGTTGTTTTGCGTTTTTAAACACTTCGTCGTAATGAAAAATAAGATCAAATCGCTAAGATAATTGGCAAATTCTACATTTCTAAAGTCATCTTTGCTATAGAAGTGATTTAAAAACATATTTGTAACTACACAGCCCTATGTTTAATCCTATCGTCATGATGTATTTTGTCATCATTTTTGACCATCTGCGTATCGCTGAAGCTTTAGCGGAAGTATAAAATGCCGCCAAAATGAATTTCCATCTAACTTCTAGCCCAGGATGACCATCTTGGGCTAGAAATGTTAAAGCCCGATAGGCTTTTACTTTGAAATAGTATTCTGGCTGTGTAGTTACAACATATTGTTAAGTCCTTTGCAACATCATGAATGCTAACTTATCGCATTTTTTCGGCGCGTCCAGCTCTAGCGGGATGCTTCTCAAAAAACACTTCAATTTGACAATCAATCTATTACAAATCATGTTAACATACGTTTTTAAATCACTTCATAGGTTGAAAATATTAACAATGGATTGATAAAGTATTTCGAAAACAGAAGGCCCTCATCCTACACCATAGGTACGATTTCCAAATTAATCTCAATCGTACCTCTTTCAAAAATCAGGTCTTTTGGATGAATAGATGCATCTCGCTCCAATATTTTTATGAACAGAGTAGATTGATGGGTTACAAACTCTACTTTTGTCTCAGTATACTTCCAAAATTCTTTCTGCATGGGAATTGGGTTCACGGTCTGTTGTCCTGTAATACAATTCGAGGTTATGAATATGGCAAAAAGTGGAATCACTTTTTCATTGTAAATGCTGCATTTATATACGAACGTACTATAGACAAAAACCTGCCTCATTCTAATAACCTATTCGATTGTGTTCATTCTTGTTCGAAGTATTTAACACGTTGAAAATAAATTACTTCCATATCTAGGAATAGAAATCTAATCGCAGAGAACCTCCAAACGTCTTTTTAGTTCATTTGATCTTCTCCTTGCGACTGGGATATTCCATTTGCCCATGATTTCCAATTGTTGATAAGCACTATCAATAAAAGTGATATGCTGGATATTTACCAAATACGAATTATGCGTTCGTATAAATTGGATGGAACTAAGTTTTTCGTAAAAATGCTTTAGTGTTTTTGAACAGAGAATGACATTTTCTTCAAGATAAATTTCACAATAGTTGCTCTCTGCCTTTAGAAATATGATATCACTTTTACGAATGAGAAAAGTACCCGAATTGGTATGGATTAGCAGTTTGTCCTTGTAAACCAATTCGGGCTTTCTGGAATTAATATTTCTTGTAGGAAGTTGTATGGTCTTCACAATTTACAGCACTTTAGTTGTTCATAAAATTCTGGGCTTTCTGCAAATATTCCTGACGCATTTGCCAATGTTTTCGTGCTCCAGCTGAAAAAGGACCTTGTCGATTGGGATCGTATAAAAGTTGTCCCTTGTATTTTCCCGTCTTTTCTTGTTCGGCAATGAAAGGTTTGTCTTGAAAATAGGGATCATTTCTTTGTCCGATGACTTGCCAGGATACCTTTACGCTGGGCTCTGTAGTTTGAATGGTAAAAACATTATTGTTAATCTCTTCCAGCACAATGGCTTGAGCGAAAGAACCAATGACAGTCAGGTGGTATGTATAGTCAATATTTAAAACCTGAAAATAATCCGGAAGATAAATCTCAGCGATCCCCTTCGTATTGGTAATTGCATTTCCACGGTACAGATTCAAGGGAGCAGGTGACTCTATCGCACTATGATTGAGAAATTTATTTTTTGGATCCAGTGGGTGGTCAATACGGAAGTTTTTAGTTCCATTCACTTTGAGATCTCCTGTAACACATAAGTCATTCACAACAGTAGTTTCCATAGCGGTAGCGTCTAAATCCACACTTGCCAATTCATCGGATGTTTGTCCAAGTTTTGAAAAACCGAACTTATCTACAAAAAGAAATTCACCGGTGGTATTGTCAACTTGAGCAATTCCTGTCTCATTCAATTCTGCCATATCGGTACCTTCTTTGACGGTTGTCGAACCGATGCCCATAACGCTTTTATCACCATTTGAGTTGGTTAATTCTAGCAGGTCTGCTTGAGCTTCCAATGTGACGCCGAAAATATTTTCAATAAGGAAACTTCCTTTATCCAGTACTATTTTATTGGTTGGGTTGGTTGCGTCAGGAGGTGTAAAGTATTCAAGTATTACATTAGTTGCATCCATTGTTCTTCGCAGTTGTAATTGACCTAAAGAGTTGTTGAATTCATCTTCGGAAACTATTCCATTCACTTCAAGGGTTCTTCTAACTACATTATTGGCATCTTTAAATGTTTTAGATGTCGAAAAGCCGTCCGCACCGGTAACTGCCTTCCCTTCGATTAGTGTACCATTGCCTTGTGAATCAAATCGTTTTTCCTCTGTTCCGCTTGAAGAATCAAAAGTCCATGCAAACGTATTTTGTCCAGAACGGGTATTGGATGTGTTTTTGTCATGTTTGGCATTAGCGCTTCCGTCTTCCAACCCTAGCGTAAAAAAGGCGTCGCCCGCTTGATCTAAAAGTATAAACTGTACACTATCGGGATCGAATATAAAGTGATCATTCCCATTTGGATCTTTGATTTTTAATGTATCCTCAACGATCATCCCTCCATTAACATGAAGTTTAGCTTGAGGATTTGTGGTACCTACACCTACATTTCCATCTTGTGCGGAAAGAGAAAATACAGATAAAGTGAAAAAGAATAATGAGAGTACGTATTTCATAACTGAAGTATTTTTTGTTTACAATTTTTTTCAAAGATGGAGACATTGTTATTTCGACATATGCTCAATTTTGCCAATTAGACATGCATTTCCGCCAATGTCTTAACATTCTGAATATCAAATGTTTAAATCAAAAATTAACTATTGGCATACGTATAAGGTGTACTTTTTCGCCATTCATGCATACTTTTTCGCCATTGTGATTTAATGCAGTTGCATACAGCTATTGGTTAGAGCGAGGATGATTACTTTTAGTACGATATCGTTTATCTCACACCACAACGTTATGGTCTTGAAAAAATCAAAAATATATTTACGTGAATTGATCTTTAGTTTGATATGCTTTTTGGGAGGTGCGCTCCATGCACAAAAAGCAGCAAATTTGGGAAACCAACAATTGGATAGTTTGAAGATCGAATTGAAGGCGGCTACAAAAGATACACTTAAACTGCCCATCCTGGACGAATTGATAATTCATTATATGAATACCTCCACTGATTCATGTGATGTCTATTTGGAAAAGGGAATTCAATTGGCCAGGGAGATGAAATCGAATTTTTGGACGGCTATTTTCACCTATAGAAAAGCAGGAATTCTAGAGCGCACTTCGGGATCGAGAGCAGCGATAGCCCAATATTTAAAAGCACTGCCATTGCATAATGCATTAAGGGATACCACTCAAATGTTTTTGACCCATTCTGCCTTAATCAGTAGATATCAGGATTTGGGAAATACGGACAGTGCATTTGTTCATTATCAGGCCGCCCTGTCGCTTTTGTCTGAAGACAATCCGAAACAGCGAGGAGAATTGAATAATCGAATAGGGATCGTTTATGCCGTACAACAGGATTATCCCACAGCACTTCGATATTGGAAAAAAAATCTGCCCATATACCACAAAATGAATCATTCTTATATGTTGGGTGCTACGAATATGAATATTGGTATCGTTTACGATGAAATGAATTTGTCCGATTCGGCATTGATTTATTTAGAGCGAGGATTGCACTATTATCGTGCGTCGAAGAATCAGAAATCCATAGCGATTAACCTTGGGGAATTAGCAGCGTTTCATATCGGACGAAATGAATATCAGGAGTCACTCGACTACCTTATCGAAGCATTGGACATTATAAAAAAAATCAATGCCCCTACAGATGAAGCCGATCTGCATGAAAAGCTGACCAACGTATATACACAATTGGGGAACTACGAGAAAGCTATATTCCATGGTGAAAAAGGATTGGCTCAGGCGCTTGCTACCCAAAACTTAAAAGCGCAAAGAGAGTTGTACAAAAATCTGGCTCAGCTTCATGGTAATTTAAATAATTTTGAAAAGGCCTGGCAACATGAAAAACAGGGGATACGTATTCAGGATTCAATATTTACACAACGTGGGCTAGAACTGACCAAGGAACTGGAACAAAAGTACCAAGCCAAGGAAAAAGATGCAGCCCTCGAAATTCAAAACCTTCAACTTTCTAAGCAACAAACATTGCTCTGGTCCCTTGGCGTAATTATTTCTTTACTGATATTGATATTGGGAACATTTTGGAAGAATGACCGAAGAAAAAAACGACATTATCAACAGTTGCAGCAACTGGATAAGGCTAAGTCAAGATTTTTTGCCAACATTTCACATGAGCTGCGGACGCCTCTGACCCTTATTTTGGCTCCCATCGAAAATGCTGTAAACAGAACGAAATCACTTTCCATAAAAGAGGATTTAAAAATGGCACTCAACAATAGCAAAAGATTACTTTCTCTGGTAAATGAAATCTTAGACTTGTCTAAATTGGAGAGCGGTACCATGTCGCTTCACAAAACTTCTGTTCATTTTGAAAAATTGGTAAGACGAATCTTTTTTAGTTATCATTCACTTTCTCAATTGAGAGGACTTGTATTGAGCTTTAGTTATCATCTTGCTAATGACCTTATCCTCCAACTTGATGTCAAAAAATTTGAAAAAGTAATACATAATTTACTTTCCAATGCTTTCAAACACTCTCTTCCAGGTGGAATTATAACCCTTCGGGCAATGGAAAAAAATGGACATGTCAGAGTTGAGGTTCAAGATACGGGAAGAGGAATTCCTAAAGAAGAACTTGAGAAAATCTTTGAGCGGTTTTATCAAGTAGAAGATGATAACGAGCCCATTCAGGGGGGGACAGGTATAGGCCTGGCTTATGCCAGGGAGATTGCCAAACTTTTCCATGGAGATTTGGGTGTAGAAAGTATCGTGGGGATGGGAAGCACCTTTATATTTCAATTTCCTATGAAAAAAGGCAGGTTGAATCTTCCCATTTCCAGGAAAGAAAATGGTATTGATGAAATGGATATGTCGTTACATGAAAATAGACCTACACCATTACTGTCTAATGACAAATCTACGGTGCTCATTGTGGAGGACAATTTTGAAATGAAAAAATTTCTGGTTGACAACCTTTCTCCTCAATTCAATTGTATTACAGCTTTCAATGGTGAAGAAGCAATAGAAATACTGGCAGACAATACAAAGATAGATCTTATTACTTCAGATATCATGATGCCGGGTATGGATGGATTTGAACTGATTGAACGTATTAAGAATCCAGAAATTTATCATCGAATTCCGGTTATATTACTAACGGCGAGAGCATTGGAGGAAGATAAATTAAAAGGACTTCGTATGGGAGTTGATGATTATATCACCAAACCTTTTAGTACGGATGAACTTATTGTTCGCATCCAAAATTTACTCGATAATAAACACGATCGTCAGCAGCATATGCAAGAATATCCGGAATTGGATACGCACGAAAATGAAATGTCTAATGAAGAGAGATTACTTGAATTAGCGAAAAAAGTTGTTTTGGAAAATCTTGATAAGTCTGACTTTAAAGTGGCGAATCTTGCTACTTCATTGAATTATAGTTCCAGACAATTGGAACGGGTCATCAAAAGACTTACCGGTTATACACCTGTTAATTTCATACGCGAAATTCGATTGATAGAAGCATACAAACTCATCGAAAAACGTCAATTTGCTACGATTGCTGAGGTGAGATATTCGGTAGGAATTGAAAACGCTTCTTACTTCAATCGCAGGTTTTTGGAACGATTCGGAAAGAAGCCGAGTGAGGTTTAGTTTTTTTAACGACCTTTTTGGTTAATGACTTCATTGTATTTGAAAACATTTTCACGATCATTACTTTTATTGATCAAGAAGGTACATCTTCGAAAACGCAATGTTGTACAAACACAAGAAAATTTAAGGTAAGTATGAAAAACAAACCCAACTTCATCAAAGATTTGTCAATTCCAGCGGTAGCTGCGCCAATGTTCCTGATATCTGGGCCAGATCTTGTAATTGAGTCTTGTAAAAATGGTGTGCTAGGAACGTTTCCCGCGTTGAATCAAAGAACCACCGAAGGGTTTGATCAATGGCTCACCGAAATAGAGAAGGCTTTGTATGGTTACAAGCAGAAAAATGGTAAACCCGCAGCACCGTATGGAGTCAATCTTATTGTCCATCAGAGTAATCCGAGAATTCAAGCTGATTTAGAGATATGCATCCAACACAAAGTTCCTGTAATTATTACTTCTCTGGGCGCAGTTTCTGAATTGGTAGATGCAGTGCATAGTTACGGTGGATTGGTTTTTCATGATGTGATTAATCTCCGACATGCCGCCAAGGCAGCAGCAGCGGGAGTGGATGGCTTGATCTGTGTGTCTGCCGGTGCAGGAGGTCATGCAGGTAGGTTGAATCCGATGCCCTTTGTTCAGGAAGTACGAAGTATGTTTGATGGTGTAATATTACTCAGCGGCTGCATAAGCAATGGACGCGATATTGCCTCGGCCATGCAAATGGGTGCAGATCTGGCCTACATGGGTACCCGATTTATCAATACAGATGAAAGTAAGGCGAATGAAGGGTATCGAAATATGATTATTGAAAGTGGCACTCGAGATATCGTCTATACCGCAGCTGTTTCCGGTGTGCCGGCCAATTTTTTACGGCCTAGCCTGGAAGCTATGGGAATCACCAGGGAATTGTGGGAGACCAAGGCCAAGATTGATTTTGGTAAAGAGCTGGATGCGGCACAAGCCGAGGCAAAAGCATGGAAAACCATATGGTCTGCTGGCCAGGGAGTGGCTACGATAAAAGATACGATGCCAGTGCGTCGGCTTGTGGACCGATTGAAACATGAATTTTTAGAAGCTATTCATATGCAGGGGCAATTGTTGAATCTATATGGTGAATGATAATTGGAAAATGAAGCAGGTAGAGAATCAAAATCTAATTCAACAGAATGCATTTGTAAATGGTGAATGGATCACTGCGAAAAATGGAGCAACCTTTGACGTAATCAATCCTTTTGATACGACTATTATTAAAGCAGTTGCGGATTGTGGAAAGACTGAAACCAAAGAAGCGATCCAAGCAGCTCACGATGCATTTGAAGTATGGAAAAAGCGAACGGCAAACGATCGATCGAGTGTACTGCATAAATGGTATGCACTGATTCTGAAAAACATAGATGATCTTGCCGTGCTTTTGACATTGGAACAAGGCAAACCCCTGGCAGAAGCAAGAAGTGAAATTATCTATGGGGCTTCCTTTATTCAGTGGTTTGCGGAAGAAGTCCGACGCACATTCGGGGACATCATTCCACCACATCGATCGGATGTGCGCATTATGACAATCAAGCAACCTATTGGCGTAGTAGCGGCCATTACTCCTTGGAATTTTCCTGTGGCAATGATTACCCGTAAAGTAGCACCGGCATTGGCTGCGGGTTGTACCGTGGTAATAAAGCCCTCTGAAGAAACGCCCCTTTCTGCTCTTGCTTTAGCAACGTTGGCTGAGGAAGCTGGATTCCCCAAAGGCGTATTCAATGTCATTCCCACCCTAAATGCAAAGGAAGTTGGGGAAGAAATGACATCAAACCCATTGGTCCGAAAGCTCTCATTTACGGGTTCGACCGCAGTTGGGAAATTGCTGATGCGACAATGTGCAGCTACGGTCAAAAAGGTCTCTCTGGAATTGGGTGGAAATGCTCCGTTTATTGTTTTTGATGATGCCGATATAGATGCTGCTGTCAAAGGTGCTATAGCTGCAAAATACCGCAATGCTGGTCAGACATGCATAAGTGCAAACCGCATCTATGTACAATACTCGATTCATGAAGGCTTCCTGGAAAAATACAAAAAGGCAATAGATCAATTGGTAATCGGCAATGGGCTAGACCCCGCCACAATAATTGGTCCCCTAATCAATCAAAAAGCCATAAAAAAGGTCAATCGGTTGATAAAAAATGCAGAAGAAAATGGAGCAATCCTTCATCCTACCAATTACATTGTTGAGCAGAATCTCTATCCCCCGGTCATATTGACCAACGTTGAACTCACAATGCAAATCCATAACGAAGAGATCTTTGGACCAGTGACAGCCATTTACAAATTTTCCACGGAAG
Source organism: Bacteroidota bacterium (assembly GCA_039194925.1). Taxonomy (GTDB): domain Bacteria; phylum Bacteroidota; class Bacteroidia; order Chitinophagales; family Saprospiraceae; genus CAJXUU01. The sequence goes on from JBCCVV010000001.1 coordinate 60,181, forward strand.
AAGAAGTAATCCAGATGGCTAATAATACACCTTACGGATTGGCATCTTATTTTTATGGTAGGGATTACGCTCGAATCTGGAGAGTTGCAGAGGCATTGGAATACGGTATGGTGGGCATTAATACAGGTGCAATATCCACGGCCGTTGCTCCTTTTGGTGGAGTGAAGGAAAGCGGAATTGGCCGTGAAGGGTCAACGTATGGAATTGAGGAGTATATGGAAGTGAAGTATATGTGTTGGGGGGAGGTGTGAAAATTTCTCTTGAATTTAGCGTATTGGAGAAGTTGCTATGCATGATAAACTCAACATTTATTTCAAAATCAATTTTTGGTGTAAGAAGTGCTATTGGAAAAATGGACTTTTAAATATAAAGACCTCCATTAAGATCTGGTACGGCTTTGAGTTCAGGATATGCGTTGGCTTCTTTTTGAATACTAATTGGTCAGAAATATTAAAAATAGAAATCGATTCAAGATTTTCTTTCTCAATTGGATCTTCGGTAATCTTGAAGAAACTATTATTCGGATTGGGGTAAGTACTAATGTTTTTAGCGACTGAATAATTTTCTTTGGAATGGTCGAGATATCACCACATACTTCTTCATCAAAGCATCCATTCTCATTGAACCGCATAACCTATAGATCTCTTTCTTGTCCTGGTATTGCGATAGCGCCAATGGTTATTAAGCCACCATTTTCCAATTCAATAATGCTCTTGATGTTATGAAAGTGATTATTATCAACATACTCTGGATGGTAACAATAAAAAGCGATGATCTGAATATACCTGTATGCGTTATCGGATATTCAAATGCAAAAGATTACCTATCTTAGGAACGAAAATTGAATATCTTTTAAAAGAGGTATTTCTGGTTAAGTGAACAGGTAGTTGAATTAAGATCATAATCAATCAAACTTAGAATTTTGGAGTCTTCGGCACCCTATATTCCAAACTCTTGGATAAAAGAACACCTTATTACGGGGTTTATTTTCTTGCTTTTTAACTTCAACGTTTTGGCACAGGCGAATCCACATGCAGAGACGGGAAATCATCAAACCCAATACATCGCCAATGTCCAGCATTTTACTCAAAAGGATGGGCTTTCCAATTGGCAAGTAAATACCATTATGCAGGACAGTCGAGGATTTATCTGGGCAGGTACACATTATGGATTGAATCGTTTTGACGGGCATCATTTTAAAGTATTCACAAAGGAGGATGACGGCCTGGCTTCGAACGAAGTGAGATCGATTATTGAAGACGATGAAGGATGGCTCTGGGTATTTAAGTCGGGAAATAGAATGACATTTAAAAGTTTAGATGTCACTCTGGTCAATATCAATACTTTAGAAATTCAAACCCTTGAAGAGCGTTTTGGACGGGAATCGTTGTTTTCGTCCAATACCATCGTATTTGCATTTGGTGGTCCGGAAAGAGAAATCCTTATTAGCACGGAGAATGGAAATTTGATCAAATACACATCAAAAGAAGGCTTGTCGCTAATTCAAACTGAATTAAAAGAAAAGTTTCGTCTCAAGCATTATTTGGGGGACAATCAATTTTTAGGGGTTCAGGAAAATTTCGAAAATAGGAAGTATGTAAACCGATTCTTTAAATTGGATTTGAATGGTAGTGTAAGCTGGGAAGAGAAAACCTATCTATTTAAAGCTATTCCTCCTGATGAAAATGGTGCTATTCGCTTCTGGCGCCCATACGATGAATTTTCTCCAGCTCCTATTGAAATGATGGAATTGATCAATAATGAGAAGCTAAGAAGTTATGCACCCGACCCGATTTCAGGTACAAATAGCTTAATGACTCATCAAAGGGGAGAGATTTTTTATAATAAAAATGCCGATGTCTTTTGGTACAAATCCAGATTTGATTTAATAGTATTTCACCCTGAGAAAGGAATATTATATGATTTTAAAGATAGATACCCACGACTAGTAGACAATGATATTAAATATCTGTTTTTTGATGATAGAAACAACAGCTGGGTGGCTACGCAAAATGGAATTTATAAAGTTCAGCTTCAACGTTCGCCATTCAAAAAATTCCTATCTCTTTCCTATGAGAATTATAATATTTTGGAAGCTACCAGTGTGAGAGGTATACTCAAAAAGGAAAACGATCTTTGGGTAGCATCTGAGGATATCTGCTCTCGAATTGATATTACTACTGGAGAAATCATTCATCAACCCAACATATATATTTACCACAACCGAGGAGAAAAAATACCCGCAAGTGTCAGGCCGATCATCGATTTCGATGAAGAGCATGTATTGATGGGTGGTAAATTTTTAACTCTGTACAATGTTCGAACTCATAAATATCGCACGATACAAAAAGATTACGGTACGCCTGGAACTACATGGTCCTTGTTTAGAGATTCGAGACAGACTTTTTGGTTGGGGATGGCAAACAACGGATTATACGTTTGGAAAAAAGGACTCGATACGCTTATTCAATACGAGCAGTATAATAATTACGAGTCGTTGAAACATAGCGATGTATATGCGTTTTTGGAATGGGGTACAGATTTAATGTTTATAGGAAGCAATAGTGGTATTTATCTACTGCATAAGGAAAAAGGTGTCTTGAAGAGGTTTTGGGATAAAGGAGAGGGTAGAAATTATTTTCCGCACAATTCAATCTTTCATATGTATCGGGACAAAATGGATGCCGAGATAATATGGGTCGCAACAGGTGGTGGAGGTTTGGTTCGATGGAAGGTTGATGATGCATATTGGACAACAACAGACACTACTTCTACGCCAATGTATAAGCAGTTTACAACCAAAGATGGGTTGGCGAGTAATGTTATTTATGCCGTTTATGAAGATGATAATCGCAATCTTTGGTTGCCAAGCAATTATGGAATTATTCGATTGAATAAAGATGGATATGGAGCAAAGGCGTATTTGGAGGAAGACGGGATTAGTTACCATGAATTTAATCGAATTTCACATTACCAGTCAGAGGATGGTACCTTGTTTTTTGGAGGACTGAATGGTCTGACTGCCTTTCATCCGGATCGAATTCTAGAAGATCATACGCTTAACGATGTCCCGCTGACCATTGTTGATTTCGAACAATTTGAAGGTCAGAAGAATAAAGTTGTCAATAAAACTGCAGAATTAATCCGCACTCATCGAATTGAATTGAAGCCTGGAGACAAATTTTTTAACCTGGAGTTTGCACTTCTTGATTATCAAGATGGAGACAGAGTTCGATATAGTTATTTACTGGAAGGGAGAGACAAGGATTGGGTCTATTTGGAGGGAAACAGATTGGATCAGGTAACATTGCCTTATGGTGACTATGTCTTACATGTTCGTGGGCAAAGTGCCAATGGTTTGTATTCAAACAATCAATTAGCAATACCGATACATGTCATTCTTCCCGTTTATTTGAGAAATTGGTTTTTGCTATTATCATTTCTTATACTTTCCGGTCTGACCTTTATGCTATATAATTGGCGTACAAGAAACCTGAAAAAACGCCAACAAGAGCTTGAATTGGAAGTAGCTAAGGCGACTCAAACCATTCAAGTACAAAACGAAGATTTACAAAAAATGGATAAGCTAAAATCTCGTTTTTTCGCCAATGTATCGCATGAATTGCGAACACCGCTGACACTATTGCTTGCACCCATTCAGAATAGCCTGAACAACAATCAATTGACCAATAGAGATTATTCCAACTTGCTATTGGCAAAAAAAAATGCAGAACTTCTTCACAACATGATCAATGAGATTCTTGATCTTCAAAAATTGGAAGCGGGTAAATTAAGACTACAACAGACGAAGGTAGTATGGTATCTTTTTCTCAAAAAAATAGTAGCTAATTTTGAATCCTTTGCGAACCAAAAAAATATTGATTTTCATTTTCAATACGACCATCAATCCGGTTTGCAGGTGAGCATTGATGAGAAAAAGATGCAGATCATTCTTACGAATCTATTGTCAAATGCATTCAAATTTACTCCTCATAATGGGAAAATTTCCATGTATACACAAAATGAGGGTCCTTCCTTGAGTATCATCGTTAATGATTCAGGATTGGGAATTGATACGGAAGATCTTCCTTATATTTTTGATCGATTTTATCAGTCCCGCAACAAAAACAAAATGGTAGAAGGGGGCACGGGTATTGGCCTGGCCTTGAGCAGAGAATTGGTAAAATTGATGGGTGGCACAATTCAAGTGGATAGTCAACTGGGTAAGGGAGCAACATTCACAGTAAAGATACCCAGAATAGAAGTGGTCAGTCAAATCAATACTACCGATGCATTAAAATTGCAAGAAGCGCTAAGTGATAATGCTTCAGGATTTAACACTATTTCTACCATTGCTCCAATTGAACACAATCACACGGATTCGGAACCACATCATGCGGAAGAGTCTGATACTTCAACCATATTGTTGGTAGAAGACAATTATGATTTACGCACATTTATCAAAGGCTTGTTGGTACCTAAATACAAAGTGGTGGAAGCCGAAAATGGCGAATTGGCATTGGACTTGATGAAAAACCAGCATGGAAACAAACTGCAAAATGAGTCTAAAACCAATTTGGTGATCTCTTCTTCTGAGATGCACGATGCAGCGCAAATTCCCGATTTGATCATAAGTGACATCATGATGCCGATTATGGATGGTTACCAGTTATTGAACGCTTTGAAATCCTATCCTGCAACGGCCGGTATACCGGTTATTATGCTTACCGCAAGAGGGGGTATGGATGACAAATTAAAAGCCCTTCGGATAGGAGTGGATGATTACATGACTAAGCCTTTTGACGAAGAAGAACTTGCGATAAGGGTTGAGAATCTATTGTTTAATGCACAGAATAGAGAATCGAATATTTCTACAGAGAATGTGTTGTCCGATATATATCAAAGCGGTGAAGAGCAAATAAACCAAGAGCGACAACTTACTAAGGAAAATCAACAATGGCTATCCGAACTGGAAAACTTCATCAATGATAAAATTGATAACTCCAGTTTAACCGTTGAGCAATTGGCCCATGAAATGGCAATCAGTCCTCGTCAGATGGCACGTCGACTCAAATCACTGGTCGGCCTCACTCCAAGGCAATATTTGAAAACGCTCCGCTTTGCGAAAGCACGGGAATTATTTGAAAACCGTACCTATTCTTCTGTAAAAGCAGTGGCATTTTCTGTAGGGTTTAAAGATGTGGTTCATTTTTCAAGACAATTTAAAGAACGATATGGCAAGCTGCCATCGTCGTATTTGTAGTCATGTCGGTTTGATCACAGTACCTTAGTGGTTTATAGTCAACGTTACGTATAGCAAAAAATTGAATGTCCTAAAGTAGAATTAAATCACTTCCATATATGACATTCATTAAGGGGCTTGGTAAATGGAAAAAACAACACTCGTTTATTCTATATGATATAGGAAAGGTTTCCTGTGGTGAATGTAAAACGAAACCTTTGAACTCGAGACATTGCAATAAATCTTCGCTATTTGTTTTGCCGCAGTATTGATATTGATGATAAGTATGGCGTCGTATGAAGTTTAATTTTTGCAGAACCTGAGATGGCAAATTATGAAGCTCCTTTTACATGAAATTCCTGTGATATTTGACGACATATCATTCTATAAAGTAGAATGATTTTTTGTTTTCTTGTCATCTTTGTAATAAATTTAACTATTGATTGATATACACCTCCTTATTTGGTAACGTTTTTGCATTAGAAACCAAGAATAAAGCATAGATTTTGTTCCAACTAGTATCCGCATAAGTAGTAGAGCTATTATGTACTTAAAGGATATTATTATAAATTTTTTCTATGCATACATAAAACATTTTTAGTATTTTCGGTTTATTACTTCCTTTTGGCAGAATAAACTGGGATAAAGGAGGTAATAAAATTGAGATCCAAAAAAAAACCAAAAAATAAAGTGCTGCCCAAGAAAAAGGCTGACGTTAATATTGCATTAATACCCAATGTGAAACATAGCATGGGTCCCTTAAGTCTTTCATTTAGATTTTCTAGCGAATATGAAGACCTTACCAATTTCCTTATCAAGGTATTGACAAATCTTGAAAAAAATGGACGGATTGGATTAAAGAACTTTCATCAAAGATATGATACTTGGTTTCGAGTCATTTGCAGTGATGTTGGAACATTGGAACCCATTTTTATGGAAGTTGCAAAACATAATATTTTCAAGAGAAAATTTTTAAAAACGACCGTACAAGGTAGTCATGAATTCATTGAATCCGATGTTATTCATATAAAGGAGGTAGCGCAAAGAATCATTGATAGTCCTAAAGAAATTAGTATATTCGATATTTGATGTCGTGCTTCGAATTTACTTTTTATCCCCGCTCTTTTCATTTTTAATAATTAAATTGCTGGACAAACTCGTCTCTTGTAATGAGGAAATCGATTCAGAAAGATATGAATACTCTTTGATCCATAATTCTTCATTTTGTTCCAGGCTGGGTTTAAGATAATCCATTAGTTTATCCCGATCCATTTCATTCTCACTCTTAAGCAAGCTTTTCAATTCATCATCAACTTTTTGCCAGGTAATGGCTCGCATGGTTGGTTTCACCCGGTTATCGGCATGTACGGAATCGAAAATCATTACCCCGTTAATAATTGTATCGTTCAATGGATAACTTATTGCAATCTGGCTGATCACTGTATTTTTATCCTTATTGGAAATGTAAACGACAAAATCTTTGTTTTGAGATGGCTCGAATTGGCAGTATTGTGCAATTAACTTTGGCTCATTCCCATCTTTTTGTAAGACGTAACATGTAATTTTTAAATGTTCAGTGATATGAATGATTGAGTGGATGATATTCCAACTATCGTCATACCGTATTACATGCCATAATCCTGTAAATGCTGAAAGCTTGTCAACAATAAGATTCTTGGCAGTAAGTTTTTCGAAATCAAAGTCTCGATTTTGAAGAATAATATTGTTTCTTCGAATCATTAAGTATCGCTTAATTCGCAATAATTCCAAGGGTGAATAATTGAAGTCTTCTCGTACAAAAAAGGCTTCCAGGGATATGGGAGAATAATCAATGGAATTACTTGCCAGAATAAGGCCTCTTAAATAACTGGCTTTCTTCGCATCTTCTTTTCCACTGGTAATGATTATTTTGATTTTTTCGTACTTTCCATGTTTTGACTTAAAATTCCAAAGGATAACATGCCACTTATTATTAAGCAAATAGGCATTGCCTAAATATTCAACAGTTTTATGTTTTTCATGAAGACCGCTTTGCTTTGCATTTGGCGAAGCCATATCCATATTTTCCTGATGCTTTCCAGCTAGAAAGTCTATTTGCAATTTGAATTTTTCAACATTATCGCGACCAAAGTCAAAATAATAGCCAATAAAGGGAGTATAATTTCTTTTGTTCACTGCCTTTGGACTAGGCAAAGGTTGTTTTGAAATTATGTCTGGCTTTTTCTGATTGGAGGGGTATTTTTTTTCGAATTCATCAAATGTGTTAAGCTCCAAAAATGATAACATTGCAAGTATAAACCAATCCTTGAATGCAACTGAATCTCTGCCATCTTGCAACTTGATATAATTGTCATAAAGGACCCTGCCACTATAAATCGTATAGATATATTCCAGGTACAAATAAGATTCAACACATTTTAATTCATGCTGTTTTTTAATGGTTTCCGTTATTTCAATGTTTGGATCATTTGGAAAAAAAGCATTCTTATGAGAATCCGTTTTACTATTTTTCTCACACCATTCGCCAAAATTATTTTTGATCGCAGGATATTGACATAAAAACGATATCACATTAGAATTGCTTAAGAGCAGTGTTTTCAGGTTGGGGCCTTTACTATGATTTTTTTTATTTATGTTGGGAGGATACGTGTTGTAACCAAAAAAAACAGTAAGTCCTTTGTCGTTGGATGGCCGTTGTACTAATTGGTTATTACCTTCTTCGCAGACTTTGTCAATAAGTCTCCTGTATTGTTCTAAGTTGATTTTCACCTTTTTCTATTGCATTCCCGGAAAATTCCCGGAAAATTCCCATGTGCTAAATTAATTTTTTCCTTAATGTTGGCGGAAAAATTCGGAAAATAATTCAGAAAATATGGATTTTCCCCGTATTTGCGAATAATATATTTGTAGAATACCTTTGAATGAGACTATTCAAACTATTTTATATGTATGTACAAAATATTATTTCGAGGAATGCTGCTGAGATCTCTGTAGAACAAGTATTTCAACAGCAATTTATGGAGCTATGTCTTCCATCCATTGAAAAGTACGTTAAGAGAATTAAAGGTAAGACAAAGAGAGCACGGAAGATCGTATCTTCCATTGTTATGGATGTGTCTCTAAACTATGAAAAATACCGTTTAAATGAACTTTTAGCAAGAGACAAAGGTGTTTTAATAACAAAACTTCTTCAAATAGCGAATGCGCATATCTATGTTGAGCTCAGAAGAAAACGTAAAGCCAAAAATAGTGTTCCAACGAAATGTTGTTAAGCAATGGCTATTATAGCTCTCTGTACTGGGAAACCTAAAAGTAGTATTGGCATCTTCGGAAAACACTCTTTTATTTGATGGGGAAAATAGAGTACTTAGATGTGAGTATTACCTAGGAATTTGGCTTAGTCCTGATTTCAATTTAAATATATTGTTGAAGCCGTTCCACTTTGGATTTTGTGGTTGTATATTTTAAGTTATAATCTACCATATTCATACTTACATAAAATAAATTTGAGATTGAGTTCTACTAAATATACGTCACTTTTATCGGCTTCGACCTTCCCTTGACCATTACCTCTTTGAAGGCAGTATTCATTTTATCCGCTTCATCCAGCTGATCATACAGTTCTTTGGAATAGACCATCGAGCTGCCAAATTGTTTGTTCAACTGTTCAAGCCTTGCGGCCAGAATAACAGTGTTTCCTGTAATGGAAAATTGCTTGCGTTCTTCATTCCCTACATTTCCCGTAACCACATATCCTGCATGAAGTCCAATGCCGATCTTAGTAGGAAGGATGCTTCCCGAAGATACTTGATGATCAAGTTCAGCAATGATTTCCCTGGCGGCCCTAAAGGCATTGAGACAATCGTTGCCCACGGATGCGGGTGCACCAAAGGTTGCCATAAATCCATCGCCCATAAGTTGATTGACCACACCATGGTGACGTTCGATTATATTGATCATAAAACCGAAGACGCTGTTTTGATAAGCAATGATTTCGGAGGGCTTTTTTCCTTCACAGAAAACCGTAAAATCGCGAATGTCTAAAAACATAATGGCTACAAATTGTTGCTCGTCAGTGACTTTGCTCCCTTTTGTGATTAGCGCTTCTGCGACAGCTCCGGAGACTTGCTGTTTGAGTAATTTTCTGATTTTGGTTTCTGCCTCTTCCAGACTGTTCTTAGCTTTATTAATTGCTTCGTTCGCTTCGGATAATCGTTCGTTATCCTTTCGTTTGCTGCGGTAGGCCCAACCGGCAAAAACAGCCAAAAGGGCAAGCAGCAAGGTAATGATTAAGGTATTCCTTTGTTGCACTTTGCCACGTTCCAGTTCTGCCTGCTTTTTTTCATTGGCTTCTTTTTCACTTTTAAGCTGTGCATCTCTTTGTTGTAAGTTTATTTTTTCCTGGGCCAGCTCAATCTCACGTTGTTGTTTTTCAGATTCGATCAAGGCTTTCTCTTCGTTGCTTTTTGCGATTTCCAGCTTTTGATTGGTGAGTTCAATCAGGTTTTTCTGTCGAGCAATTTCCAGTTCATTTCTCTCTTCGGCAATAGCGGCCAGTTCGTTTTTTTGCTGTGCCAGGGCCAGTTCGTTTGAAACTCGAACACTATCTGCGGTCAGGGCTTCGTTTCGCAAGGTCTGATTCCTACTTTCTGTTTCAAGTTGCTGAATTTGTAGTCTCTGAAAATCTTGCTGAGCTTTTAATAAGGTATTCTCCTTTTCAGCACGTTCGATAAATTTCTGGTTGTCCAAAAGTCTTTTTCGATTGAGCTCTTCTTCAAATTTTAATGAATCCCTCAAGCGAGAGAAATTTTTGAAGTATTCAAAAGCCAGATCATATTCGAGCGTACGATTATAGACGGAAGACATTCCTGCGTATACATCTACCAAAAGCCCATTTGATTCGGCAATTTTGGCATGTTCCTCCGAAAACTTATAAAACTTCAAGGATCTTAAATAGTCTTGCTTGGCAACAAACACCTCCGCGAGCAAATGCGAAATTTCTGCTTTTTGACTATTCTCTACCGATGTATCGTATGCCCTTTGAAGCAATATAATACTGCGCTCATTGTTGCCCAGATTGAAATGACATATTCCTAAATTGCTTAGGATTGCAGCTTGCTCTTCATTTGTTAGCTCTGAATTTATATTTAAGGCCAGACTAAAATAGAAAATGGCTTTTCGGTAATCTTTAAGCCCATGATAGTTATATCCAATGTTATTATAAATTTTGGCAAAAGTTTCTTTTGGTGCGGAATGATCTTCCAGTTTCTTCTGAATTAGTAAATTATATTTAAGGCTTTTGCCATGATTACCATTCAACCTGTAAATCTCCACTAGATCTCTATAAAGCTCAAGCTGTTCGGGAAATTCGAAGTCATCAAAAATGTGTTCGTAATAGGTTAAAGCGCTATCGGGTTCGTTGAGTTGTGCATAAGATTGACCAATTCGTCGGTAAATATTGATCAGGGCATCAGATTTATGTATGGTATCGATATCGGTGGTAAATACATATTTATAGTACTCTACAGCACTATCGTAAATTTTATTTTCAAAAAATAAGTCCCCCAGTTTTGTACAAATCTCCATCAATCGATAATCGGACTTGCTGTCTTTGGCTTGATTAAATGCTTTTTGTAAGGTAGAGAGCTTATCAATGTACAAGTCTTTTTCATCTATTATTCCTGCCTTGCTTATTAGAGAGTCAATTGTACTCTGTTGTGCAATTGCAGTAAACAACGGAATGAAAAGAAAAAATGATATGACAATCCACGTTCTCATTTAGTTGAATCCATAACTAACACCTACTACCGCGGAATTAGTGGGTTGAGGGTTAAATAATAATGCATCCGGATCCGGAGAAGAATCAATTCCTGCATATCGAGTATTGGTCACATTAAAAATATGTAAATAGGCATTGAGTTGTCTGCTTAATCGAAAGGTGGTTCTTATATCCAAAACGTAGTATCCTTGATTGGTCAGACCGTTCAAATTATTGTTTTGTACAGCATTTGAAATTCGAAGTTTGTTTCGCGTCCAACTGCTGGTCATGAAGGAGTTATTCAAGACGAATTTGAATTGTTTGATCGGCTCAAAAGTGAATCTTACAAATCCAATGAAATCGGGTTGTGCTCGTATTGCTGGTATGTCGAATAGCTCTCCTTCTGCACCGATTTGTAGGACGGATGTCTGGATGCGCTCTTTCCCTTTGGAGAAGTTGAGATTGATATCGGTATTTAATTTTATGGCCGACCACAAATCTCGGATCTGTAAATGCACTTGTGTCCCAATCAGCTGGTTGAATGATTCCGGATCGTTTTCAAAACCCCACGTCAAGGTATTGTTGTTGAGGTCTTGCATAAAATTATAATTGATAAAATTTGTAGTGCGGGAGTAGTACATACTTACATCCAGATTTAAAGTATTGGAAGGTTTGTAGCGCAAACCCGTTTCAAAACTTCTGGTCTGTTCAGGTTCCAGACCCGGTGATCCGGTTTCAACAATGATAAAGTCATCATCCGCACTAATGGTATAGGTGGAAGCAGCATAATAACCAGAAGGATATCTAAAAGCAGTACTGTAAGATGCTCGAGCACCTAATCCAGACGAAAATCTATACAACAGACCTGCGCGGGTGTTAAATTCTACATTTCCCGCGGTCAAATCGTCCGTTCTTCGAAAAGTCTGAGCTCCCAATACAGCTTGCAGAGGTCCGTAATCTGCATACGTTTCAAAATAAAATGTATTCTCTTCTAGTAAGGCATTTAATCCCGAGATGGCCGGGGGTGCAATAAAACGATCGTCATATGATCCTGGTTGAGTATTATACCGTTGTATTGCACCTCCAAATCCAGAGGTTTGTTTTAATCCTGTGGTTAAATTGATGTGTTTGTTCAATTTGATATTGAATAAAGCCTCGATAAAGATGTCTGTGATATTCCCATCCACATATCTTGATCCTGATAAGTACGTGCTATCAATAGCTGAGGGTCCATCAATGTTTGAATTTGGTGCTACAGATGCTATGAAAAACTGATTACTTATTAAACCGAAGGTAGGCAACACGTATTTGTAAGAGGACAATGGATTAAAGCTGTAATTCAGGATACCTACACTTAACTTATAATTCCATTTATCAAATGTTTTCTGGAAGCTTAACGTGCTCGTGAGTATTTCTTCGCCGATCAAACTTTGAGGATCTGCATAGGAGACCGCCAATGGATTTAATCCCAATGAACTATGATCTGCACGGAACAAGCGTTGTGATTCAAACTGGAAGGCACCAATAGACGCAGAAAATCCTATATAGCTGCTTTGGTGGGGAAGGTTAGAAATGGAAGGTTGTCCTTCAGTGCCTACATAATTTGGTCTTTCCAGGTAGCTCGGCAGCCCCTGAAGGTTAAACAAGGTCTGATAAATTTCGGGATTGTAAAGTGAATCTAAACTATACTTCACCCTTCTGTCATTAAAAGCGGTAAATCCACCGTACATTTTAAGTTTTAACGTGTGGTTGCCTAGCGCATATTTGCCTCCAAAAAGTGCATTGAATCGAGTATGTTCATTCGCACCCGTTTCAATATCCGCTTGCGCGTAAGTCGGAAACTCACTATCTTTCAATACAATATTGATCACTCCTGCAGCAGCATCTGCTCCATACAACGTAGCCGCAGGTCCATAGATGACTTCAATTCTTTCTGCCTGTCGAATTGGCAACTGGCTGGCAATAGGCATCGCACCTGTGACTGAGGGTCGAATGGTCTGATTGTTAATAAGAATTTTGGTGTATGCATTTCCATACAATCCTCTCATCATAAATGTCTCTCCATCTATTCCGGAACCGGGTTGCGATACCCGTATACCCGGTAAGTGGCGAATGGCATCTACTAGTGTAAAATAGCCAAGATCCTTAATTTCTTCCGCTGTGATCACATAAACTGTAAAAGGGAGATCTTTAAGATTTCTTTCGGTCCGGGTTCCTGCCAGTACTTTGGTGTTTTGTCGATCCTCTTTCAATTGCTCGATATCTGACCAATGCAATACATCCAAATTTACAGGAATGGAATCTTGCTGTGCGTTCATCCATTGAGAATGGCAGTACAAAAGTGCTATTACTATGAATCTATAATTGATGCTCATTACAACGACAGACATTAGGTCCAGTCAAAGTAAAGGAAATAATTGGACTTTAGGGGTTAGGACCTATCGACGATATATATTTTAATCCCAAAAAATAGATTTACAGATTTCAAAAGATTTGAGAAGTTTAATTGGATGGTATAAAAATACAGAGGAACGTGTGCCATCTCCAGCTCATGTTTCTGATCTGCACTATTGGAATTTAAGCATCAAAGTGAAGTGAAATCGATCATTTCTTAATGATGTGATAGTAAAGCCGACGTGTTCACGTCGGCCCCGTTCAAATGCTTACCAAAGTAAACACGAAAGAACGCTCACTACTTCTTTCAGAGATATTTAATTAATGTAGTGAGGGGGCAATATCTCCAATCTAAGTGATTGTCTCTTTTTTTGGTGGTTCAAATATAACATTCGATTTCATAAATCGTATATAAATATGCAAACCATAAGAAATGTAAATAGGTAGTACTAAATCTATCACAAAGCATAATCTAAACGTTCGTGTAATCTCCACGATTTATTCCTTTTTGATTTCCACCCGAAGTATTTCCAACGAAAGTCGTAAAACCGAGTTGCCAGGGTTTCTACAATAAAGTGAGGGAAGCAGAAATAATGCTGTGGTCTGCAAAAACATACACCGTATCAAAATCATTACATCGCAATATATCTAATGTATGATAACTTAGAATTAAGAAAAAATGAGGTGCTGTTATTGATTAAAAACAATACCTCATTTCATATCTCTTCCTCAATACACATAGCTGGCCTGCAGTCCTAAAGGAATTCCCGCTACCCAAAATAAGACGAGGAATATTGTCCAAATGATCAATAGACCTATGGAATAAGGGATCATAATGGATACCAGAGTACCAATTCCAGTATTCTTGAAGTATCGCTGACAAAAGACGACCACCAGAGGAAAATAGGGCATTAGTGGCGTAATAATATTGGTCGAAGAATCACCAACACGATATGCGGCCTGTGTCAATTCGGCAGAATAACCCAATTGCATCAGCATCGGTACAAAAATAGGTGCCAATAAGGCCCATTTGGCAGAGGCACTTCCTACAAATAAGTTGACAAACCCAGTTAAGATTATAATCCCGGTAATGGTGACCGGTCCAGGAAGACTTAGCGCTTTCAATGCGGTTGCCCCTTTAATGGCCAATAAGGCGCCGAGGTTTGAACTGGCGAATGCATTAATAAATAATGCGCAGAAAAAAGCCATCACAATATAATACGCCATTCCTTCCATGGATTTGGACATATCATCGATGATGTCCTTACTCTTTTCGTAACTCTTCGAAATGTAACCATAGATGACCCCTGGCAGTAAAAAAAACAGGAATATCAGTGGTACAATAGACTGCATAATCGGTGCTGAAAAAGACGATATCTTACCGTTTGCATCCCGAAAAGGTGAATCCTCCGGCAATAGGGTTAGGCAGAACAAAACAAACAGTGCGACCGATATAAGGGTTGCAATCCAGAAACCTCTTTTTTGTTTAGAGGTAATGGTACTCATATCTGGAGCTTCTTCTGCATCATCATCTACAGGTGCTGTTCGATTTAATCTTGGTTCTATAATCTTATCCGTTATATACCAACCCAATAGAGTAACCAGGACGCTCGAACATGCAGTAAAGTAATAATTACACAATGGGTTGATTTGGATGTCCGCATCAATAATTTGTGCTGCGGGTTGGGTGAATCCCTGAAGCAACGGATCCAGGGCGGAGGGTAATGGGTTGGCACTGAATCCGCCGGATACCCCCGCAAATGCAGCAGCAATACCCGCTATGGGATGACGGCCTGCAGCATAGAAAATGATACCGCCCAACGGTATTACCAATACATATCCGGCGTCAATTGCCGAATGAGAAATGATACCGACAAAGATCACCATTGGTGTCAAAAGCCCTTTGGGAGTCTTACTCAGCATCATTTTAAGGCCCGTGTTTATATACCCTGAGCCATCGGCTACACCTACACCCAACATGGCTACCAATACCACACCCAACGGGGCGAAGCTGGTAAAGATTTTCACCATATTGGACATAAAATTGGCCATGGCTTCACCGGTAAGGAGATTCTGAATTCTGATCGCCTCCCCGGTTCTTGGGTTGATATCTGTAAATTCGATCGGAGCCATCAAAGCGGAGATTACCCATACGAGCAATAAACTGATGAAGAATAAAATGGCAGGATCTGGTAATTTGTTACCTATTTTTTCGATGACATTTAGCATACGGGTAACAAAGCCTTTCTTTTCTTGTGTTGGGTCACTCATTGGGTTGTTGTTGTATTTTATGTGGGTCTAAAGTAATTCTTTTTGATCTTTTTTGATAATGGATATTAATTTGATGGGCATCATTTTTTGTCTTGATCTCTGACTTTGTGTAAGTTTGGATAAGATGAAGAATATCTATTTGGTATTCAAGAAGAAGAGAAATGTTCTTGGATTTTAAGTCATAATGTATTGGTATCTCACAAGTGAAATTTATCTTATTTTCTTACGACCAATCTTGTATTCCTGGGTTGCTTTAATAATTTGTTTTTTGCTAAGCTTTGATCTTTTCATATGATCTTTTCCCAAAAAACATGATATTCCAACAGATATAATTTATTCCTTTAAATTTGCAGCGTATTGTAAAAAATGAATCACGCTTAATTCTAATTTTTGGAATTATTGTTGGGTTAAAACTAAATAGTACCAATTATTAATCTTATGAAAAAGCTTTTTGTCTTTCTTGTAATTTTATTTGTTCAAGTAAATCTTTGCAAAGCTCAAGTTGACTCCCTGAAGTATCAACTTAAATTTAATGAAACCAATTGTCGATATGAATTTTATATCCATATCGAAAGTGGAACTGCAGAATCCATTCCTGAAAGGATCTTGTTTAATTGTAGTATTTCCTTACAAATGCATGAGCAAATTAGTATTGACTCCTTAACTAGTTATATGCCATTAGTTGGTAATTTCGATGGAGATAGTATGGGTGACCCTACGACATGGTCAATATCAAGCAATAGTGTTGAAAATTCTACCAGATATGTTTCGATTACTCCTGATTTGAGTCCAACTTCGTTGTTCGATACCATTCAAATGAATTCGGAAATTCTCTTATTCGATTTCAAAAGCAGTTCCAATGTATCAGCTCCATATGGTGTTTCAATTGTTGATTTGGACAACCCCAATTTACCTAATTCTATTTTCCAAGGTTTTACCATTGGGGGAATAAATCAACTGTACAATGGTAATCTTCCTTTGCAATATCCCAGTAACATTGCTACAATCACTGGTCAAGACAGTATCGGTATTGGAGAAACCTCCCAAGCAATTCCTTCCTCTGGAGGTGCATGGACAAGTAATGACACAACAATAGCAACGGTGGATAGTCTCGGTGTAATTACTGGTGCGGGACATGGTATTGTACAGCTTACATTCACACCTGATGTCGATGGTTGCACTTCTTCTATTATTATCAAAGTGGGTATGACTGCAGATACAGATCAAGACGGAATACTAGACGTTTTTGACAATTGTCCTACAGACTTCAACCCCGGACAAGAAGACGCAGATGAAGATGGTATAGGTGACGAATGCGATGATCCTATTCCACCACCAGACCCCGCGGGCGATCCCAGTGTAGCTTTAAGTATTACTGGAGACGGAAGTCAAGGAATCATAATACCTCGACTATCAGAGGAAGAACGATTGGCTATTGAGAATCCAGCCATGGGATTGCTTCTTTTTCAATACAATGAAAGTATTGGCTTTTATTATTTTAATGGAGAAGCATGGGTCAAACTTTAAGAGAGGATTACATAGTATTATTACAAAGTGGCGGGATTTGTTTTCACATTAGAATTGTGAAGGTAAAAGTACGGAAGGAAGGCTGATTCATGGCTTTTAAGGAGAGGTGACCAGCTCATTGACTTTCTCGGAACTGAACCTTTAATTTATTTATCGCACCTTGGTTCATGAATTGTGCGTCACTTGAAAAGTTTCGGATAATTTAAGAGTGTGTGAGATAGATTAATCCGGCTTAAGGATAGTAAAGATCATATTTAGTAGAAATATGAATCCAGAGGATTGGAACGAATGTGGAATCATGGATAGCCTGACCCTTGGAATTTATGGAGAGGGTAATATTACAGTAAGTTAAAAGTTGCTGATAATTATCTCTTGGACGATAGAATTTCAGAAATGAACAATCAGTTTACACGTATCTTGGGAGATCAAAGTTTGACTAGTACACAACTTAGCGATGTACAACAATACTCGACTATCAATAATCTTATTGTTGCAGCGAACAATGATGATCGAAACGTTGCTACACTCCTTACGAATGAGATAAATACCTTGCATACCATTGCGTTGGGTGATAAAAGATATAGCAGTGCTAAAGCCAGAAACATTTTGAATCATTTTTATGAATATGACCTCAAGGCTATTTCTGCAGGAAATATTGATGAACTAAGAGACTTGGCTTTCAAAGAATCTATAGTATCTTCAACTACAGATAAGAAAGAGATCAAATTTGAAATAAACCCCAACCCGACAAATGGAAGAGTTAATTTGTCGTATACTGGAGATTATGTTCAGGATGTGCAATATGCAATAATTGACAACGTAGGAAAAGTAGTTAGATTTGGATTGCTTGGTTTGCAAAATGACATGATGTTAGATTTAACAGGACTTCCATCAAATACATATAGACTTAGGTTGTACCATGGATCGAAGGTTCTTGAGAATAAAAGAATAATTCTTATACAATGATCGTAAAGAGCATTAGATATATTTTTATTGGTGTGTTTATCTATTTCTATAATTCTTCAGTGTGTCAAGGATTGTATCAAAACTCATTTGCGGTTAATGAGATAGAGTCCAATGCCTCTTACCAAGTTTATGAGGTGAACAATACGCTGATTTTCAGTGGTCCTTATTTTGACAATACTATCGGGAGGTGAACAGGTTTTTTTGCCAAATCTGATCAAAATGGTATTGCTGAATTAATGTGCACCGAAAAAAATGATACGATAATTGGTCAGAACATTTGTAACAGAATGCTCTCTGATAGTAGTGGATTATACATATTAGGTATATCATCAGAATCGTACAAAGTACTTTATTATAACTTTGAACAAGATTCGTGTAGCACCATAAAAATTTCTAATGGCATTGAACTAACAAGTACGATTACTGGAATAGTCAAAATCTATTCCAGTAATTTTCTTTTTACTGGCTTTGAACGAAATAGTGGCAATTCGAAAGATATTAAAGTTTTTACCTATAATGATTCCATGTTGAATTCTTACTCTGAACCTATAGTGTCTAGCAGACTTTTGATTTCAAAAACGGTCCAGGATATCGATGGAAATATTTATTTTATCATCAGCAATAACTCCAAGAATGAAAATGAAATGAGGACATACCTTGTCTCCTTGGATAAAGATCTACATCTAAGGTATTCGACTAGGGATACTCAAAAAGAAATAAATCTTACGATTGGCAACGGAATTCATATAGACTCGGATAAAAATATGTTAGTCTCCGGGTATACTCAAGATGACCAAGGATTATTTATTCCGAAAATTATCAAGCTTGATAGTCTGGGTAATCTTATTTGGATTACCACTGCTGGAAATAATAGTATAAATAACGATCAAGGTTGGGGAGTATGGAATGAGATAATTTCTAGCCATGACAACCAACACTATATAGTTGTAGGTTCCGAAAGTTATAAGAATACTTCTGGAGACACCTTAATTGCAAGTGCCTTAGTATCAAAGCTAACGCTAGAAGGTGATTTGGTTTGGAGTGAAAAGTATTCGTTTAGAGAAGCTCCAAATCAAACTATTTGTATCTTGAATGATATTGTCAAGTCTAGTGACAATAATTATTATATCTCTGGTAATAGCATGAAATTCTAGATCCACCAGGTTTCAGATCTATTTATATGAAAATGAATGAAGATGGTTTGACACTGGACGATACGACTTCAATCATTAACCAAAATAATGATATTTACGGCATTAGAGTTTACCCCAATCCTACCACAGATCATGTTAAAGTTACTACTAGTGAAGATCTGAACCTACTTCTGAAGATAAGTGATCTATCTGGAAATATCGTGTACACTGCCAAAATTAAAAACCAAGAAACGTCAATTGATGTATCTAATTTACAAACGAATACTGGAGTTTTGATATTTAGCTTTTTTGATAATTCGGGGTTAATTCATACAGATAAGATACTGGTGAAATGAGTTGTTAAGGTCTTTTTGAGTATGTAAGTTTTGAATGTTCTAAAGAAACGCCTGCTTCTTTCCTCAGCTATTAGGAGCTTGTTAGAATAATATTTCTTTCATTCACTTAAAAATCATAACAAAGGGTGAGATAGAAATTATGATACTTCTCTAACAAGCTCGAAGATTTTATATCTAATCAAATAGCAGCGAAATATTACTTTGTTTCACCGTGATGGAAAGAGAACGAGCACTTTCATGTTTTCCTTGGTTCAATAGAATTGAAATACAATAAAAAATAGAATATTCATGCTGTCCAGCTTATCACATACAAAATAACACACTAATAATTGTTCTAATTAATGAAAACCCCCAAAGAGTTATTTAAAAACCAAAACTCACTATAAAATATGTAAGTATTGATGAAATCGTAGTTTTACTGATAGAAGTTTAGGATAACGGATTACATCAAGCTATCCAAATGCACCACTTACCCTATCATTTTGCACCATTTGTATATACATCGTCCCATAATTTTGTGGCATAAAATTATTAGACGCGGATACGATCGTAATTTGTTTTAGGAGTATTTAATCTAATTGCCTAAACCATCTATCCAAAAGAGATAAAAATGACATTTAAAAAATATAAACGAACTGCCATTGTCTGTGGTGCAGGTGGTTTTATAGGAGGGCATTTGGTCAATCGGCTCAAAGAAGAAGGCTATTGGGTGCGAGGAATTGATCTCAAACGCAATGAATTTGGTAACAACCGTGCGGATGACATGATTATTGGAGATTTGAGAAATCCGAAAGTCTGTAATGCTTTATTCGATCGCCCGATCGATGAGGTATATCAATTGGCGGCCGATATGGGAGGCGCAGGGTACATTTTTACAGGAGAACATGATGCACAAGTTATGCACAATTCTGCACTTTGTAATCTGAACGTATTGGAAGCAAGCAGAAAGGCAGGTGTAAAAAAGATATTCTATTCTTCATCCGCTTGTATGTATCCTGAATACAATCAAATGGATCCCGATAATCCGAAGTGTGCAGAGCACTCCGCATATCCGGCTGCTCCGGATAGCGAATATGGTTGGGAAAAACTCTTCAGTGAGCGATTATATCTTTCCTATCATCGCAACTACGGACTAGATGTACGCATTGCACGTTTTCACAACATTTTTGGACCCCAAGGCAGTTGGATAAATGGCAAGGAAAAAGCACCGGCAGCACTGTGTAGAAAAGTGGTAGAGGCCGATGAACATGGAGTCATTGAAGTTTGGGGCGATGGCAATCAAAGTCGTTCTTTTCTTTACATCGAAGAATGCATTGAGGCTGTGAGAAGACTTATGAATTCAGATTTCAACGGACCTGTAAACATTGGTTCTGATGAGATGATCACCATCAATGATTTTGTAGATCTCATTGCCGATGTGGCAGGAAAAAGGATCCGAAAACTTCATATTAAAGGGCCCCAGGGCGTGCGAGGAAGAAATTCTGACAACAGACTCATTTATGAAAAACTAGGCTGGAAACCTAGTCGCCCGTTGAAAGAAGGAATCGAAAAAACCTATCAATGGATTCAAACTCAAGTATCGCAGCTTAAACAGATATCGGTATGAACATTCTAAATAATCTCACCTTCACAAGCCAATCAAAGTTTGCTCAAATAGGACAAGACGTGTTTGTACTGAATGTTCTACATGATGTTAGCGCTGGTGTATTTGTGGACATTGGTTGTCAAAAGCCATTCGAAATTAATAATACTGTGATATTGGAGGAAAAGGGTTGGAAAGGAATTAGCGTTGACCTCATGGATTATTCTGAAGATTGGAAAGCGCGACAAACAGATTTTATTCAAGCTGATGCACTAACTTGTGATTACACATTATTGTTTGCTACACATCGGCTTCCTCCCATCATCGATTACCTAAGTGTGGATTTAGAACGGACAGGCGATCGGTACGCCGGACTTAAAAGAGTGATGAGTGTGGGGCATCGATTCAAAGTCATAACGGTTGAGCACGATCTTTACATCGAAGGACACAACATTGCAGAGCAAATTCCGCAAAGAAATCTCTTAAGTACCTTCGGTTATGTTTTGGTTGCCTCTAATGTCGGCGATGCCATGAACAATCCAATGGAAGATTGGTGGGTGCATCCTCATTTGGTCAACGCCAAAAACTACGCACCCTTTCTTTCACACAATAAAACCTATCTGGAAATTTTCGAACAAGCCAACATTCAACTTGAGGATTTCTATCGATAAGATATTCTAACCATTTAGTTTTTGCCTTCTTTAAAGCGAGTCAACAATTTGTAACTTTAATCAAAATCATACCTGTGCCAAACCAATGTCTCAGAAGTGATTCGCAAATCATATCCTTTTTGAATACTGGTAACGGTCAACAGTTCTTCTTCCTCCAAATCTGTTGTTTCATCCGGGATACGTACTTTTTTCACCCATCGACCATGCGTAAAAATTAAGAGGTTCGACACCCACTGTGTTGAGACCAATTCAAAGTCCTTTAAGGGAGGTTGAATCAACACAGTTAATTGACTGTCCTCTTGGGAATTGATGCTTGTCTTTTGTAATTGCAAAGGACTGTTGTTTCCAAATGTTTGAGTCAATGTGTTTTCATCAAATGAATCAAAGTGATTCGGGAGAGTGCTAATAATGGGATTGGGGACCTCAATGCTTTCTAACTGGTTAATTAATGTTTCATCCCATTTCGGGCTAAATGCATTTGGTGGTTCAATCTGCAAGAAGTATTGCTCATCTTCATACAGTTCATTCTTTATTCTATTCCATAGTAGAGCCCTGGACCCTTTTTTCCTTTTATTTGAAAAAAGAACCCTAGTATTTGAATATTTTTTTGTCAAAAATTTTCGAAAAGATGTTTTACTACCTTTTATCAGAATTCCAAAATACAATCGTTCTGAATGACTTGCATTGTCCAAAAGATTTTCCATGGTCTGTATCAAGTCATTTTCATCATAGGCAATCATGGCAATAAACATTGATGGGTGATCGAGGTCCCAAACGTCCTTATAATCACGAACCCAGTTCGCTATATATTGACTATCGTCTCTGAAACTTGTCTGCAAACCACTTGAGTAAATGGAACCATTAAGATAGTAATTGTCATCGTGGATGTCGTCCATATAGCCGCGAAGCCTGTATATATATGAAGAAAATGTTGAGTATTTCATCCCAACGAACTTCAACGCCCGCGTGCATATCAATTGCTCCATTGCAGGAACCCAATTGCCATCAAAAGTGTCTAAATCCAGCGCACTTTCGATATTATCAAAAAATGCAGTCTGATATTTTGACATCAAAGGATAAAAGAACGATCGATCGTGGTGGTCTGTTGCAATATACAATTTTGAACCGCTCGGAACCAGGTGTTCGAGATATTGGACAATCTCTTCACAGGAAATGAACAATTCCTTGTGTTGAAAATCGTCACGTCGAATATGAATAGCATAATAGCACCGATCTCCAAGATAATTGATAAACTGTTCAGCAATATCAAAAATCTGCTTTTTAAAAATCACATATTTTGCAACCAATTGCTTAAGTGCAATCAGCCTAGAGGAATATATGCTTTGGTAAAAGTTGCCCAGTAAATTGCCATCTGAAAATAATACTTCGTAGGTGTCATCAAAAAGATCGAAGGCATGAACCGTACCTCTCCCTTTGGTAAAATGGCCAGGTATTGGAACCTTCTCGAAGTTGGTCACATTCCCAACGCTGTCATAATTAAGTACTTTGCTGATTTCGCGGATACCTTGCTCTCCCGTAGTAATATTTTTAAGGTCGCAAAACGCTTCAATTGACATTTGTTTGACCCCCAATGACTGCGTCTCGAAAAAACTAGAAAATCCTGCTTGGCCTTTAAGGGGATAAATGGCATGTTTGGGTGGTAAAATGAGGCACCTGTTGGTTAAAAAAGCCAGGCACACACCGAGTTCGAGGGTCATCCGAATGTTGTTCAATCCACCATTCCAGGCTTTTAGATAAAGATATCCTGCATTGCCATCGTAGTATTTAAAGATTGTCTCAAAATCCCACTTTAAGTAGTAACGAAAGTCCGTACCAGAAAGGTCAGTAGTCATCAACTGATATTCAAAAAGTGAGTGAATATATTGGCGAAGTAATCTCCCTGAAACGGTTTGATTCTGCCATGAATGAGGGTAGCACTTTCATATAGCACCATTTCACCAGGCCGTAAAAGGACTTCATGTTCCCGCCCTTCGTGATCCTCAATTTGCAAAGGCCACGGCTGATCTACTCTTTGATCAACGTTGAGTATCGCACTAATAATATGGGTCTCAAAGCGATCAGTGTGCTTCTGCAATACCGCACCTCGACGGTATACGCGTATTCCGTAGCAATAGGTCTGCTGGAGTTTTTTCCCGGACCACTCAGCCAATACTCCGTGAAGACCATCAAAAATTCGCTGCCTCATGGAGTCATCCAATTGAATCATATACGATGGATACTTCACCTTTTTGCTTTGAATGACATCATTGAGATGGCCTTTCAAAAGTGGGTCAAATTCCGGTGTTTCATTTATTCGATTCTGATAATAGAATACCATGATTTCATTGTACAAGTCGAACGGAATGTCCATCTTCTTAAATCCTTCCACT
This sequence comes from Bacteroidota bacterium, assembly GCA_039194925.1. Classification (GTDB taxonomy): domain Bacteria; phylum Bacteroidota; class Bacteroidia; order Chitinophagales; family Saprospiraceae; genus CAJXUU01. Next base: position 84,471 of record JBCCVV010000001.1, read on the forward strand.
GTAAATTTTGGAATGTTTTCTTTGGTTCCATATCGTGCATAGGGTATACCATCTATCCACTCTAACTTGACATCCGTCCCTTCAATCATTGTTGGGATTTCAGTTTGAATATCCCGTTCATGTTCGTTGACATTTTGAGTGTTGGTTTTATGTCCATTATGGTGCTCTAAGGCGAGGCGATTGTCTTCATGGGGTTGAAATGGAAACTCTCTAAACCACTTTGTAAGGATCATCTTTCTTCCTTTCACAACCGGTTTACCTGCATGCATTGTAGCGGGATATTCCTTACCCGTTCCGTCTGAGTTTTTCCAACAAACAGCCATTCCTTTTTGTGGCATAATCGACTTTCCAATTTCAGGAAACTCCGTGTGTCCGCCTTCTTCCACTTCGTTCAGATAGATCATCACCGTCCACGTACGCTGCCCACTCTTTAAGCAATTATTAATGAAGCCGTCTTCGGAAAAATAATCTCGATGATCATTAAACTGTTGACCGATTTCATACAGTTGACCTTGAATGTCCTCTCCATAAGAAACAGGGATATTAAGCACCTTGCTTATTTTTTGATCGATTTCAACGACCACTGGATGTTCCTTGCCCATGTAGGACGAACTACTTGTCCGTGATTCATTGATCACATTTAATTCCTTCCCTGCTCCCGTTACCGATGACCTCACATGATTCTCCAAAATTTTTTCACAGAAAAAGTCACATTCCTTCGAGCTAAGAAAATTAGGAATGGTGAATAAATCCACACCTTGAGTATTAAACAAATAATTGCGTTCGGTATTCATAATATGACTTGTTTATACGAATGATGGTCCCGCAATCCAGCTAACAATGGACGTACGCTTGCCAGATAAAACGGGATATACTTTGTTCATGTAAAAAGATGGAAAGATGACGGCGTCCCCAAGATTCATCTTCACTTTGTGTTCACGGTGACCCAGGAGGATGGAAAATTCACCACCGGTATGGTTGTCATCCAAAATACACTCAAAAGTCAGTTTGCGATTAGAAGCAATACCTTGGTCCGCAATATCCATATGCCAATCAAAATGCCCTCGGTGGCTATCAACATGGGCATATTCAGTATATTGCAAAAACTCATTGATGTCGAATAGATCAAATTGCCAATTATTTTTATTGAGTTCATACACCTTGTTGGCAATCTTCTGATATATCCAGGACGTCTGGTCGTTGCTCTCAATAATCTTGATTTGAGAATGCCTCATGGGCATTGTCAATTCTTCATTTTTATGGAGTATTTTTCCCTCGATCACTTGTAGTCCGTTCGTCAATTTTTGGATGGCTTCGATTTCATGAGATGCCAAAAACTCTGGGACGAACTGGATACGGGTTATCGGAATTTGCTGTCGAATATCTGTTAGACCAAAATGCTGAATCATGTTGTAAAAAAATTTATTTAACTATTACGAAATGTTTAGACTGCCTCTTGCCATTAGAAAAAAGTACAACAACATAATGTAGTCCCGCTCCGGCTTCAGACAAATTGAGATTGATCTTATTGATCCCTTGAGACAGATTGCCTTTTTTTCTGATAATTTGACTGCCTCCCAGATTGACGACGCGTATATCCGCCTGAATAATATCCGGGCAATATATTTCCACATTGATCTGATCATTCAATACGGGATTCGGACTGATAGACTTCAACCTAAAAGTATCTTCATTATTGAGTTTTACTTTGACTACCTTGGATTTGGATGAAGCGCCGTCATAATCTTTTTGAACAAGGCGGTAATAGAATATACCATAAAGACTGCGCGTCGAGGTATCTTTGTATTCATAACTACTAGGCATAAACGTAGTTCCCTTTCCGTGCACCCAATCGATTTTTGTGAAAAGAAATCCGTTCCCACTTCTTTGAATTTCAAACCCTCTGTTGTTCAACTCACTATTCGTCCGCCATTTTAAGACGACATCCTTCCCTTCAACTTTGGCAGAAAAATTTGATAGTTCAATTGGTAGAGCAGCCGGTGGCGGTGTAGTCGGTGCTGTTCCTGGCGATGGCGTTGTACTTGGTGGCGGTGTAGTTGGTGCACTACCAGGAGTTGGCGTTGAAGTGGGTGGGCTGCTCGGAGATGGTGAGGGTGACGGTGCAGTCGGTGATGATGGCGGTGCTGCAGTAGGTGGGCTAACCGGAGATGGTGCAGTCGGTGTGGATGGCGGTGCTGCAGTCGGTGAGCTACTGGGAGCAGGGGATGGTGGTGCGCTTGTCGGCGTTGAAGGCGGTGCAGAACCCGGTGCAGCTCCAGGAGTTGGTGTCGTTGGTGAGCTACTGGGAGCAGGGGATGGTGGTCCGCTCGTCGGTGTAGATGGCGGTGCCGAGCCCGGAGCAGCTCCAGGAGTTGGTACTGTCGGTGATGAAGTAGGCGGGCTGCTTGGAGATGGTGAGCCTGAGGGCGAAGGAGTTGAAGGTGTGCCAGGTGTGGTCGGTGTGGATGACGGTGTTCCAACAGAAGAGTATGATGTATCGAATGTATTGGAACCTGCCGTCAGACTGCCTGGTTGTCCAGATGCACTAACGGTCAATGGATATGTTAAAAGAACAGCCGAAGTACCCAAAATTGTTTTCAGCACCTTTCTTCGGTTAAAACCTTGTGGTGCTACAGGTGTATTCGGTAACGATTCCTTGCCGCTTTTCTTCTTTTCCATAAAGGGTACTTTTAATTTGCTTGTTTCAATACCTGTCAATGCATTTAAGCAATGCGCAAACATGCTTAATCACTAAGTGGTCTCAAGTTTAAGTAGATAGGACGATGTCCATGTGTTCAGGTAGCAAATTTAATACGGACTACATGGCACAAATGGAACAACAAGGGTGGGTCGGTGGAACATTTAGGACATGTACGAAGAGGGGAGTCTCCCAAATCGCTTCTTATACAGTTTGGAGAAGTGCTTGTTGTCTTTTAAACCTATGGCGGAACAAACCGCTTTTACACTGTTAAATGTTCGGTTCTCCAGATAACTCCGTGCGGCAGACATACGCGCTTCTTGAATATAGCCCAATGCTGTCAAGCCTGTCAGTTGTTTTATACGACGATTGAGTTGATGCCTGCTATAAGCCATTTCTTGAGCCAGGAATTCTACAGTGAAATGATATTGATCGAGGTGCTTTTTGGTGGTCTCTTCAAGCGATATAAGCCACATTTGGTCACTGTTGTTAGAAGTGGGTGCTGGGGCATATTCAGTCACATTACTCGTAAAAATATCGCCAGTAGACGCATGTTGTCTCGCCCGACTGTTCTTCAACACATTTTCTATTCGTGCAATCAACTCGGATTCCTCGAATGGTTTGAGCATGTAGTCATCTACACCTAAGCGTAGAGCTTTCAGACGATCATCCAAGCCTGTGCGAGCGGTCAGCATGATAAATGGAATTTTTTGAAAATGATCTTTGAGTCTTAACTTCTGCAATAATTGGAACCCATCCATTTGGGGCATCATAACATCTGAGAGAATAAGATCAGGATATAGACCATTCTTATCTTTTCCATTTTTACTGGACTGTAAAAAATCAAGTGCTTCCGCTCCATTTTCCATTTGTATGATGGTATAGTCATTTTGCAATATAGAATGTATATAAGCTCGCAGACTTTCGTTGTCTTCAACAATCAATACAGACGGCACTGTCGTAGAATGATTATCGATTTGTATAGTATGAATGTCCTTCGTACTTTGGACCAATGCTTCATCTGCATGCTCAAATTGCGCTCCATTTGCAGCTTTGATAGAATCCGATACTTCATTTCGAGATAGAGTTTTCTTAGGTATTTGAAGAAAGAATGAACTTCCCGATCCCATTTCACTTTCTACCATTATTTGACCATCCATCACACTCGAAAGTTCCTGACACAACGCCAAACCAATTCCGGTACCTCCTTCTTTTGGATAGTCAGTTTGCTCTGATTGATAAAATCGGTCAAACACTTTTGGGAGGTCTAGTGGATGTATCCCTCTTCCGGTATCTGAAACGGTAAAATGGATATAATTTTCGCTATCTTCTACTTCCACAGATACCAAGCCTCCTTTCGAAGTGAATTTCAGTGCATTGGACAAAAGGTTGTTGAGGATTTTCTCCAATTTCCCTTGGTCCAGTAAGTAGAATTGCTCTGGCTCGCTTTGATAAATCAGATTCAATTTAATACCCTCTTTGATTGCATAACCTTCAAACGATCCCAGGACGCGGCGCATAAAGGCACTCAACTTTGTTTCAGTTTCATTCAGAGTAATTATCCCAGCTTCCAATTTTGTAAGGTCGAATATTTCATTGATCAATCGCAATAAATCCTTGCTGCCCTTGTGTACTAATTTCGCGCGATTGGTGTTTTCACTATCAAGACGATCGCTCTTCAACATAGAATTGATCGGACCCATCATAAGTGTAATGGGTGTTCTCAATTCATGAGAGATGTTTGCGAAGAAGCGGCTTTTCAAATCGTCAAGAGCCAACAGTTTTTCTGCTTGTTCTAAAATGATTTTTTTGTCTTTCTGAATTTGCAACGTCCTGTTGGCAACTTCTTTTTCCAAATTCGATTTTTGCTGTTCCAGTCTCCTTGTCCGATATCTCAGGTAATAGACAATACACAGTATTACAACAGAAACTATCAACCCCAAAAACCAAAAGTTCAAATAGAATGGCCTAATAACATGTATTTGAATAGCCAATTCTTCATTGGACCATTTTCCATCCAAGCTTTGACCTTTGACCCTCAATACATGATTTCCGTATGGCAATCGACTAAAGCGGAGCGTGTTTTCCTTCTGATATGTCCATTCCGTGTCAACGCCCTCTATTTTGTAAGCATACAACACATCCGTGACACGATTGTATGTCAACAATGAAAACTCAAGTTGAAAAAGGTGGTTACCAGGGGTAATAGTTATCGTGTTAGTCTTCCGTAATTTAGCAAGCTGATCCACCAATCTTCCTTCTTCGTGATCGAATTGTTGGTATTCTACTACCACCAATGGCGGATTGATTGCCGTTGTATCCGATATAAAATCCTTTGGATGAAACGCCGTGATGCCATTTAATCCTCCGAAATAGATATATCCATCTTCATCTTGATAATGGGACAGGCGATTGAATTCGCTATGACTTAGGCCGTCATTTTCTTCATAGCTCCGGATCTGTTTGGTGTTCTTGTTAATGGCCGCAATGCCATTATTCGTTGAAATCCACAAATGGTTGAATTCGTCTTCGTACAAAGCATATACCGTGTTATTGGGTAAACCGTCTTCTATGGAAATACGATCAATTACCCCATCGTCAGGAGACCAAATGACGACGCCGGCACCAGCAGTTGCCAGCCAAAACCTGGTATCCGAATCACGATGAATGTGATTTATGTTATCGTAGGGTAAGTGTAGTTTTCCTGAGCCGTGTCTATGGTAATGCTTGATTTTTTGACCGTTTTTCAAATCAATTGAAAAAATGCCTTCGCTGCTTGCGATCCACGCCGTATCTGATTCGTCTTCGTAGAAATGGCTGAAGTAGCACTCCTTATTCTTATTAGTCCAGTCTGAAAATTTAGCATATGTATCATTAATCTTAGGTGGATCTTTGGTTCGTTTGGTATCAAGCCAAATGTGACCATATTTGTCCTGATGAATATAGTTGTATCCGCTTGGCGCGGGGTAATTATTAAAGGATAGTACCTTATCAGTTAATGTAGTGGATGCATCCAGAAAATGTATTTTATTGCCGAGTTGGTAAATTACCTGATCTCGCTTATTTTTAAATACAGGAATACGTGTCTCGAACGAAGCAACATATTCAGACTCCTCACCTGATTTTAAGTCAACCTTCCAAAGACCACCTGTTTCAATATTTGCCAATAGGTATTTTTCATGACTACCTTTATACTCCGAATGGACAAGGAGGCTTCGACCCGGGAAATAATTTCCGGAGTTTGGAGTTCTTCGATTGTGAAGAAGTTTGCGGAATAAAGTCGGACGTATATCAAAACGATAGATCCCAAATTGCGTCCCAACCCAAACTACACCTGATTGATCCGTGAATATCGAAGTTGCATATTTAAGATGCTCATAGGTATCAGAAAGTGGTATGACATCATTTTCTTTTGAAAGCAAATAAAAGCTCGAATTGCTGGTTTTTACCCAACTTTCTTGGTCAGTAAAAACGATTCGGCCATCTTGATCAAATTGAACATGGTCTAAGTCATAAATAGATGGATAAGGGAATGAATCCAGAATGGTCATTTCTGATCCTTTGATCTCGCAAAATTGCAAGGAATTCGAACGAAAATCCTCATATTCGTAATCGAGGTATTGGACTACATTCTCTGATTCAGAATGATAGAAATTCAAATGAGCACTTGGACGGTGTACAATTCGATTAATCTCTTTTCCTTCCAAATCAAGAATCAGTAATTCGGTCTGTCGATCATTCACATCCATGTTGATGTAAAAGTGATCGTCTGTCCAAATCAGTTGCCTAATGATTTCATACTCACCCAAATCAACTGCCACAGAAGAAAATTCTGTGGTGTACATAATTAGGCGATTTTTAGTCAGAAAAGCCAAATGTCCCGAAGCATTATTTCCGAATGACAGCACTTCGTTATCGTTAAAGGGCACTGCATCGAAAGCATCCTTAAGAGGCATTACCTCCTGTGTATACGGATCGAATAAATCTATTGTTCGAACGGTGTGATCATTGTGTGAGCCCGTTTGCAAAAGCCACATTCTGGATTGATGGTCCACGAGGATATGGTTGATCTCATTGCCTTGAAAATCATGTGTCTCGCTCGTAAACCACTTGAATTTGTAGCCATCGAATTGGTTAAGTCCATACTTTGTACCCAACCAAATGATACCCTGTGTATCCTGATATATGCATTGAACATCGCGATGTGACACGCCTTGATCCACACCGAAAAATTGTGCATTGATATGGTACTCTTGAGCAGTGGACAGGCTACTAAGAAGTATTACAATCAAGATGGTCATTGGTATGTATAAGCGCATTGTGCGCATAAAATGTATCATATTATCCCAGTGAAATATTCGTAAAAATACAATAATTCAGAGTGCTACAATTGGATCAAGTTTAAAAGTTGGGGGGCTTAGATAAAATTCTTTCTTTTGCAAAAACACAAAAGAATTGGATAAAGCACTCTTACAATTATTTTTTCCTCAGGGTTTATTGGATTATTTTGAACTGACAAATTACGAGCAAAGGGAAGACCAGTATATATTCTACCTAGAAGAGAAGAATCTTCCTCCTAAAGGGTATAGAAAAGAAGATTTAGAGTCCAAAGGATTTTATAATGAAGAATCTGTTCGGGATTTTCCGTTGCGTGGACGACCGTGTGTATTAAAGATTAAACGGAGAAAGTGGCTTCATAAATTGGATCAAAAAATAGTCAAAAGAGATTGGAATATAGTGGCTAAAGGTACTCGCATGAGCAGTGAGTTTGCCTCTTTTTTAAAAGAACCTTTTGGATACCACACCGATTAGTTGTAAGACCTTAGGAGATTTATTTGGCGTGGATGGCAAACGTCTTGAGGTTCAATATGCATTACATCTTAGTAATTTTTTGACATGGGATCAAAAGCCTCATGCTTGTGATTGGTTACTATTCCCAGAAAACATTGGTTCGAACTTAAGTATGGATGAAACGAGTTTATCGATGGGAGAACTCTATACCATTGTGACCAATAAAGAAGCGAAAGGTAAGAAAGGAGCCTTAGTAGCGATCATAAAAGGTGTTGAGAGTCAAAGAATAATATGTATTTTACGAAAAATCCCAACGAATAAACGGAATAGGGTCAAAGAGATCACCATTGATCTGGCTCCAACAATGGAATTGATTGCTCGACGTAGTTTTCAAAAAGCCACAATCGTATCAGATCGATTCCATGTCCAAAGACTTGCTAGTGATGCCGTACAGGAAATACGCATCAAACATAGATGGGAGGCAATTGATCAAGAAAATGCAGAAAGAGAGTTGTGCAAACAAGAAGGTCAACCATTCAAAGCCAACATATTTGAAAATGGGGACACATTAAAACAACTACTAGCCAGAAGTAGATTTTTGCTATTTAAGGATTCAAGAAAATGGACACCCTCTCAAAGGCATCGAGCTGAATTACTATTTAAACATTATACAGATTTAGAATTAGCTTATAATTTAAGTCGTTCACTTTCCGATATTTTCAGCAAGACAAAAGACAGATTGGTAGCTTTTAAAAAGTTAGCCTTATGGTATAACGAAGTTGAGAAAGCAGGATTCAAATCATTTAATACGGTCTCACGCACCATACAAAACAACTACCAACACATACTTAACTATTTCAACGAAAGAAGCACCAATGCTTCGGCTGAGTCATTCAATGCCAAAGTTAAAGCACTACGAAATCAATTTAGAGGAGTGCGAAATGTAGATTTCTTTTTATTCAGGTTGTCTAAAATTTATGCCTAGCCCCCAACTTTTGATCTTGACCCCTACAATTGGATAAGTATATCACGTTGCTAAGATGGAGACGAGCGCATCTAATCTGTGTGTTGCAATCACTTATCCAGGTGATCCGCCTTCGTTTGAAGACCTATAATTAAATAAAAAAGAGGTCAATCAACCTGATTAAACCTCTTATATTCTTATCTTCGAATAACATCACATTTGTCCGCGACTTTGTCCACGCTGAAAACTTTTGATTAAAAGTAATTGAATTTCAGTACGTTACAAATCATTTTGTTGACCCACTAGGACTCGAACCTAGAATGACGGCACCAAAAACCGGAGTGTTGCCAATTACACCATGGGTCAATCTCGCCATAAGCGACTGCAAATTTATAACTTTTACCTTTTTATACTACACTTTTAAGAGTTTTTTTCTTTGATCTTGTTCGGTAGTATTTTATTCACCAATACATATTTATTATCAAATGTATAAGGCTTTTATTTCCAAGGTGTTCTAAGCGCATCGTATGCTTTTCTTATATAGATACGCCGAAGACAATTCCAAGATAATCCGCAGTCGCCATATGCGTTTTGAGCACCACACCTATATATGGTCTTGTAGTTTCGGCTATCGTAGGAAGATATAAACCTGTGGTCATCTTGGTATAAAAATCTCGTGTATTGTCAATCGGATAAGGCAAATAGAAACCTAGGCGAAAACGATTGAAGACACAACCATAGCGCAATTCATTTTCGATGTAAACAATTGTACTTCTCGCCCGTTCAAGCGCTTCATCCTCCGTATAGAAGTTTCGCTTAAAAAAAGTATACGTCGCATCGTTAAATTCATACTCTCCACCCACGGATAGGGTCATGAATTCCGAATAACGGTACCCCAATCCTATAGAATATGCATTCACGCTAAATTTAGGACCTCCTGGTACAGTATATTCAGTAAATCCATAGTGAAATTGAGCGTCAAAAATCCATCTTCTGAAATGTGTGGGCTCATCTTCAAAGGTTGGGTCAGATAATTCTTCTTCAGGTTTATCTTTCCCAATGGTATACAGTCCGCCAATCGATACCCCATAGATGTTGATACCTTTGTTGGGACTTGAGCTCAACCCATTGGAGAAATGAACTAAGCCTGTAGATAAGGTCGTAATCCATTGCTTATTCCACCGATATTCTAAGCCAAATTTTAACGAAGAAATGTTGTTCAGATTTGAACCGATCGCATTGTTGATTGGGTTTGTTATAGCATCGAATGGACGATTGAGTCGCGCTATACCTGTTCCGAATTGAAGATTGAGGCGTAGAGTATTCCATTTTTTCAGTGTGAAATGCATTTCGGGAAGAAGGCCAACAGCATTTCCCAATATATCGGAATCACCAAAATCAACGAAAACCGCATTGATCGCAATTCTCGGCTTTCTCCAATAACGCTCCCATCTGTTTTTACCTGTGGTTTGGTAAGTATAGGTCAATCTTACTTCATGTGATCTTCCAGGGACATCAAAAAGCAAGGCGGAGCTGTGCTTGATCACTTTTGAGGGAGCATATACAAGCGATACACCATGTTGACCAGCCAATTTAATTTGACCAATACCAAAGGTCAAGAAGATTATAAATATAATGTGTCCCCTCATCAAAAGTATTTCTGCGTCAAATTCAATGCAATAAAGAACTAAATTTGATCGTAGTAATTGCCATTATTCTATATTTGCCCCTTCATACGAAAGGCATGAAAAAGACTGTAAAATACGATACCAAAAGAATAAGCAAGAAAAAGCAGATAGAACTTTTTAAAGCCTTGCTTAAGCCGCGACTTATTGAAGAAAAAATGCTCATTCTTCTTCGACAGGGTAAGATTTCCAAATGGTTTTCCGGAATTGGACAGGAAGCTATATCTGTAGGATGCACCCATGCACTGGATGAAGATGAAAAGATCTTTCCGATGCATCGAAATCTAGGAGTGTTCACTTCCCGGAATGTGCCGATGAAACGTTTGTTTTGTCAATGGCAGGGTAAGTTGGCGGGATTTACCAAAGGCAGAGATAGATCCTTCCATTTTGGTGCTCCCGAATTTAATATTGTGGGAATGATTTCTCATCTGGGGCCACAACTGTCATTGGCGGATGGTGTAGCACTTTCTCATAAATTGAATAATCGAAAAAAAATAGCCCTTGCATTTACCGGTGAAGGAGGAACCAGCCAGGGGGAATTTCATGAAGCCCTCAATGTAGCTGCCGTTTGGAAGTTGCCCGTCATATTTGTGATCGAAAACAATGGATATGGCCTATCTACACCTACCAATGAACAATACGCATGCGCCGATCTGGCCGATAGAGCCATAGGGTACGGTATGAAAAAAGAGATCATTGATGGCAATAATGTGGTAGAAGTCTATGAAACCATTGATCGAATCGCCAAAAAAATAAGAAAATCACCAGAACCCTATCTCATCGAATGCAAGACATTCAGAATGAGAGGGCACGAAGAAGCCTCAGGTACAAAATACGTTCCTAAAGAATTGATGGATACGTGGGCAAAAAAAGATCCACTGTCTACCTTCGAAAAGCACCTCATCAAAACGGGTGTCATTACCAAAGAAGACGTAGAGGAATGGACTGTTGCAATCAAAAAAGAAATTAATTCTGAATTGGAGGCCTCTTATGAAGAACCTCCAGTTTCGCCGGAATTAAATGCTGAATTGGGTGATGTATATGCCGACCATGCACCGAATCTATCCGCACCCTCCACTATAACAAAAGAGATGCGATTTATCGATGCAGTGACCAATGGACTGTATGAAAGTATGAAAGCCCATAAAAATCTGATCTTAATGGGGCAAGATATTGCCGATTATGGAGGAGTTTTTAAAGTGACAGATGGTTTTGTAAAAGAGTTTGGAAAAGAAAGAGTACGGAATACGCCTTTATGTGAAAGCGCCATTGTGGGCACGGCCTTGGGTTTGACCCTGGAAGGCGACAAAGCCATGATGGAGATGCAATTCGCCGATTTTGTTAGCTGTGGCTTTAACCAAATCGTAAATAATCTGGCCAAAATTCACTACCGATGGGCGCATAATGCCGATGTGGTAATCCGCATGCCGACGGGCGGTGGAATGGGTGCTGGTCCGTTTCATTCTCAGAGCAACGAGGCCTGGTTTACCAAAACACCCGGATTAAAAGTAGTCTATCCGTCCAACCCCCATGATGCGAAGGGAATGATGATAGCAGCCATTAACGATCCTAATCCGGTGATGTATTTTGAGCATAAAGGGCTTTATCGAAATGTATCAGGAGAGGTGCCTGATGGATCATACGAAGTGGAAATCGGAAAAGCAAAGACGGTCAGTGAAGGTACTGATCTGTCCATAATCACCTATGGAATGGGGGTACATTGGGCCATGAAACATAAAGAAGAAACCAATCTGGATATCGAAATAATTGACCTTCGAAGCTTATGTCCAATTGATTATGACGCAATTGATGCAAGTGTGAAGAAAACCAATCGAGTGATTATTTTGCATGAGGATACAATGTTTGGGGGAATCGCTGGAGATATTAGCGCATATATTTCAGAGAATTTATTTGAGTATCTGGATGCTCCGGTTTGTCGGGTGGCTTCTTTGAATACACCAGTGCCGTTTGATAAAGGTTTGGAAGCACAGTTTTTGCCGGTGGAGCGGTTGAAGGAGAAGGTGGGGGAGATACTGGCGTATTAAGAAGGACGTGGAGAAGTTATACCGAGAAGTTACGAGGAGTCGGCGAGAAGCACCAAGATGTATGCTCTTACCTTTAATTGATACGAATAGGGCATATACTCGTTGCTAAGACTATCACAAGCACTAGCATAATGTATCTGAAGAATTCAAGAGCTCAATGCTCCCCAGGGTCTTCTCCGCAAAACCTAGGTGCAACACCCCCTCAGTGTAACAAGAAAGTAGGGTAAATCGTATTATTTATGTCCTATCATTAAAAAACAATCGTATGAAGTATTTTGACCTAATATGTTTTACGCTCATAACTGCTGCTATTTTTTATTCATGTACAGATGATACGGGTGAAGTGACCGTGAATTACCTGGAAGCCACTGCAATCTATGGCGATATGGATGAGATACGGTCAATACCCATTAATGAAGGACCTCGTGCAATTGAGAACGCAGGAAAGATTTTTGTGGCGGAGGATTACGTACTAATTGGGGAAGAAGGAAAGGGAATTCATGTGGTAAACAATCAGGATAGAAACAATCCAATTTCCAGTGCTTTCATTGCGATTCCTGGGAATAAAGAGTTTTTTGTGAGTGGCAATGCTTTATATGCGGAAAGTTATTACGACCTCATGAAAATTGACATTACAGATCCATCTCAAGCGGTCCTGATAAGTAGATCCAAAAATGCGATTCAGGATGAATTTAAAAATGATAAAGGGGAAACATTGATTGGGTTTTCGTACGAAGAAAAGACCATTACATTGGACGAAAATGATGATTTTATGAATGAGATCGTTGATGATCAATTGGTCTATTATGATTTTGCCAGAAATGTAATTCCTAAATCATCCGTTCCTTCTTCTTTTGCGGGGAATAGTGCAGAGGCCATCGGGTCGGTAAATCGAATAACTACTTGGAATGATTATGTCTATATCGTGAGCAACAATAATATGATCATAGTCGAAGATGGTGAAAATGGACTAGCAAGCAATGCGATTCGAATTGAAAACATCAAAGAAGAGATGGAAACGGTCTTCCCGTATCAGGACAATCTCTTTGTTGGGTCAAAAACATCGATGTCGATCTTTAATATTTCAAATGGCAATGAACCCATAGAGCTATATGAATTTGAACATGCGACTTCTTGTGATCCGGTTTTACCCTATAAAGATGTAGCCTATATAACCTTACGAACCGCCGATTTTTCGGATTGTCCGGGAAATATTAATGCCTTACTCGCTATTGATATAAATGATCTGTTACAACCCGTTCAGGTAATGGAAAAACAAATGGCAAGTCCTTATGGAATGAGCGTGATTAATGATCATTTGTTTGTTGGAAATGGTGAAAATGGATTGAGCATTTTCGATGTAAGTGAACCGCAAAGTCCAGTCTTGGTGAATTCGCCAACTGATATTGTGGCTTTTGATATTATTGCCGATCCTTCAAACACAGAGTACATTTTGATCGCTGGCAACAATGGAATGCAACAGTATAAAGTGAATGAGGATAAAACGTTGGAATGGACGAGTGCTATTGATTACTAGTATATTGAGAGGTATTCATGTAAAGCATAGTCTATTGGTAAAGCCATTTTTTTGCATATTACTTTTGATCTTAGGGACCAATGTAGTAGGTCAGTCGAATCAGGAATGGATCGTTGCAAAATATGCCAATGGTATTCGGTATTCGGGAAAAAAAGTAGAAGAGAAAGGAAGTATTGTTTCTGTCCAACTCTATACTTCAGATACGATTCAGATCAACCGTACGGACGTATCCAACTATTATGATTCAAGCAATGCGTTAATTTTTCGTGATGGCAAATACTTTGAAACGAAAGGGTGGTTCTGGAATTTATCTTTTGGTTTTAATGCGGCGAGTGTTGTAGATTCTGCCGATCAACGCGAATCGGCACATTTGGAATTTATCTATGCCCGACGACTCAATGAACGATTCAATATCGGAGCAGGATTGGGCTTCGAATTTAATGAAGCACGCGTGGCTGGTTTTCAATTTGACACACAATTCACGAGCGTATTCGCCTATGGGAGATTTTATTTGACAAATAGTAAGAAGAGGTTATTTCTTTTTTCGCGTATTGGAATGGGTTTTCCTGCGGAAGAAAATGAGGATGAGATACTAGCCGAGCACAGTAGTGGTTTTAACACACTCAATGGCCTTGGTCTACAGTGGGCAGCGAGAGGAAAATCAAGATTTATGCTTACGCTGGGTTTTTATACTCAAAAAACAGAGGGTACAGAGTTCTTTTTGGATAACATCGGCAATGAAGTAGAGACCAATTTTGATATTCTGATCAAGCGCTTGATTTTTAAATTTGGATGGGAGTTTGGCTAAACAAAAAAACCAACCACTTTCAATTTTTCACTTTCCATTTTCAATTTTTCCCATCAAAAGTGTTTCAATCCAATAATCTCCTGCTTTGTTAAAAATCTGGAAAACCCCCGAGGCAGATCTTTTTTTGTAAGTCCAGCATAATAAGTACGATCCAGTTTATTCACATGATAACCTAGATGCTCAAAAATTCGCCGTACGATTCGATTTTTTCCAATGTGCAATTGAACGCCCACCTCATTTTTAGGGGCATTCCGAATAAAATCAATCTTATCCACTTTAGCCAGTCCATCCTCCAGGGTTAGTCCTTTTCGAATCTGTTCTAATTCGTTTTCTGAGATCTTATCATTTAAAATGACGTGATAAATCTTGATCATTTCGTGACTGGGATGAGACAATTTATGGGCCAGGTCTCCATCATTTGTCAACAGCAACAGTCCGCTCGTATTCAAATCCAACCGACCGACGGGATAGACTCGTTCACTAACTTTTTTTCGAACCAGATCGATCACTGTTTTTCTGCCTTTTTCATCATCCAATGTAGTTACATATCCTACGGGTTTATTCAGAAGAAGATAGACCTTGTTTTTTTCTCTTTTGAGCTTCTTGCCTTTGTATACGACCTCGTCCTCATCTTGAACCATGTAAGAAGGATTGAGTTCGACCTCGCCATTCACTTTTATCTCACCTCCTTTTACCAATTCGGCTGCTGCTCTGCGACTGCAAACTCCACTATGCGCTATAAATTTATTTAATCTCAATTTTTCCGTTGGGTTGAACAGTGCAAGATTAGTAAATAATGTTCGTTTTCCCGCATAGGAATTCAGTAGTGTTTAGGATAAATGCCTTTTGTGGTAGTCCAATAAGAGGTCAAATACAATGACATTCAAGAAAAATAGACTAATGAAGTGATTAAAAAACATATTGTTAAGTCCTTTGCAACATACGATTTTAAATCACTTCAATGAAAGTACCTCCTGCATCTACTAGCTTTTTGTTTTATCCATTTTACTTTTCTACAACCGAGAGCAGGATGACAGGAGTTCATTTCGGACGAATACGCTCTCAACTAAATCTTTTACGAACCCGAAAACATAAAGCCCAATGCAATACCTACGATCCAATCCGTATTGTCATATTTGATCATACTTATCCCTCCAATAAGGTTGGCCGTGGTTCCAAATCTAAAATCCAATCCCGGAGCAAACCCCAATTCACCGTCACTGTTCAGCAATGTGAAGTTTGGGACGATCTTACTCGTTTTACTCGAATTGTTGAGAAAGAGAGTTCCACCAAAGGCAGAACTGAATCGATTACTGAAAGCATGAGTATAAAATATCTTGGCATGAATCCAGTTGGATGAATTTAAAATTAGCGCAGCAGAGGCACTAACTCCCGTTGCATTGGAAGATGAAGATCTACCAGACAATCTGGATGCTGCAACGCCAAGTTCGAAGGTACGCCGGTGACTGTACGTGTATCCTAAAGATCGAATGGTAATTTGTTCTATGCTGGAAGTACTGAATAGAAAACTACCTGCGGATTCGTTTCGATTTAACACTTCTCCCTGACCAATGGCTGTTATAGACGTGATTAGGAAAAGAAAAAGGAATTGAAAAATGGTCTTAGGTTGGATCATTGTTTTAGTTTTTTGTGATAAGTTTCAGAGTATGCTTTAGCTGCTTCACTACTCAAATAATTTGTTTTGTGACACCTATAAATACACATTATTTTCTACATTATAATTTGTAAGTGCCAGGATATTCTAAAAAATTATCGATGAACGTTGAAAAATGAAAATTTGTTTATTTCTAAAGCGGCTATTCAAACTATTTCTAACCTCAGATAATTGTTTATTTCCCACCTTTCAACTGAAAGAAATAAGATGAATAGTAGAATATAATCGCATTGCTATTTTGTTTGTTTTACAGGGTTTTAGTTGACGATGAATAATTGATGCATTTATTGTTAAGTGATAAATTTTGACTTCCTGTTGCCCCACGATTTATTTATCCATTTTGATTTGTATGATCCATAACTAATCCAACAAAAAAGCTAATTTTGCGCCATGCTGAAACGACTGGAAATACAGAATTACGCCATTATCGAAACACTGGAATTGGACCTTACCAAAGGCCTGACCATTGTGACCGGAGAAACGGGGGCAGG
Organism: Bacteroidota bacterium; assembly: GCA_039194925.1. Taxonomy (GTDB): domain Bacteria; phylum Bacteroidota; class Bacteroidia; order Chitinophagales; family Saprospiraceae; genus CAJXUU01. The sequence continues at coordinate 101,165 of JBCCVV010000001.1, forward strand.
AAAGTCAATTTTATTAGGTGCGTTGGGTTTGATTATGGGAAATCGAGCGGATACAAAAGTGCTTTATGAAGCCGAAAAAAAGTGCGTGGTAGAAGCCGTCTTTGATATATCTGAATACAATCTCCAAACGATTTTTGACAAGGCAGGGTTGGACTATGAGGAGGAAACGATTATACGCAGGGTGATTAGCCCCAATGGAAAAAGCAGAGCATTTATCAATGATGAACCGGCTAACCTGACCATACTAAAAGCCTTGACTGATAATCTGGTCGATCTACATCAGCAGTTTGATACCTTGGATTTACACAGCGTCTCTTTTCAGACGAAGACCATTGACGCATTGGCGGGCACCATCGATTTGGTGAATGCCTATCAAGTGGATTATGCAGAATATAAAAAGGCGAGGAGAAAGCTGGACGAATTAGAAGAGAAGAATCGTAATTCCAATCAGGAAATGGATTTTCTCAACTTCCAGATGAAAGAGTTCAACGATGCGGAATTGATCGACGGCGAGCAGGAGGAAAAGGAAAGGCAATTGGTGAAGTTGACCAACGCCGAGGATATTCAGAAAATCGGTCAAATGCTCAATCATGCATTGGAAGACAGCGAACCAAGTATTGTGGATACACTACAGAGCTTGCTCAACGAATTGTCGAATGTAATGGAGTCAGATGAGGCACTTCGCAGTTTATATGATCGCATTTCTACCATCCAGGAAGAATTACGGGATATCGCACGAGAAGGAGGAGCCATTGCGGATGATACTGAATATGATGAAGGATTGATCGAAGAACTTAATAATCGTCTTAATTTAATCTACCGGTTGCAGAAAAAGCATAATGTCAATACGTTGGAAGAGTTGATTCAAATCCAGGACAACATTGCAGCTCAATTATCAACATTTGGTGACATTACTCAAGATATAGAAAATCTCAAAGCAAGTATTCAAAAGTTGGAGGATTCATTGATCAGACAGGCAGAAGCAATATCCAAAAAAAGAAAAAAATTAGCTCCGGATTTTGAAAAGCGAATTCACGAGATGCTGGTTCCATTGTCGATGGAAAATGCGTATATAAAAGTATCCATTGAGCCAATGGAATCTCCAGGACCTTCAGGAATGGATGCGATTACCTTCTTATTCGCACCCAATAGAGGAAGTGACTTTAAACCGCTCAAAAGTATTGCTTCCGGTGGAGAAATATCGAGATTAACGCTTTGCATCAAATCGTTGGTTGCCAATGCGATGACGTTACCTACGCTGATTTTTGATGAAATTGATACCGGGGTTTCGGGAGAGGTAGCGTCAAGAATGGGTGAGATTCTGGCCTCGCTGGCTAGCAACCATCAGGTTATTTCCATCACACATTCGCCTCAGATCGCTGGCAAGGCAGACAAACATTACTTCGTTCATAAAAACGATAAAGAAGATCGTACAGTGACCGCGGTCAAAGAGCTGGACAATGAGGGAAGGGTAATAGAAATTGCCAAGATGCTGAGTGGGAATCCACCTTCCACCGCGGCGATTGAAAATGCCAAGGAATTAATGTCCTGATTGTAGTTTATTGTTGTGCTGTTTAGAAGGTTTATTTATTCGCTTCGCATCGTGTTTATCGCTCCCCTGTGTATTAATCTTGAACTAAAAAATAATCCTGAAAAACAGACGGGTCGGAGACCGTCAATAAAGGTTATAAACAATAAACCTATACGGCGCAATTTTTAAAACACTACTTTATTCAAGCTTGAAATAAAAAAGTATACTTTTATATCCTCAATTAAAATTTATGAATAGACTAATAATTGTTCTTGTTGTAATCCTTGTTATTCCTTTTGTCGGGAAAGCACAAACGCTTACTGAATCAAATCTTCCAATAATTGTAATAGATACGGGTGGAGAAGAGATTACCGATGATGGGAAGGCTGCTGGAACCATGCAAGTGTACTATAATGAAGATGGTGGGATGAATTCTATCAATGATGAGCCGACGGATTATAACAGCACCATTGAGATCAAATTGAGAGGACAGACTTCGCTTTTTTTATTTGATAAAAAGTCGTACAACCTGGAGACTGTGGATGCTGAGGGCAAAGATTCTACGGTCAATTTATTGGGAATGCCAAAAGAAAGCGATTGGGTATTGCACGGACCGTTCAGCGATAAATCATTGATGCGAAATGCATTGCTGTATACGATGGCGGATGATATTTTGTCGTATTCGCCGCGGGTACAAATGGCAGAAATTATTGTGAATGAAGATTATAAAGGGGTATATCTTTTTACCGAAAAAATCAAGCGGGATGACAGCCGAGTCGATATTGCGAATGTGAAAAAAAGTGATATCGAAGGAATTGAAGTAACGGGAGGATACATTTTGAAGTTTGATAAAGCAGAGAATGAAGAAATAGGATGGGCATCACCCTATTCCAAGAGCTCAACACAACCGACCAATTTTGTATACGATGAACCAGACTGGGAGGATATTCAGCCCGAACAAGAAGAGTACATCGAAAATTGGATTACAGAATTTGAAGACGTGTTGGCATCGGATGATTTTGCGGATCCGGACATAGGATATGCAAAATATATCAATGTAGAGACGTTTATCGATCATTTGTTGTTGAATGAGTTATCTCGAAACGTAGATGCCTACCGGATTAGCACCTACATGTACAAAACCAAGGATCAGGAAGACGATCCAGGACAATTGTATATGGGTCCGGTATGGGATTACAATCTGGCTTTTGGCAATGCGGATTATTGTGAAGGCAGCACTATTGAAGGGTGGGCATATGACTTTAATGAGGTCTGTGAGGATGATTTTTATCAGGTTCATTTTTGGTGGAAGAGATTAATGGAAGATCCGGTATTTGAAGAAGAATTGAGAGAAAAATGGCAAAAGCTAAGAAATGGAAAATTCTCTAATGCCAATGTAAATGCCTGGATTGATGGATTTGCGGCAGAACTAGCGGGTCCGCAAGTTCGAAATTTTGAAAGATGGCCTGTTTTAGGGGTTTATGTTTGGCCGAATAATTTTGTGGGTGATACCTGGCAGGAAGAAGTGGATTATTTAAGAGGTTGGTTGATGGATAGAATGAATTGGATGGATGAGACGTTTGATATTGAATTGTCGGTAGAATCCGATTTTAGTGCGGATCAGTTAATTATTACACCGAATCCAGCATTGGACAACCTTACATTAAAAGGAGAATTTGTCTCTGATAATATGATATTTGAGATCTTAGGTTTAGACGGAAAAATATTCATGAAAGGAGCATTGAATAAGGGTAAGGAGATCCAAATTCAGCAATTGCCCAGAGGTACTTTTGTCTTAGTATTGAATGACGATAAACGAAGCTATTCTCAAAAATTTGTAAAACTATAAGTATTGAGTAACGAAAATGGTGTCAAGGAAGAGTGGAATACCATCATAGCGGCTAAGCTTAAAGAAGGGATTTCTATCGAAGATCTGAAGCATAAATATTCAGATAAGGTAGAATTGGAACCCAATGTCCTTGCTTCGGATATAGAAGAATACACGCATACACTTACTGTTAATCATCCCTGGATCAATATGGCTTCCATCGCAGGAGGAAATTCTAGTGATAAAAACAGATTGATTCTAAAAGCCTTGAATGAGGGAGCAAATGGATTGAGCATTGAATTGACCGGATCAGATTCTATATCAGAGGTGTTGGAAAATGTAATGACCGAATATTTGGATGTTCGAATTGATTGCCGTCAACTTACCAAAAGAACAGTTGAACAATTAAAAGCACAGATTGAAGAAAATTGCATGCCCAATATCAGATGGGTAAATCAAGACGAGGATTATGACCAATATCATATAAAGAGAGAAAATCGACCTCACGATATAAATGTTCTAATCGATACAATTGGGCAAAGCTCTTATGTAGATATCATTCTTACCATTGGGAAAAATATATTGTACGAAATAGCAACCATCCGTGCGATTCGATCCATGGTAGAGGAATCGGGTTTCAAAGCTTTTAAGATTCTGGTAAATTATGATGTGGAAGGATCAAACGAATTGGGAGATTACAACTTAATTGAGAAAACGTACAAGGTTTTATCCGCTGTAATAGGTGGAGCGGATGCTATATTGACACCATATACCGGAGACGAAGATTCAAGGTTGACGCTTAATATTCACAATATTTTGGACTTGGAATCGGGAATGAAGAACGTTTTAGACCCCTTAGGCGGTTCATACTATATAGAAAAATTGACAGGAGAGATCGTTCAAGAAGTCAAAGATTTTGGTTCATAAAAATTTGAGTTTGGTAATCACAACAATAATATCTATACGCAACAATTCGACAACTGAACAATTGAGCAACTAAACAACTATTCAAAAAATGGATATATCACTAAAAGGAAAAAATGCATTGGTCTGCGGCAGCTCGATGGGCATTGGTAAAGCTTCTGCAATTGTTTTGAGCCAACTAGGAGCGAATGTTACCCTGGTCGCTCGAAGTGAGGATAAATTGAGGGATGTGCTGAATGAACTGGATAATTCTGATGAACAAGATCACGATTATTTAGTAGTTGACTTTTCCGAAAGGGAAGATTTGAAAGGAAAGATTTCAGAATTAATTGCAAAAAAGAGCATACATATATTGATCAACAATACGGGTGGTCCTCCGGGTGGTCCGATCGTGGATGCGAGCTCAGAGGCGTTTTTAGACGCTTACGGTAAGCATCTGCTATGCAATCACCTATTATCCACACTTCTTATTCCTGGCATGAAAGAGAGCGGGTATGGGCGAATCATTAATATCATCTCCACTTCCGTGAAAAGCCCAATTCCAGGACTGGGAGTAAGCAATACAACTCGAGGTGCGGTGGCCAGTTGGGCAAAAACACTGGCTTCCGAGGTAGGACCACACGGCATTACAGTTAATAATGTATTGCCAGGATTTACCAGCACAGATCGATTGGATCAAATCGTAAAGAGTAGAGCGCAAAAATTTGGAATGAGCGAAGAAGAATCCAGTAATGCAATGAAATCTACGGTGCCGATGAACAGATTTGCTGATCCATCAGAAGTAGCGAATGCGGTTGGTTTTTTGGCTAGTCCGGCAGCTTCTTATATTACCGGGATCGGTGTTCCGGTTGATGGCGGCAGAACCAAATGTTTGTAAAATGCAAGAGAACGATCTCACAAGTGAATTCTTTCCTGATAATCCGGAAAATTTGTCGGAAAGTGATTTGTACAATGCGATCAAAGCACGGGTGGAGTATCTGTTGGAAACCAATCCTGAATTGTTGATGAGTTATTTGTACAGGCTCGACGTATTAGAAGTGAAGATCAACGCGGTACTGGCTCCGGATTCGCCGGTAGCCCCAATAGAAGGGCTTTCCAGATTAATTTTGGAGCGCCAAAAAGAACGGATTGCCACGAAGAAAAAATACAAATCTGATCCACCCATTCCAGGTTGGGAATTCTAATTATGGCTTTATTTAAGAGCAATGGAATTGTTTTCAGGTCGATCAAGTATAGTGAAACCAGCTTGATTTTGGACATTTTTACCCGAGAAAAGGGTATGCGGTCTTTTATTGTAAGTGGAGTTCGAAAAGCCAAAGCCAAGAGTAAGGCTTCGATGTATCAGCACCTCAATATTTTAGATCTGGTAGCGTATGACAAGGACGATAAATTGGCAAGAATTAAAGAGTGTAAAATTGCACACTATTATAATCGTATTGCATTTGATGTTGTGCGTTCTTCGATAGGGCTTTTTTTACTGGAAGTCTGTAAAAATACCATTAAGGAGAAAGAAGAAAATGTAGAGTTGTATGATTTTATTCAGGATCGATTGATTTTGCTGGATAGTGACCGGCCCTTAAATCTAAGTCTATTTCCTATTAAATTTTTGTTGGAATTGAGCCAGTACATTGGTTTTCTGCCCTACAATAATTACGACAGTACCAATCCATATTTTGATTTGAATAATGGTCGATTCATCCCAGAAATGACTGAAAAATATATATGCAACCAAGAAGTAAGTCAATGCATTGCAGAAATAAACGGCGTTGACATCACCGAATTGAAGGCATTAAAATTTCCGAAAGAATTGAGAAATCAAACG
>JBCCVV010000002.1:0-104495 GCA_039194925.1 Bacteroidota bacterium
GAAAGCTGTTCCAGTCATCTGTATACGTCGAATCGCTACCATCGTAAATTTTTATTTCATCGCCGTTAATCCGCATGGAAAAAACATCACTTTCCTTAGCCAATGGATTGGAATGCTCAAGAAATCCAAATTCTTGCGCAATTATGGGTAAAGTGCTGCACACAAAAAGAACAATTAAAATTGAAATTTTAATTCTAGTTTTCATCCCTCTTGACTTAATTAATCACATTGTTATTTTTTGCAACATGGTGAATATAAGCCAAGCAAAAATGATCTATGATACAAAGACTGCTTTTATTTCATATTTGTCCAGAATACAAAACGTCAATTGATCCAAAAAATAAAAAACGTTTCTGTACAATATCCTATATGCATTTTGTGATTAAAAGTGATTGGATAGTCAAGTATTTAATTAATAAAAATACTAACTATGATTCGGTAAAAATTTAAACCTAACTATTTCCACTGTCCACATAAAAAATTATTGATATTCAAACAATTACGCTTAATCTGTCCTTCATGTAAAATTAAAATACAACTTTCAATTTTGCTATCAGTTTAATTTTATTGGCTACTCAGATAATCACTTAATCAAACTGCAAGTATTGATTGTACAGTACATTTAACCAATAGTACTGTGATCTACCTTGACAAGTATATGGTATGACCTATCTATCACTTCTTCTTATTGCAATTTGAATTTTACAGGAAGACGATGAATTACAGCAACGGGCCGGCCATTCTGCTTTCCTGGAAGAAATCTACCCAACTTTTTTATGGTTTTTTTCACTGCTTCACCACATCCCATGCCTATATCTTTTAGAATTTCAATATCCTCAACCCAACCTTCTTTGTTTACGACAAAAGATACGACCACTGTGCCTTCAACTTCATATTCTCTAGCCATAGCGGGATATTTTAACACTGAATAAATATACTCATGCAAATTTTGGTAACTGCATGCCCTTCGTGTATTTTCTTCCGATTCTACATCACAATCTCCATAGATCGGCATTCTTTCAGCCATGAGCAACGGCCCTTCTTCTTCCGGCAATTCTTCTTTTACAATCTCTACTTTTGGTGCTGGTTCAGTAATGGGATCATTTGCGTATTCATCAATAATAAGCTCCGTATTCTCCTTAATCTCAACTTTAGGTTCAAACGTAATCGTTGGTTCAGTAACCGGTTCGATATCCAAGACTACGATGTTTTTCTTTGGAGGTGGCGGAGGTGGTGGAGTGGATTTTTTCTCTTGAATTGTAGGAGGAGGAGTAATCAAAAAGTCAACCTGAATAGGTGCTTCTTCAAAATAATCAATTACAGGTGGTCGGGTCGTATAATTGAATGCCATAAACGCGATAGCCAGGGAAAAGATAAATCCAAGTTTGAGAAATTCGGGACGATGTTGATCCCAATGTATTCGTTTTTGATATTTCATAATCTGGAAATTTTATGATAGGTACGGTGCCTATCTGATTTAAAAATAGATTTCCAGTCGCGACTTGTGATTAAGATGCCAAAAGTTTATTCTTTTGGTGCATTAAAGGATTAAAAGCTATTTGGTTACTGTATGATCAAAGGTAATATCATCCACCAAGTTGTATGCAAATCCACGTAAAGCAACTCGAATTAGCGCAAAACTTTGTTTTATAACTACCGCAAAAAGTACGACGAGCCAGGATGAAGCGCCGCGATCACCCATCATCCAATAATATATAAAAGATAGCAAGACATGAATACCAACCAGCAGTAAACCTACTGCAATAAATTTAAAAAAATTTGAACCAAGAGTCTTAAGGCCTTTAATCATGGATTGAAAAAACGAACTCCCGGAAATACAATGCAGTCTGGAAGCGACACTCCATGACCAAATCACTATGGACCACAAAATAAAAACACATATTAAAGCTATGATCCAGATAACGTAGGGTTTTTCGGAAGAAAAAGTCGCAAGCGGGTCACCTACTATATTGGAAAAAGTAATTCCAATAATTCCTCCAAAACCCAGCACCAATACAATAGAAATTAGAGCAACACCAAAAAATGGAAAAAAATGCTTCGCTCCATCCGTCAAAAAAGAATACAAATTGAAATTTTGCTTTCGAATATTAGCCAGCCATCCACCATGAAGCAAAACACTTGCAAACAAATAGATTGCAATAAGTACCATAGAAATGCCTCTAGTGGTATCGGGAAAACCTGGATCAGAGTTTAAAATATCAGTAACTACAGTTCGATCAAAACCTGTAGCCAATTGATCAAGCACCATTGATCCATTCATGGTAGATTTTATGGAACTGAACATCGTAAAACCAATCACCAAACCAACGCACAACTGGACCAAATAAACAAATAAGATTTCTCTCCAATGCTTCAACGACTTTTTCCCTAATTGAATGATCTTCTGCATTTTACATCAAATAAGTCAAATAATGAATCAATGTCTGCATCCAATTTTGTGTCTTAGCCGAATACTTTATTATGGGTTTTGTATTCAAATCTTTTGTAAAGCTGTTATTGGTAAAATTGACATCTAAATAGATCTTCTGTTGAGGATCTATATGCGCGGATTGAATTGGCAAATCTGGCGAGAATTCGAGTATCTTTTGTTGGCCTTTTCCATCCCAAATCACTTTTTCTTTTTGTCCATTTTCGAATTCTACCTCTATTTCCACAGGTATTACAAATCCCCCATTCTGACGTACTTCAACCTTATGCCCTTCAATACCCACCAATTCAAAATCACAAATATCTGTTCCGTGTAGGCACTGATCAAAAAAGGAGACAGCATCGAATGGCATTTCCAACTCATGTTTGGACAGAACCTGATCGACAATACCTCGAAAATCTGCTTCCTTTGGATGTTTGAATTTATATGCTTCAAAATAAGTTTGGATAATTTCATCCATCACGGGTTTGGTGACAATGCTTTCCATTGTTTTCAATACCGTGGCCGTTTTGGCGTAGATCAATCCTTTATATGCCGTTTTGAATTCCCAGCCAGGTCGAGCTATGGCACCTACACTTGGGTTGGGTAATCCTGTATATTCCAATCTTGAGTTTTCGGCATTCCCTGATCTGAACCCAAAAAAATTGAAAAACGCCCCTTTGTTACCATAGTAATGATCCAAAATTCGATCTTCAAAATAAGTGACAAATCCCTCATCCAGCCATGCTTCCTCTTTCTCATTGGATGCAAGTGTGGCCATGAAATACATATGAGCATACTCATGAATCACCAATGACTCTACCGATCTTATGCTCTCCGGAATCCCATAAAATGTAGCACAAGTAATCATCATGGGGTATTCCATGAATCCTGAATTCAAGGTATGAACCGGCGGATCTACAACAGTAATCTTTGGGTAGGGATACTTCCCAACATTTTCGTTTAAGTACTCCATTCCATGTTGTACTGCTTTTAAATATCTCGGAGCAAATTCGCAATGCTCAGGAGGCATTAATATTTCGATATCCACACCCATAAAAGAGTGATTGTATACATCATATCTTGAATAAACTACCCAACCAAAATCAATCAGATCATGTGCTTGAAATTCAACAATTTGTCTACCCTCACTTCTGCTTTCTGAAATCCGGCAACCCGAACCTCCGATAACCAGGTGGTCAGAAGCATAGATCACCACATTATAATCCCCGAAATCGGCAAAAAATTCCGTGCCACGCATAAATTGGTGGCAATTCCAACCCCAGACACCGTCTTTGTTTTGCTCATATACACCCATTTGTGGAAACCAATGTACAAAGAGGAAAAAATCATCTTTCCCATAACCAGATCTAACGATAGTTTTAGGCATTTTTACCACAAAATTCATAGAAAATTCATGGGTTTCACCTGGTAAAATGGGTGTTTCAAGCGCTATAGCCACGACGGATTGATCGTCCTTATTTTGGTCGTTGGGTTGAATGTACTTTTGGCTCAGCCCCCTACCATTTTCATCCTCTATTTTTTCAATGGTGATGTACCCCCACTCTTCCACGGTACGAGATAGCAGGTCTTGACGAAACATATTTGTTGCTCCTTTGAGATACGTCGAATTTAAATCTTTGAAAGCATTCATGTACATATACATGCGCAACTCTCGAATTGTATCAGGAGAAGTATTCTTCCATCGAAGTATCTGCGAACATTTGGCCAATTTTTTCTCATGATCAAGGTTGACCATAATATCATAATTCGCAATTTTGGGAGATTGATCTTTAGGATAGTCCTCATTGCATTGCGAGAGCGCAATTGAAAAGCAGGAAAGAGATAAAACAAGAACTAAAAAATATTTCAATACTCAATAATTTAGCAACAAAGCTATTTAATTAAGTATGAAAATAATAAAGAATCAGATCATGGTTCCGTAAAATTGAATTGGTAACCAATTAAATTAATTGAATATATCCAAAATATTCCACCAAATTTTAATAGACCTCATCTGCTGTAGTTGTTCGAGATATAAATGAATTGTTAATTACCGATTTAGTCAATCTTAGAAAAATCAAATATAAAACAGAATCTATATAATCATCCTGTATTTTGAAATTCCTGACTCAAGATGAAGCGTATTTAATTTTTGAGTACAATAGGTACCACAACTAAACGATCTTCTGGATTTCGAAAATGAACAAAATACATCCCATCATATCTCTCGTTAAAATGTAATTGTTTTTGAATCAAATCCACTTCACATGGGACTTTAATTCCCAGCTTATTAAAAACATCAATCTTAGAAACAACAAAATCTAAACTTCTAAAAGTCACTCTATCCACTGCTGGATTTGGAAAAACTTCAATTCTATTTTCACTATCATAAGCATTTATCACTTCGCTTGTTGAAGTAATAAGTTCATCTTCACAAGATTCTTCTCCAAAGCAACCAAATTCATTTATTTTCACTGACCATATTTTATCTACTTTTCCATTCTCTCTTATGTATCCCAATGCAATAATATCCCCATTTTCCAATTCGACTATATCATTGATATGGTGTAGAATGCCAGGATCTGATAAAGACGGATGTAAATATTTCTTACTCCAAATTTGATCTCCTCCATTTGACATTTTTATTATCCAGCCATAATGTAGATCTTCTTCATAATCATACCACCTTCCATATGCATAGAAGTAATCACCCTTGCCAACTTCAATGTCGTTGATGTATAGTTCTTGAGACTCATCTGTTATCAAAAGTGTATCTTTAATGTTTTCACCTTGGGTATTTATCCAACTAAATTTAGGGGGAAAAGGATACCAATCATTTTGTATAAACTCTGAATCCCACGATTTACTAACAGTTGTATTCAGTATTATCATATCATTACTGAGCACCGCAACAGGGTGAGATTTCAACCCATTCTGAGCTCCTTCTTCTGCTTCATAATGCTGATTTTTTAAATTAAAATTTACTGTATGCAATTGACTTACAATTTTGAAATCCTTATGCGCCGCAGTAGACATTAGTATACTATTCTGAATATATGGCACCAACTTCCAACTGTATATGCTTCTAAGTCCAGCTCCAAACTCTCCGCTCCAAATCTCTTCTCCCTGATCATTGAGTTTTTTGACATTTACACCTCGAATATTCGAACCATCAGGCTCTTCATTATCGTGAAATGATGAAATATACATATTCCCATCTGTGACGCAAGAATTTAGCGGAAAAGTATAATCATGGGAGCTTTTAAATACTTTGGCATCTTCAATTTCGTAAGAATCATCTAATTTCAATAAACGTAAATCATCAGATTGAGACCGATCCTTACCAAACAGGAATATATTGCCATTCGAATATAAAAATGGGTCAGCAGCCAAAGCAAAATTGTTGTAATCAAAATAATCGAAGGAACCTAAATTCAAATCGGTTTTAATAAGTGTAGAGTTATTAGGATGATAAATAACAGAAATTAGAATGTGATCATCAATTAATACTAGTTCATCACCATTTGGGTTTTTATCTTCGTAGAACGGAATAATTCTGCTAAAATAGTCCTGACCAACAATTGGCGAACAAGTCGATACTATTATTAGCAAAAGAATTGATTTGACTATTTTAATCAGAATTATTCTCATCTATAATCAATTTTGAATTACTAATTTTTTTACAAAGATATCTCCATTAGCTAAGGTTGCTTGAATTATATAAACACCCGTTTTAAAATTTGAGATATTCAAGTGATATATTTTTGAATCAATACGTTTTTCCAAAATACTATTACCATCCAGTGCAACTATATTTATTCTATTTATTTGTATGTCCGTTACCGAATGAATCTCTACATATTCACTTGCCGGATTTGGAAACAATTCAATTGCTGGTACAGCATTAATTTCATTTCCCCTTACATCAATTCTGCTGTCTGACAAAGGAAAGTTCATGGGCAAATCAATTCCCGTTAGGATATAATATAACCCTCGCGCATATCCACTGCTTGGAACATTAGAGAGTGCAATTGTTTCCAAATTCTGATCTTCAGAAGCAGTCATCGTATATGAATTATTTAAGGAATTAAATCTTTTTAGATTAATTCTTTGTACCTCTTTAAATGAGATTTCATTTAAATCTCGTTCTGGAAGACCTTCTAATAATGCATCAGCTTTGTTCAATTCATTGTTTAGAACATATATACCAAATAATTTTGCTTGCCATTTCCATGCTTTCAAAGGAAGCAGAATTTGCTCTGCGAATGTATAATCATCTGAGACCATGGCAATATATAAACCATAATTTATCCAGTCATCCATTAGCTCTTCATTCAAATCTGAATATCCATCCTGACTGTCATCTAACTCGGTATAGGGATTATCGCCTCCATCCAGAATGACCCTATTAATAATATCATTTATTGCCGTCAATATACACCCTGTGCATTCATCATTCGGTTCCAGAGTTGGCGGAAGTATTTGTGGAATAAAACTACTAGGATCATTGCCTCCCGTAGTCAGATTAAAAATTCCAATTTGATCTTCAAAACAGTTTAGAGGTTGTTGGTTAGTAAATTGAGGATCTATCTTATCATCAACACCTGGATATTGACAATTGTCTTCATTTTCATCACCGAAAAAATAATAAGTAAATTCTTCTGTTAAGTTATCTGTAGAGAAGCGTTTAACGTCGCCCCCGTTAAAACAATTTCCCGCAGGTCCGTTTGAATTTCCCTGTTGAGATCGAATTTGTGCCGCCTCCAACTTCACATTGCTAAATGCAGCAAGTTGATGATTATTAAAACTGTTTTGTAAAACTGAAGTTTTTTTGTTATCACCTATGATGTGTATGTCATTGGAATAAACAATATCAAATTCATTACAACTTGTTTGATTAAATTCATCGCCACATGAAAATGAATAAGATCCTATGGAATTGTATACGAAAGAATTGTTAACAATATCTGACTTATTAGCTCCTATTAAAACGATTGCAGGTGAAATGCCATCAGGGCTCACTGGTGAATAGGTATCATCTATAAGGTTGTTGATTATGTTAGCACCCGAAGGGAAATCCAATCCAAATGTAGCAATCGATATCGCGTTTTTCTCAAATGTATTATGTGGTTGATCAAAATTACCTACTTGAAATCCACCTGAAAGGGGATGAGACCCCATAGCAAATATTCCATTCAAATTATCGCTAAAAGTGTTATCATCTAAAATCGTACAAAAAGACTCTACCAATCTAATTGCTTCTGTCGTTGATCCCGTAAAAGTGGATTTTGTAATGTTTGCATTTTTAACTCCATCCAATCTTATTCCAGTTTTATTTACTGAAATTCTTGCATTTGATACTTCTAAATTTATATCCGCAGCATTATTACTATTTTGTACTAGAGAAAGACCTTGATACGTATTTAATATTTCAGAATCTTCAATTAAGATATTTGCAACCGTATTGGTATTTGCGCTATTTGAAACGGAAATCCCATTTTGTGCATCTGCTATTTTTGAATTGTTTCTGATAATAATATCAGTGGAAGCATTTTCTTCCGTACTTACAGAAGATTTCAAAACCTTAATACCCTCCCATTCATAGTATTGAGGATCTCCACAGCCCTCTAAATTTGAGTTATCAACAATTAGAGATGCACCTTTTTCTAAGTACAATGCCCCGCTAAATTTTAAACTTGAATTTTCAATTCTTAGATTGACACCTGATTTAACTAGAATATCCCTATAGAATAAATCATATTTGTTCATGGTCATATCCTCATCAACAGTAAGTCTGAGTCTTTCACCTTCAACTGCACAATTATCTGTAATCGAATAACCACATTCTTCAAAAGGGTCAAATTCAATATATTCACATTCGCTACTACTTATTCCTGAAGAGCAAGGTGTTTTTAAATCTAAAAATGGCCAATCCCATGGAGCTCTAGCCTTTGCATTTCCAGCACCATTATCACCGGCTAATTTTCCCCCTTCAACGATGGTTTGAGGATCATTCCTTCTTGACCACAATCCACCAGGTTCAAAAACATCAACTAGTTCGTATAATCCAGTTCGGTTATTTATGTCATCGGTGTAGTCTATACTAGGAGGAGCTCCATCTGCATAAGAGTAAGTAACATGAAAATCAAATCCCGTATGGCACCCGGACTCCAGTAAATGTCCATTTGCTGGAATTCCAAGTGGAACAGCTGAATGTGTTTCATCATCAATTTCTACCTGTACATGATTTGGTGAAGCAAACATAGGTGTAGTTGTAGTTTTCGTAGTATTATGAAATATTGTTGTCAACCTTTGAACATCACATGTCTCTCTAGAAACATAAACAATTGCTGCTTCCGTATCATTTTCATGTTTATCAAATGGATCATAAATAACACCACAGTCATTCCAATCCACAGGATGAAAGAAAGTATAAGAAATCACCCATTCACATTCCAACCAAGTCACCATATAATAAATATAGGGCTTTAATTCTTCGCGTGTCACTAATTCAAAAACATCTATGTCCTCGTGTAGCAAACAATACATATTTTCCCAATTATTCAACATATCCCAATCTCCATCCCAATCAAAAGCAGTTATTAAATCTCTAATTCCAAAAGTATCATAACCCATTTCTGTGCAAAAACCGGGAATAGCAGCATCTTCATATTGAGGATCAACTTGTTGCAAAAATTGAGGTGCAAATTCTTCTGCAAGAATTCGATTCATTTGTACATAATCCTCATTTGTTTTGGGTTCAAACTCAAAAGAACATAATTGTGGAAAAATTAAATTTGGAAATACCAATAAACATAACATTAAACAATGTCTCATTTGTAATTGATTTTGTGTTTGTAATAATTTTGTCAATACAAACATACTGAAATTATTCATTTCAAAAAGAGACTATAACTTTCTTTTAATTTCCAAATCCAAACCTGTCTAAATATTCATTTCAACTATAATTACATTTTTTTTGCAACAAACAAATCACAAAACTATTGGCTAAAACTAAGCCACAGCATTATGTTTTTAATTCAGTTTAAATTCCTAAGTGCTGAAGTACTTGTAGTTTTTCAACAGCAAACAACGAGAGAACCCTCTCTAAATATATCAACTTCTATCCCTTCACAAATGACTTTGTAAATACCTCATTCTTTGTAGAAATGGATACGAAATAAATCCCCTCTTCCATTTCATTTACTGGAATTGTAAATTGAGGGCCGTTCGGAATTACTAGACGCTGCACCAATTGGCCGACAGAGTTGTAGACAGATAAATCCTGAATTTCATCCACTTCTGGCAACTGAATCGTAATTCGATCAATAGCTGGATTAGGAGAAATACTCCACTCTTGAGCGATTTCCGTTTCAGTTACATTAACCGTATTGTTGACACTAAATTTGATCTCTCCCAAGCCCGCACAAGCAGTGGCATCATCCCAGGTGGATACGACGGTGATCAAGACGTATTGCGCATTTACATTGCCTAGACCAGGTCCTTGCGTACCGGTATATTTCCATGATCCCGGGGCTTTTTCCACATTGATTGGTCCTACCGTATTCCAATTTTGTTTGTCAGTAGAATAATCAATAAGAATACTTTTTACTCCCATTCCTGTTTCTCCCCACACATTGTGATTCCAAAAATAAATAGAATCCAGTGTGTAAACATGACCAAAATCATAGAGCAACCAATGTGCATCACCGCGCTCAGGAATCGGCCCCACACTGGTATTACATGAAAGCCATCCTTGATTTTGAAACGGGCTATGACCATCATCAAAGCATTGGGCGTCTGCATTATTCGAAGCGGTCAACACCATTAAAAATATAAATGTTAGCGTATATATATGTTTCATAATTTTTATGTTCTTAGTTTAAGGAATAAAGTATTAAAGCATAAATCCTAACGGTCCTGTTCCAGATCCCACATCATAGAAATTACCAATATTAGGAAGGATTTGAGAAAGGTCATTCGGAGATATTCCAAACCAGAGTGCAATCTCGGCAAAGTATTCATCGGCACTTGTAGTAGGTATCAATATTCCACCACCAATTTCAAGATCATTCCCCAAATCAAGAATCGGATAGTCGCCATACATATTTTTTCCATTTACTGCTCCACCCATTACAATGGCACTTCCTCCCCAGGCATGATCTGTCCCATTTCCATTGGATGTTAGAGTTCTCGCAAAATCTGAAATCGTAAATGTGGTAACACAATCGCTCACTCCTAATTCTTGAGTTGCCGCAAAGAATGCTGAAAACGCATCATCCACCGTATTCATCAATCCCGCATGGGCATTGATCAACTCATCGTGATTGTCAAATCCTCCAATTTCCACGAAGAAAATCTGTCGTTTTGCACCCAACTCATTTCTTGCCGAAATGCTTCGCGCTATCATTTCCATTCTTTGTCCTAATTGCGATTGTGGAAATTCAGTGGTTAACATGATATTTTCAACTGCACTATTGAATACCTCATTGCTTTCTACACTTCTTTTCAATACTCCAGAGTACGAGTCGCGGAATACATCTTCGTATTCTTTATTCATCATATCCGTAATATCTTCACGCATCATCTGCAGAAATGGTGCTTGTTGTTCCCACCCGAGAATTGCTACTCCACCATCCGCATTAATGGCATATTCTGTAATGGTATCCCCTCTCTGAAATAGATTGTTGCCACCCAAAGATATATTCATGGATACACCAGTGTCTTCGTTCATACTTTTAAGTATATCAGCCATCTTCCCTCCCCATCCCAGGTTGGATCGATCCTGAGGAAGTGCCGTTTGCCAGTGCATCGCCTGGTCAATATGTGAAAGCAAACCGATGGGTACATTGGCTGTACCATTTTGTAATGTTGTTTTAGTTATGGGTTCGACCAGTGTACCTACATTGTTGACAAAAGCTACATTCCCTTGTTCAAAAAGGTCTCTTAAGCCCGTCATTGAAGGATGCAGTCCATACTCACGACCATCCGTTTGTTGGGGATTAATCGCTAATAAATCTTCCTGTGGTATGGATAGGTCGGATCTTACGCTGGAGTACTCAGCATATTCCGCATCACTTCTTGGGATGAGCATATTATAAGAATCATTGCCTCCACTCAACAATACACAAACGATTGCTTTGTAATCTCCTCCAACTGTGGTTGTTGACCCCATGATCGAATTCATCGCTTTGAGGTTGATCAATGAAGAATAAAGTGTGGTAGTTCCAAGAGCAAGGCAGGGAATGCTACCTAAAAATTGTCTTCTTGAATGTTTATGACTTGACATATTGTTTTTATTTCTTTTGTTTGGAATTAAGGTTTAAGTGTGATTATTTCATGATGACGTATTCCGGATTGATCATGATCATAAAAGCGGCATAGTAAGCACTATTGACCGGGTCAATAACATTTGACCTATTCATGGATTCTACAATGGAAGCCTTGGTCTCATCACTCAGTTGTCCATTGGCCAGAAGGATATCAAGATAATCAACTAACTCTTCTGGTGAGAAAGCCAAATCAAGCCACAATTCATCCGACAAATAGGCCTCATAGGCCTCCTTATCTTCTATGTAGGGAATTGAAAATGCTTCATTCAGAAAATTATCAAACCGTACATTGTAATTCTCTGCGATGAACTCACGCATCAGTGTTATCAACCAGAAGTTGACATAATTGGAAGAAGTGGATGAATTCAGAATTTGATACTCAGGCCCAACCATGTTATAGTAAGCAAATTCCGCATCCGGCACATATTCAGGAGAGTAAAAGTTGAATACGGTTTGTGAGCCAAGTGGATGCTGAGCGGTATACACCTCATAAAGCTGTCCTCCATTCCAAAAAATACCATTTTCAGTCTCTGCTTTCAGCCCTTTAAGGAGTTGTGTATACCTCAGGATGGGTGCTCTAAGCATTCCGTTGGTCATATCGTCGGTCCAATAACATTCCAGCGCTTCCTCATCCAACAAAATAGCTCTGATCATGGCTCCCATGTCGCCTCTTGTACCCGATCCATTATCATTGAATACACTTGCAACTCGATCTATATACTCAGGAGTTGGATTGGATTTTACCAATCGTTGAATAAGAAGGTTGGCAAGGAATGGACCTACATTTGGATGATTGAATAAGTGGTCGATCGCTTCTTCGACATCTTCCATACCGGTCTGACCAGCAGGAATCGTATGTCCTCCAACAATATGTTTTTCACCTGGCTCATGCCATTCCTCATACATCGCCATCGGATCAACTAAAGAATATGCGTTAAACCGTCGGCCAAATGCAACTGGAGTTGTATTATTTCCATCCGCCCATTCGCTTCCGCTCAATCCTGTAAACACCTTGGCAAGACCTTTAATATCATCATTGTCGTATGTAGGAATCCAAAGTCCGGTAGTAGGGTCTGTTTTTCTTGTGCCATCGTTATTCAATTCAAACAGGCCAATGCTAAACAACTGCATAATCTCTCTTGCGTAGTTTTCATCAGGCCGAATATTTAATTCGGGAATAGTCCTTGGATTATTGATATGACTTAGATAAAAGCCCATACTTGGATTGAGTGTGACCTCTCTCAAAATGTCTTTATAGTTCCCAAAGGCATTTCTAATCAAAATGTCATAGTAGTTAGCTAAACCATGTGGATAATTAAAGAGCATCGATTTATCTGAAATCACCAATATCTCACTCAATGCAAGTGCTATTCGCTGTCTTAATTTATCCTCTCCATTCATAATTGAATTCCACCATGAAAATCTCCACATCACAGTGCTCAAGTTGAATTCTAGCATACACTCAGGCCCCAATTCATCCATACAGGCATTGTACAATTGTAAAATAATCTCAATCGTAGGAATGGTATTATAAGAAGGCTCAACTGCCATTTGTGCATCCATCCAGGAGGACATATTTGTTTCGGTCAAAGCCTTAATGTCTTCAATCTCATATCCCAATGTAGCATGCGCCAGAAATCTTGAAGAACCCAAAATGTCAAGATCGACTCCATCACCATTTACGGTTTTGATTCCTTGAGATGTTTCATCACTACTTGTAACGGTTACATCAATCGAATTTCCGGCACCAATGTAGTCGTCATAGATTTGACTGAAAGAAGCATTTAAAAGCAATAAAAAAATAATCGTTGGTACAATTTTTTTCATCTTCATTAATTTTCAATTCGTTAATTTCCAGCAGGCTTACATGTGATAGACAAGCAGCCTTGAATATACCCTACTTTTATTTCCTAAAATATTTTGGAAACCAATTTTAACTCCTCAAAACTTCAATAGCAGGTGAGTTTTATTCTCTATGCACATATAAAAGTGGATAACTTTTTTAAGATTCATATTACGAATTTAGCTATCTATCAATTTCCGATTATATTTGCGCAAATTTTATCCAACCACATCCACTATGCCAAAAGATACTTCTATCAAATCCGTCCTGATCATAGGTAGCGGACCCATCATCATAGGACAAGCTTGCGAATTTGATTACTCAGGAACTCAGGCCTCAAGATCACTCGTTGAGGAAGGCATCGAAGTAAGTCTGATCAATAGCAATCCTGCAACGATTATGACTGATCCTATGACAGCCCATCATATTTATCTCAAACCACTCACGGTTCAAAGTCTAAGAGAGATTTTGGAAGAACGACATATCGACGCTGTGTTGGCAACCATGGGAGGTCAAACGGCCTTGAACCTTGCCATCGAAGCCGGGAAGCAGGGACTATGGGATGAATTTAATACAAAACTCATTGGTGTAGATTTGGATGCTATCGAATTGGCAGAAAACAGAGAAGCGTTTCGTGAACATGTTGTTGAATTGGGACAATCGGTAGCCCCCTCATTTATTGCCAATAGTTTTTTGGAAGGTAAAGAAGCCGCACAGAAAATTGGATTTCCATTGGTTATTCGTCCATCGTATACCTTAGGAGGCTATGGTGGAGGATTTGTAATGGAACCAGGCGATTTTGATGATGCGTTGCGTAGAGGGTTGAATGCATCGCCTACACATGAAGTGTTGGTAGAAAAAGCTGTTTTAGGTTGGAAAGAGTACGAATTAGAACTTTTGCGTGACTCGAATGATAATGTAGTAATCATTTGTACTGTCGAGAATTTGGACCCGATGGGAATTCATACGGGAGACAGTATAACAGTGGCTCCAGCTATGACGCTATCGGATAAAGCCTATCAAAAAATGAGAAATGATGCTATAGAGTTGATGCGCTCTATGGGTAATTTTGCCGGAGGGTGTAATATTCAGTTTTCGCAAAATCCTGAGACAGAAGAGTTGATATGTATTGAAATTAATCCAAGAGTATCTCGATCTTCCGCTTTAGCTAGTAAGGCAACGGGATATCCAATCGCAAAGATTGCAGCAAAATTAGCGATTGGTTACACACTGGATGAACTTAAAAATCAAATCACCAAGACAACCTCTGCCTACTTCGAACCTACCTTAGACTATGTAATCGTAAAGATGCCTAGATGGAATTTCGAAAAATTTCATGGTGCTGATAAAAAGCTTGGACTTCAAATGAAGTCTGTAGGTGAAGTGATGTCTATCGGAAGAAACTTCCTGGAAGCGCTTCAAAAAGCATGTCAATCCCAGGAAAACAACCGAAGTGGATTGGGTGCTGACAAAAAAGAGTGGATTCGAACCGAAGATATCCTTACCCGATTAGAAGCAGCCAGTGACGACCGCATCTATCGATTAAAAGATGCCCTACGGCTGGGTGTACCTGCCAAGACGGTGCAAAAGCTTACACGAATTGATCCTTGGTACATCAGCCAGATCAAACGTCTTGTAAAAATGGAAGATCAGGTGGTACGATACAATGTGCCGGAAGATATTCCTGAGGATTTCTTTAGAGATTTAAAAGAAGTGGGGTATTCCGATGCTCAAATTGCCTGGTTGATGAGGGTTGAGGAAGCTGCCGTAACCAGACAAAGAAAAAAATTGGGTATACGTCGTACCTATAAAATGGTGGATACCTGTGCAGCAGAGTTTGAAGCGCAAACACCATACTATTACTCCACTTTTGATAAAGAAAATGAAAGTACCCCTTCGGATAAGAAAAAGATTATTGTTTTGGGATCCGGACCGAACCGAATTGGTCAAGGTATTGAATTTGATTACTGCTGCGTGCATGGTTTGATGGCCATCAAAGAAGCAGGATACGAATCCATCATGATCAATTGTAATCCGGAAACGGTATCTACGGATTTTGACATTGCCGACAAGTTGTATTTCGAGCCCATCTATTGGGAGCATCTGGAAGAAATTATTGAGCTGGAAAAGCCAGAAGGAATCATCGTACAATTGGGAGGGCAAACCGCATTGAAACTTGCAGAAACGCTACACAAAAAAGGAATCAAAATCATTGGAAGTAGCTTTAACGCCCTGGACTTGGCAGAAGACAGAGGACGATTTTCCGACTTATTAAAAGAACTAGGTATTCCATATCCAAGATTTGGTGTAGCGGATGATGCCGATATGGCTCTAAAAGTGGCCAACGAGGTGACTTATCCGGTACTCGTAAGGCCATCATATGTATTGGGTGGCCAGCGAATGAAAATTGTAATCAATGATGATGAGCTGGAAAGACAAGTTTTAGAAATCTTTAAGCACATGCCCGACAACAGAGTCTTGGTGGATCAGTTCCTGGAAAGAGCCAAAGAAGCAGAAGTCGACGCCATTTACGATGGAGATGAGCTTCTTATTATGGGCATCATGGAACACATCGAGCCTGCTGGTATTCATTCTGGTGATAGTTCAGCAGTGCTACCTACGTACAGTCTTTCCGATAATGTGATCAAGCAAATGAAGGAATATACGGCCAAACTTGCTGAAGCATTGAACATTAGAGGGCTAATTAATATTCAATTTGCCATCAAAGACGAAAAAGTTTATGTAATTGAGGCCAACCCAAGAGCTTCCAGAACGACACCATTTATAGCAAAAGCCTACGGTGTTCCATTCTTGAAAATTGCAACCCATGTAATGATTGGCAGCAAAAAAATCAAGGACTTCACCATAGAGAAAAAATTGGATGGATACGCTATTAAAGTTCCGATCTTCTCATTCAACAAATTCCCAAATGTAGACAAACAATTGGGACCTGAGATGAAGAGTACTGGAGAAGCCATTCGATTTGTAAAAGATACAAATGATCCTTTTTTCAGAGAGTTGGATAGAAACAGGAGTATGTTTTTAACGAGATAATTCGAATCTGGTTTATTTTCTTTTTTAATAATGAAAAAGCAATCAACACAAGTAAAGAAAAGATAGATAGTTATAATTAAAGTTAAATTCAAAAATAGCTGTCATGAAATATCTATCTCTTCTTTGCTTTATTGTTTGTGCTTTTATGTCCTGTAGTGAAGAAAGCAAGATTCCTATTCCCGAAGATTCACAGGAAATCATTGATGAGTTATCACTTCAATTTCCTCTGGAGGATGATGCTGTAGATTATTGTTGTTTTTCAATGAGATGGAAGGATGAGACAAATAATCTGCCGTACACAATTCAAATTTCAGAAGATGAGGATTTTGACTCTCTTTTATTAGATACTATTGTTTCAGATGCATTCTTTGACTTCCCTGATTTACTTAATCCGGCTAAAACCTATTATTGGAAGGTAAAAAGCTCGAAGGAAGATGAATCCTCTGGCGCAAAATTTTCAGTAAAAGATTATGTTGCCCTCCTTGAGGGTGAATACAAAGCGATTCATAAATATAAGTATTGGGTTAGTTCTAATCCCAGTGATAACATCGATACCATATATGAGACTACATTAACCATCTTTGAAGGGAATGAAGAAGGATCCATTTCCTATTCGACAGAAAGTGGTCAAGGAAGAACCAATTTATCCTTTTCCAATGAAATTAATAAAGAATATGTAGTGTATAAAAAACATCATGTCTATCCCCGATATAAAGATTTTCTCACATATTCCTTTGATAATGATTCGATTTATATAATGGCAAAGATAGATGCCAATGGCGGTGGTAGCCTGACAACAATAAAAGCGAAAATATCAGACTAAACTTGTACTTTTTGAATGATTAACTAAATTGAGCCTATTCTATTCATTAAATTAAACTAAATCAACCTCATGGCTCATAAAATCGTTGCCGGACTATTTGTCCTTTTCGCTGCACTCCAATACAATGATCAAGATTTCTACATTTGGATACCGATCTATCTCATAGTTGGAGTGGTAATCTGGATGTATGGAAAAGGAAAATTCAATTTACGATTTTTGCAGATTTTGCTGGGTTTCTACGTTTTGGGAATGATCAGTTATTATCCCGATGTCATTTCATGGATTAAAGACGGTACTCCATCCATTACGGGATCCATGAAAGCAGAATCTCCATTTGTTGAATTTATGAGAGAGTTTTTTGGTTTGGCGATTTGTGCAATCGCTTTGGGCTATTATTGTTACTTGGCTTCCAAAAAAGCATCATCCTGACTTTGCAGTGTAGTTGATTTCGCTGTTCCAAGTTGATTATCACCTGATATAGTTAGGAGTTTCATATTATTGACTGAATTCAACTCGATCAATTTGGTTTTCAACAAGGTTTTCTTTTTGAGTTTGGTCGTATGTCCTTCAATAAGGTTTAAGAGGGTTTGAATTGATTTCTTGCCCATTTTGCTTCCAGAATCTTTAATATAAGTAACATTCGGATGAATAAAATGAGGATATTCACCATCGCTGATCGCAATTAAAGAGATATCGTCTCGTATTTTTTTATTCATCATGGTTAGCATATAATGTACACGTGCCAGCAATTCATCAGACATGACAAAGATACTTGTCAGTTGAGGTCGTTCACTTAACACTACCGGAATTATTTTATCCACTTCAAGAGCAGATTTAACTGTGAACATCGGAGAGGATTCTATATCCAATCCATTTTCTTCCAGCGCATTTCTAAATCCAGAAATACGATGCTGTGTAATACTGAGGTTTGAATTTCCAAAGAGACCCAGGATGTTTTTATGCCCCATTTGAATAAGATGATTTACGGCTTTGTATCCCGAACCATAGCTATCACTGGTCACAGAATGAAACTTTTTATTAGCAACAATCCGATCCAGCATCACCGTCTTGATTCCAAAATCATGAAGCCTTTTGAGATGATTGATGTCTTTGGTCTCACTTGAAAGGCTTATCAATACACCTGATGCAGCCCACTTGATACTCTGCTCAATCATTTCCTTCTCTTTCTCATAACTATCATTGGAGATAAAAATGGATAAAGAATATTCTGTTTTGGACAATGCATTATTGATACTTCGAATCATACGAGGAGTGAAAAACATATTGATTTCCGGAATTATAAGTGCAATCAGATTTGACTTTCGATTCCGAAAAAAGTTGGAGTGTAAATTGACCGTATAATTGAACGTATGCGCTACTTCATTTACCCGCGCTTTAGTGGCATCGCTTATATCCGGATGATTGGAAAGTGCCCTTGATACGGTTGAAGGAGAAAGACTTAACATTTTGGCGATATCTCGAATGGTAATTCTTTTCATTTTCAAATATACAAAGATTTTAACAACAACGGTTTCCGCAACATGTTGCACAAATTAACATACCGTAGAAATAGAATATTTTATCTAGATTAGTTTGTTGATCAATTTTCGGCAAATTGACCAAAGCAACCTTTTTTATGCTTTTTGCATATACATTAAGGCAAAAGTGGTTTATTTGGAAAAAGGATTAATTAGAAAAATGAACTAGTAGAAATAGTCAGATTCCAGAACTTTGTTTTGTCGCTTATATTAGCAAAATCATTAAATATTTTTTGTCGTTCTGATCTGGTAGTTTTCTAAATTCATGTTTTACCGTTAAAATGTCTCGCTTTTTATGATATTTTTGTCGGCAAAAGTGTACTTTTAACACTAAGCATTTTAATACTTACTAATATTACTAAACTTATTTAAAGCCACATGAAAAAATTATTTACTAGACTAACAGTCATTACGGTACTGTTATTTGGTTTATGTTCGTTTGCCGTGGGTCAAAGAACAATAACCGGAGTCATAACAGACGCAGAAACCAATGAAGGGCTTATAGGAGCCAACGTTATCATTAAAGATTCTGGCACAGGTACAATAACTGACCTTGACGGTTCTTTTACTTTAGAAGTTCCGGAGGGTACAGAAACACTGGTTATATCTTATACTGGATATATAGACCAGGAAATCGTGTTAGGAGCAGATAACACGGTAAATGTAGCTCTTGCGCCAGGTGCTTTATTGGACGAAGTTGTTGTAATTGGGTATGGTACCCAAACCAAAAAGGAGGTAACAGGCGCCGTAACAAGCATTAGTGCCAAAGATTTCAACGTTAGAAATATCACTTCTCCTGCACAATTTCTTCAAGGAAAGGTTGCGGGTCTTACCATTTCCAAAGCGAATGGAGATCCGAATGGACAAATTGGTATTCGATTGCGAGGATTGTCAACGATTGGAGCACAAACAGAACCACTATACATTATAGATGGTGTTCTTGGTGCATCAATTTCAAGTATTGACCCTGCAGATATTGAAACAATGGACGTACTGAAAGATGGTTCTGCAGCTGCTATCTATGGATCAAGAGGATCTTCTGGTGTAATTCTTATCACGACCAAGAAGGGAGAAAGAGGAACAGCAAAAGTCAACTATAATGGCTTTATTTCTACAGAGAATATAGCACGTTCTCCACAGATTGCCAGCAGAGAAGAATTTTTGAGTGCTGGTGGTATTGATGCTGGTGGAGATACAGATTGGTATGATGCAATCTCACAAACTGGATTTGCGCAGTCTCATAACCTGTCACTTTCCGGTGGTACAGAAGCTACGAGATATAGAGCTTCTTTCAACTACAGAGAGAATCAAGGGGTTGTAAAGAATACAGGATTTGATCAATTGAACGGTAGTATTTCGATCAATCAGAGAGCCTTGGATGACAAACTGAACGTGTCGTTGAACTATACAAACACGACAAGAAAGTCTGACTTTGGTTTTTCTGAAGCGTTCCGTTATGCAACAGTAGCGAACCCTACATCAAATATATTTAATGATGATGGCACGTATAATGAGCCTGGTGGATTCGATAACTTTAACCCGGTTGCCATGGTTGAACAGAACATCAATGATGGAGAACGAACAGAGTCTATTTTGAATGCATCTGTATCGTACAACATTTTACCGGCACTTAAAATTACTGGTAATTTCGCTCAGCAAAACACAGAAAGAATTTTTGGAGAATATTATCCAAGAAACAGTTTGTATAGAGGCGGTATTGCAAGACAAGGTGTGGCGTTTAGAAGTAATGAGAATGACAAAAATGACCTTTATGAAGGTTTATTACAATATACAGGTGAAGCTGGAAAAATTGAATATGTATTATTTGGTGGAGTATCTACTCAATCGTTCAATTTCTTAGGACACGGTTTGACAGCAGGTGGATTCTTGAATGACTTGAATACGTACAACCAAATTGGAACTGCAGCTGAATTGCTTCAAGGTTTAGCCGTATATGGCACCAATGCTTCGGGTTACCAAGGTTCGTACAACAGAGGTTATGATATTCAGGCACAGTTTGCCAGAGCAACAATTAATGTTGATGATACATACTTTTTCATGGCAAGTGTAAGAAGAGAAGGTTCAGATCTATTAGGACCAGATAACACGTATGGTGTATTCCCTGCAGCAAGTGCCGGTGTTGACATCTCAAAATTGGCCAACATCAGTGGTGTAGATAACTTGAAAGTAAGATTGGGATATGGTCAAACTGGTAACTTACCCGGTATCATTTTCCTTCCATACTCCATCTTTGGACAAGGACCACAATTCTTTTATAATGGGGAGTTCGTACCTTCATATGGTCCAATCAACAACGCAAACCCTAATTTGAAATGGGAAAGAAAATCAGAAATCAACTTTGGTGTTGACTTCGTAGTTATGAACGGTGATTTGGATGGTACGCTTGATATTTTTAGCAGAAATACGGATGATTTGATCTTGCCGGGGCAAGTACCTGTACCACCTAACTTTGCTCCATTAACTTGGGGTAACATTGCAGCCTTTACTACGACAGGGGTAGAATTGGCATTGAATTATAAAGCGATTAAAGGTGAAAACTTCTCTTGGTCTCCAAGTTTAATTTTCACTTCATACAGATCGAAATTGGATACGTACATTGATGACAGACCACGAGAATTTAGAACGAACCTTGGTGCTCCGGGACAAAACATTACCGACGCCGGTGTAGGTCTTCACCTGATTGAAGAAGGAGAAGTTCTTGGTCAAATTACTGCACCAGTATTTGAAGGTGTATCGGATGACGGAGCATTTATTTTTGCTGATCAGAATGATGATGGTGAGATCAATGCTGATGACTGGATCGTTGTCGGTAATGGATTACCAGACTTTGAATTATCGTTGAACAATGACTTTACTATTGGACGATGGGATTTGAATCTCTTCTTCAGAGGTGCATTTGGACATAGTTTAGTAAATACGTACAGAGCATTCTACGAAACAACACCTGATATTATAGCGGCTAACTTTATTCAAACAGACAAAGCTACTGCAGGTGTGAAAACTGCTTCTTACAACAGCACACACGTAGAAGATGCGTCTTTTGTTAAACTAGACAATGCTTCTCTTGGTTATACTTTTGACAAATTAGGTGCTTTCACCAATGCAAGAGTATACATAGCAGGACAGAACTTATTAGTATTTACGGGGTATACAGGAGTGGATCCAGAGCCTATTTTATCTGATCCAGGATCTGTTGATAATGGAGGTAGACAGTCAACGTTTGCTTTGAGTGATCCTCTTGCACCTGGTGTGGATAGAAGAAACAACTATTTCTCCACCAGAACAATCACTTTCGGGGTGAACTTAGGATTTTAAAAAACTTAAAAAAATTTAATAATGAAAAATATATTCAAATTTTCAATGGTGGCACTGTTGAGCGTGTTGTGGTTGCCATCATGCTCGGATTTAGAGCCCGAATTTTCGGATGTTATTCCAGCTTCGGAATATTTCGTTAATGAAGATGCTTTTATTTCTGCATTGGGTTCTGCATACACAAATCTTTATGCAATTTGTAATCACGGTCAATTGTTTTCATTGCAAGAAGTTTCTTCCGATGAAGCATGTGTACCTCACAGAGGGCCGGACTGGGAAGATGGTGGACAATGGTTAAGAACGCATAGACATGAATTCTTCGATGGAGAGGGTGTATTTAATAATGTTTGGAATTGGGCATTCGGTGGAATCAGTGCTTGTAATCGATTGATTGCTACATTTGAGGAAAATGCTAATGACCAATCTGATGCATTTATTGCAGAGCTGAAAGCACTGCGTGCATACTACTATTTAGTATTATTAGACGTATTTGGAAATGTACCATTGATTACGACTTTTGATGTGCCAGAAGATTTTAAACCTGCTACTGTAAGCAGATCAGAGATTTACAGCTTTGTTGAATCAGAATTATTAGAAAATGTACCATTGCTTTCAACAGCTGTTGATCAGTCTACTTATGCTAGAATGAATTACTATGTTGGACAGGCAATGTTGGTACAACTGTACTTAAATGCAGAAGTATACAATGGATCTGCGGAATACGCTAAGGCTGTTGCTGCATGTGACGAAATTATCAATGGCGGTGGTTACTCACTTGAAAGCAACTACTTCACCAACTTTGCAGTAAATAACTCTGGTTCGAAAGAGAATATATTTGTTATTCCTTACGATGCGGTCAATGCAGGAGGATTTAATCTCGTTCAAATGACATTGCATTATGAAAGTCAGAGAACATTTAATACTGTAGATCAACCATGGAATGGATACTGTTCATTAGCTGATTTCTATAACTCATTTGAAGAAAATGACCACAGAATCACTGGTAATGGTAGAGGATACGGTGTATTACTACACGGACCCCAATTTGCATCAGATGGTACTAGATTGGTAGATGGTGCAGATTCATGGTATGAAGATACAGATGGCAGAGAAGTTAACTTCAACCCAGAATTGAACGAATTGGCTCCTGGAGCGCACAGAGATGGTGGAGCGAGATTATCCAAGTATGAGTATGAAGTGGGTACTCAAAATACAATGAATAATGACTATGCTCTTTACCGATATGGCGAGATTTTATTGAATAAAGCAGAGGCAATGTGGAGAATGAACAGTGGAAGTATGGAGGCTTTGGATTTAGTAAATATGATCCGAACAAGAGCAGGGGTAGATCCATTCACTGAACTTACAGAGGAAAATTTCCTGGCTGAGAGAGGAAGAGAGCTGTGCTTTGAAGCGAAGAGAAGAACAGATTTGATTAGATTTGGAAGATGGAATGATGCATGGTGGGAGAAAAATGAGTCTGAAGCATTCAAAACGCTTATGCCAATCCCAGCGGATCAGCTCGTACTTAATCCGAACCTACAACAAAATGATGGATACTAAATCTTATCTTTGTTTGTAATATATAAAAGAGACCGTCTTGACAACAAGGCGGTCTTTTTAATTCTGGAAATGATTTGATTCTACTTTGAGACATTAAAGAAATTGCTAAAAATGATGTTAACTTTTAACCGCAAAGTACCCAAAGAATTTGCCAAGGTCACTAGGATTTTGACATGCAATCCTAAAAACATTGCGAACTTTGCGCCTTCCTTAGCACTCCTTGGAGTTAAAAGAATAATGTCTCACAGTAGTATTAAAACAATTTTTTAAATTCAATCGTGAGATTTTTCTGGTACATATTCGCCCTTCTAAGTATTTCTGCATGCAACAATGATCAATCTATCCCTGCAACTTCGGGAGTATTGTTTGATGCTTTGCCCGCAACGTATACCAATGTGACATTCAACAATGCTCTTCATTTCACAGAAGAATACAATCCTTATACCTTTAAAAATTTCTTCAATGGCGGTGGAGTTGGACTTGGAGATTTCAATAACGATAATCTGGTTGATATTTACTTGACTGGTAATCTGGTCGATAATAAACTTTACCTTAATCAAGGTGATTTCAAATTCAAAGATATAACAGAATCGGCTGGTGTGGCGTGTGAAAATGTCTGGTCCTCAGGTGTGAGTCTCGTTGACATCAACGCAGATAATTTATTAGATATCTATGTATGCAAGTCCGGAGAACCTGAACCCATTGGCAATCGAAAAAACGAACTTTTTATCAACAATGGTGATCTCACATTTACTGAAGATGCAGCAGCTTACGGATTGGATTTTGAAGGATTAGCAGTACACGCTGTGTTTTTTGATATGGATTTGGATGGCGATCTGGATTGTTATCTGCTAAACAACAGCATTCGTTCTATTGGGGGATATGACATGATTCCGGATCAGCGAAATATCCCGAATCCAAATGGAGGCAATATGCTACTCAAATCCATGTGGTCTGAATCCGGCGGACAGGATAAAAAGTACCTGGATGTAACACAGCAAGCTGGAATTTACAGCTCTGATATAGGCTTCGGACTGGGTGTCAGTGTGAGCGACCTCAATGGAGATGGATGGCCTGATATTTTTGTGAGTAATGATTTTTTTGAAAAGGATTACTTATACATCAACAATCAAGATGGAACATTTATAGAGACTGTTGACCAGTCCATGCAAGAATTAAGCATGGGCTCTATGGGTGCAGATATTGCCGACATTAATAACGATGGCAAACAGGATATCTTCGTAACAGAAATGCTTCCTTCTACTCTGGAAAGAACAAAATCGAAAGCAGTATTTGAGACTTTTGAAAAGTCCGAATTAAATTATAAAAAGGGATACCATCGACAATATGGGCGGAACGCTCTGCATCTTGCTCTTGGGAATCCTACAAAGAATACGCCTGTCTATTCCGAAGTTTCGCGATACACGGGTACCGAGGCTACGGAATGGAGCTGGGGAGCGCTCATCGAAGACTTTGATCAAGACGGATTAAAGGATATTTTTGTAGCCAATGGAATTTATAAAGATCTTCTGGATCAAGATTATCTCAATTTTTACAATCCGGATCAAATAAGAAAATTAATTCAGACTGGAGAGCAAAATGCCATTACCAAGATGTTTGAATCCATGCCTTCTTCTCCTTATCCCAACGCTTATTTCAAAAATCAAGGGGACCTTGGTTTCAAGGATGAAGGAAAAGAAGCAGGATTTTCAATTCCTACATTTAGCAACGGTTCTGCCTATGCAGACCTCGACAATGATGGTGATCTTGATTTGGTCACAAATAACATAGAAAGTGCTGCATCCATTTACCGAAATAACAGCAACCAATCCTATATTTCACTCCTACTGGAAGGAAAAGAGGGTAATACCCAGGCGATAGGTAGTACCGTAATTTGTTATGTTGGAGATGAATTTCTTATCAAAGAGCATTATCCTATGAAGGGATTTGAAAGTACTGTAGACCGAAGAATAGTATTTCCAAACTTAGAACCAAACATAGACAGTATTCAAGTCATATGGCCAGATCGTTCTGAGTCCACCCTTCGTGCCAAGCAAATCGTATCTGACACTTTATTAATCCTAAAGCAATCAAACACTTCGAAATCGAACGAGTTGAAAATAGTTGAGCCAAATTCAACGCTACTCCAAAAAGTGAACGATTTGATCCCTTATATCCATAAAGAAAATTCATATACTGATTACAATAACAGTCGAACCCAAACTTTTTTTATTTCGAATGAGGGACCCAAATTAAAAGTTGCTGACCTGGATGGTGACAAGAAGCAGGATCTGATTATAGGAGGCAGCAAAGATCGTGAAACAAAAACATTCCTTCAAAAAGGAAGTAGCCTTATAGAAAAAAAGCTAATTGCAGGTGATACCAGGGCAAAGGAAGATTGTGATTTTCTAATAAGTGATTTGAATGGTGATGGCCGTAATGATATTTATATCGCTTCTGGCGGAATTGAATTCCCACAGGCTTCTTCTGGCTTAAAAGATAAAGCTTATTTCTGGAAGAATGGGCAATACCAAGAAGCCAATAACGCCCGTATAAACACTGGTTTTTCCAGTTCTTCCGCAGTAGTGCACCTGGATTATGATTCCGATGGTGATTTGGACATTTTAGTATCCGAACGCCTAAAACCTCAAGCCTATGGGGTGAAAGCTGATATTTTAGTTTATGAGAATAGTGACAATCGCTATACTCGTAAAGTGCCCAAAGGCATTCTAAAAGCAATAGGACTTGTCACGGATATGCACACCGCTGATTTGGATGGTGATGGTCTTCAAGAACTGGTTATTGCATGTGAATACGATAACATCAAAGTGCTGAGGATGGAGGGAGATAAACAATGGAAGGATGTTTCTACAACTTATGGATTGACTAACTTCAACGGCAAATGGAATCGCATCCGAATAGATGATATTGATAAGGATGGAGATTTGGACATCCTCGCAACCAATTTGGGATTAAACAATCGCATCTCAACCCTCACTGAAAATCATGCCATTCTTTATGTAAATGACTTTGATCGAAATGGGTCTATCGAAACCATTCTCTGTGCCCAAACCGAACTAGGTGACAAGCCTTTGACTTTGAGAGATGATTTGCTCATGCAGTTGCCGTTCTTAAAGAAAAAAGTATTAAGCTATGCCTTGTATGCGGATGCCACCATGCAATCCTTATTTGAACCTACCATCTTGGCTCAATCTATTACCTATCCCATCAATGAATTCAGAACAGGAATCTTTTATAATACCGATGGAATTTTCGAATTCAAACCACTACCAAAAGAGGCACAATGGACAGACCAACGTGCCATTTTGGTAAAAGACATGAACAATGATGGGCGAAAGGATATTCTCCTCGGTGGCAATCAATACAAGGCAAAACCAGAATTAGGAATTAACGCAGGCACCTATGGTCAATTATTTCTACAAGGACCAGAAAGCACCTTCAATCCTGTATCCATTGAAGAATCAGGTTTATTTGAAACAGGTGAGATCAGAGACTTTGAAATAATAACAATTGCTGGTAAGGAATACCTTATTATTGCAAAAAATAACAGTGAAATAGCAACATATTTATTTCCCAAAAGAAAATAAGATATGAAGAGAACGATACCTTTTTTTGGACTTATATGTATACTTTATTTTACCAGTATTTTCAGTTCTGGTTGTAAAAACGCAGGCAATACAATCACCAAGTATGACCTGCAATTGGATTCTGTGCATATGGGGGTAAGATTGGGAATGGAGCGACAAGAATTCTATGACCATTGCTGGGAATTGAACAAATTAGGACAAAACATAACTCAGGGTCATCACAACACCAGTGTTATGCATACAGATTCAGTAAATTTTAAATTCCCTACGGAAATCAACTTCTATCCCAAATTCAATAAAAACAACAAAGTCTACATTCTTCCCGTACGTTATGAATATCGCCCTTGGGCTCCGTGGAATAATGAAGCGCATGCAGATAAACTCCTCCCGGAAGTGAAAGCGCTCATGGAAAAATCATATGGAGGAACATTTCAAAAAAAGATGGTCAACGGAAAAGAAGTATGGTTCAAACATGACAACCCCAGACTCATTACTATTTACGCAGAAGATGATCATTACGTCTTTGTTAAATTCAAGAATGAAAGATTCAGAGATGAAGAATAAATTTCAATGGCACCTGGCATTTATGGCCCTATTATTTTGTATTGGCTGTGCGGATAATTCCGTAGATACCTCAAAATTATTTTCTGAATTATCAAGTTCAGAAACTGGAATTGATTTTGAAAATACGCTAACGTATGATCGAAAATTCAACATTTATACCTATCGTAATTTTTACAACGGCGGCGGTGTCGCCATCGGTGATATTAATGGAGATACGTTGGCAGATATCTACTTTTCTGCGAATATGGGGCCCAACAAATTGTATCTCAATAAAGGCGGTTTCAAATTCGAAGACATTAGTTCTACCGCAGGAGTAGAAGGTGATAAAGCGTGGAGTACAGGAGTGACCATGGCGGATGTAAACAGTGATGGACATTTGGACATCTATGTATGCAATAGTGGGGATGTAAATGGAGACAACAAATCAAATGAACTCTTCATTAATGATGGAACGGGAAAATTTACCGAACAAGCAGCAAAATACGGGCTGGATGATACAGGCTATTCCACCCACGCCGTTTTCTTTGATTTCGATAAGGATGGAGACTTGGACATGTATTTACTTAACAATTCCTATCAGGCAATTGGATCTTTCAACTTACGAGATAACAAACGGAACATTAGAGATAACGAAGGTGGGGATAAACTATTCCGCAACGATGAAAACATCTTTACCGATGTAAGTAAAGAAGCAGGTATTTATGGTTCGGTGATTGGTTTTGGCTTGGGCATCACAGTGGGTGATATCAATGGTGATCATTGGCCCGATATTTATGTGAGCAATGATTTTTTTGAAAGAGATTACATCTACATCAACAATCAGGACGGTACTTTTTCTGAAGACCTGGAAGATCGCATGACATCCATTTCAGCTGCTTCCATGGGAGCAGATATGGCGGATATCAACAATGATGGCAGACCTGATATTTTTGTTACTGAAATGCTTCCGGGTACGGATGAGCGGTTGAAAACAAAAACCACCTTCGACGATTGGGACAAATACAACTATAGCCTCAAAAATGGCTATTACCACCAATTCAATCGAAATATGCTGCAAATGGGAGAATCCGATCATACATTCACAGAAGTGGGCAGGCATATGGGTGTACATGCCACCGATTGGAGCTGGGGTGCATTAATTTCTGATTTTGACAATGATGGATGGAAAGACTTATTCATTGCCAACGGTATTTACCAGGATCTCACCGATCAAGATTTCCTTAATTATATCGCGGATGGAGATGTTATGAAATCCATGATTCAGGACAGTGTAGTGAATTATGAAAAATTGATAGGCGCCATTCCTTCCAATAAGATTGAAAATTATCTTTTCCACAACAAAGAAGGCAAAAGCTTCGAAAATGCTGCTGCTCGTTGGGGTCTGGATACACCAAGTCATTCCAATGGTTCCGCATATGGAGATCTGGATAATGATGGAGATTTGGACTTAATTGTCAATAATGTGAATATGCCTCCTTTCATTTATCGAAATAACAGTAAAGGTCAAAATTGGATTCAAATAAAATTGTTAGGTGAAGGCCAAAATACGCAAGCCATAAATTCTAAGATTGAAGTCATTACATCCAATGGAAATCAGTATTTCGAGTTTATGCCGCAAAAAGGATTTCAATCGTCCATGGACTATATCACTCATGTGGGATTAGGTGGTCTAAACAAGATAGATGAAGTAGGTATCACCTGGCCAGATGGACGTAAAACTATAATCAAAAATTTAACAATTAATCAGCGATACACTTTTGACCAAAGAGAATCCATAGCATCAGCTTCCGTAGCTAAAGAGTCTCCAAAACGTTTATTGAGCAACGTTACCGATTCGTACAATTTAGGATTTACCCATAAGGAAAATAAATACGTGGATTTTGACCGTGAACGATTGTTGTACAACATGAAATCCACTCCTGGTCCAGCTGTTGCCGTTGCCGATTTCAACAATGATGGTAAAGAGGATCTGCTCTTTGGCGGAGCAGCCAACCAACCCTCTGAGTTGTGGGTACAGCGATCCAATGGACAATTCAGGCAAATTCAAAATTCGGTGTTCGAGGAAGATAAGAATTCAGAGGTTCAGGACCTACTTCCAATCGACTTTGATAAGGATGGAGATTTAGATGTATTGAGTATCCATGGTGGAATAGAGTTTACCAGAGAGTCTTCTGCATTAAAAGATCAATTGTATCTAAATAATGGAAGTGGGCAATTTTCAAAAAGTAGTGAGCGTCTTCCGAATATGGGGTATCAATCGAACAAAGCGATTACCTCTGGTGATTACAATCGAGATAAACAACTAGATATTTTTGTTGGTGAAGGGCTCAAACCATTTCTTTATGGCGTACCCGGGCAAGGTCAACTATTGATGCAAAGTGAAGGGAAATTTCTGAACGTAGCAGGGAAAAAATCTCCTGACTTCAAGCAAATGGGTTTGATTAATGATGCCGCTACTGCCGATTTAAATGGTGATGGATTTGACGATCTTATCGTAGTCGGGGATTATATGCCTGTACATATCTACATGGGGAGCTCTGATGGATTCATGCCTTTGGATACATCATCAGAAACTTCACAAGCTTTGGGTTGGTGGAATACGATAAAAACTGCCGATCTCGATAATGATGGAGATTTGGATATCATCGCAGGTAATCATGGTACCAACACCAGATTCAAAGCGGATAAGGAACATCCTGTCTGCATGCATATTAATGATTTTGATCAAAATGGATCAGTAGAGCAAATCGTATGTATATTTTCGGGTGAGCGGTCCTTGCCTTTGGCACTTAGACATGATCTTGTGAAGCAACTTCCTGGCTTGAAAAAGAGATATCTAAAATATGACAGCTATGTAGATCAGACGATGGAAGATATGTTTAGTGCTGCAGAAAGAGCCAAAATGATCACCTTAAGAGCCACCGAAATGCGCTCGATGGTTTTCCTGAATGAAAACGGCAAATTTAAGTCCGCACCTTTACCTACAGAAGCTCAATTATCGGCGATCTATGCAATAGAAGCCGTAGATCTTAATGCTGATGGCATCTTGGATCTGATATTGGGAGGCAACCTTTATAATGTAAAACCAGAAGTGGGAAGATACGATGCCACAGATGGTGTGGTACTTCTCGGACTTGGAGATGGTACCTTCTCCTATTTGGATGATACCAATTCAGGTTTTATTGCCCCAGGTGAGATTCGAGCCATTAAAAAAATTGATATTGATGGCTCTCCGTCCATTGTCGTAGCCAGGAATAATGATACTCCTCTCATTTTTCAGTTGAATTAGAGATGAAAAAGACCATACCTATTTGTTTGCTCTTTCTTGCTTTCATTTCTTGCAACGATGAGGGGCGTGATGGTTTTCCATTTGACATTTTAGCTCCAAATGCATCAAACATTCATTTTGCAAACAATCTGGCCGATAGTGATTCATTCAATATCATGCAGTATCTCTATTTTTATAATGGAGGCGGTGTGGCTGCAGGCGATTTAAACAATGACGGTTGGATAGATCTATTTTTTACAGGAAATCAGGTGAAAGATGCGCTTTATTTTAACAATGGCGAACTCAAATTCACAGATGTTTCCAAACGTAGTGGCATCAATGAATATAATGGGTGGTCGACCGGTGTTACCTTCGCAGATATTAATCAGGATGGATGGCTAGACATCTATGTGTGTCGTTTAGGAAAGTATAAAATCTATGATGATCACAATCGATTATACATCAATAATCAAGATGGGACATTTACGGAGTTAGCTGAAGAATATGGATTAGATTTCTCCGGATTTGGTACTCAAGCAGCTTTTTTTGATTACGACAAAGACGGAGATTTGGATTGCTATTTGTTGAACCATTCCGTTAAGCGACCGGATCAATTTGTGCAGGCTAATAAGATTCGATATGAAGTAGATTCATTGGCGGGTGACAGATTGTTTCGCAATGAAGATTCCAGGTTTGTGGATGTTACATCTTCCAGTGGCATCTATTCTTCTAGCGTCGGATTCGGATTGAGCGTGTGTATTGCTGATCTTAATGATGATTTCTGGCCTGATATTTATGTGGGCAATGACTTTCATGAAAACGACTATTTATACCTAAACAATAGGGATGGCACTTTTCGAGAAGTCATTCGCAATGCCACCGGACATACCAGTAATTTTACCATGGGCAGCACTGTAATGGATATCAACAATGATCAAATGTGGGATATTTTCAGTTTGGACATGCAGCCATGGGACGAAGTCATCTATAAACAATCAGGAGGTTGGGAAAGCAAACAGATTTATGATTTTAAACGCAGCTATAAGTATCATGATCAATCTCCACGAAATGCTTTACAAGTCCGCGTAAATCAAGTGGAAGAAACTCCAATGTATTCTGAGCAAGCTTCAATTTATGGTTTGCATGCTTCTGATTGGAGTTGGTCTCCTTTGGTTGCTGATTTCGATCTGGATGGCGATCAGGATATCTATATCACCAATGGGATCTATCACCGTCCCAATGATATGGATTTCGTGAATTATTTTAGCAACCCTCAAAATGGAAATCGGTCTGATAAGGAATTGATTTCCAAAATGCCCAAGGGGCTCATATCCAATCAATTTTATATTCAAGAGAATGGTCAATTTACCGAATTGAGCGCTCAAAATCCATCCATCAGCAATGGCGGCTGTATGGCGGATTTGGACAATGACGGTGACTTGGATATTGTTGCGAATAACCTCAATGAATCAGCGTCACTACTAATAAACAGAACTAATCCTAAAAATTATTTAAGAGTAACATTTTCTGGAAAGCAGGCCCAAACTGCAATAAAAAATGGAGTAGTCGTTCAAATTCTCAACGATGAATTACAACTTCTACAAACTGTATCTTTTGCAGGAAATAAGGGCTTTCAATCCATGGATCAACCCATTGTTATACTCCCAAAATCTCCAGAAGATCACGTGCTTCTTTTGCATTGGACAAACGGTATTACTGATGAATACCCAATAGAAAAGAATACGAAGGAGATTGATATTACTGATGATAATATAAAGAATGGGGAAATCCGTGCAAGTGTCAATAGCAAAACTTCACTGGATAGTATTGATATCCATCAGGAAAATGAATATAATGACCAAAATAAGGAACCTCTTCTTTTGTACAGTTTCTCCCAAAATGGTCCCAAAATCACTCAATCACGAGATGGGCACGTATTTGTTACTCAAGGCAAAGGACACAACGGTTCGATCATTGATCCTATCGCTAAAGAAAGAATTGCCGAAATTGAGAAGGGAAATAATGCCGGTTTCGTAGATGAAACCGACGCACTATTTTTCGATGCAGATGGTGATGGAGATGACGACTTGTATGTCTGTTTAGGAGGAAACGAGCTTCCCGACGGTGACTTATCCTTACCTGATGTTCTTTTTATTAATGAGCATGGTACCTATGTCTTAAGCACCAAAATACTCCCTAAAATCCCAAAAAATACATCAACCGTTACAGCTTCGGATTATGACAATGATGGTGATTTGGATCTTTTCGTAGGGGTTCAAAGCCGAGCCAGTGATTATGGTAATCCTGATGCTTCTTATTTACTTAAAAACAACAAGAACGAAACTTTCGAGGCCTTTTTGCTTGACTTAAAAGAGATGGTATTCGACTCCGAATGGGCCGATTTGGACAACGATGGACGACCAGATTTAGTTGTTTCCGGGCATTGGATGCCAGTTACAATATTTTACAATCGCTTGGAAGGTTTCCAAAAGGTAGAATTACCCAATAGTGAAGGATGGTGGTATAGTTTGCAGATTGGTGATTTCGATAAGGACGGTTTGCCAGATATAATGGCAGGGAATTTTGGAGAAAATCACAGGCTTCAGGTATCAGAAACCTCT
This sequence comes from Bacteroidota bacterium, assembly GCA_039194925.1. Classification (GTDB taxonomy): domain Bacteria; phylum Bacteroidota; class Bacteroidia; order Chitinophagales; family Saprospiraceae; genus CAJXUU01. The sequence continues at coordinate 33,979 of JBCCVV010000002.1, forward strand.
CCATTGAAGATGTACCTGAATGATTTTGATCAAAACGGAAAAAATGATCCCATTATAACCTATCAAGTTGATGGTAAAGAATATCCCTATGCCAATTTAGATCTGCTTCTTAAACAGCTTCCAGGCAAGAAAAAACAGTTTATTCTACATTCGGAGTATGCGCAAAAAACCATATCTGAACTATTCACACCGGATGAATTGGAGGAATCGAAAATACGAATAGTAAAAACATTGTCATCAACCGTATTTTTTCAAGAAGAGTATAACGAATGGAAATCCAAATCCTTACCAAAAGAACTTCAACTTGCCCCAATTTGGACGATAGCATCACATGGTGATAAATATATCGTGGGAGGAAATCATTTTGATATCGATCCTAATCTTGGACGGCAGGATGCACTTCCACTTTCCATGTTTGAATTTGATGGTCAAGAGATTAATGTTATCAATCACCATTACCTACCGAAAAGAATAACTGAAGTGAGAAGTCTTCTTTCTTTCCAGGACAAAACTCTTCTCATCGGTATAAATGATGGACCTGTACTTCTTTGGGATTGATAAATTCAATAGAATATTTCACGGGTGTCAAACAATCTTTCTATTTTACAATTAGTAATTTAAAAGATTAGATATTGCACCTTATGGAATCCATTATAGATTATTTTGCCACCATACCTTCCTCTCACAGGTCTGCGCTTTTGATTGGAGGATTAACTATATTCTTCCTGATTGAAAATGCTATACCACTTTTTAAGGCCCAATACAATAAATGGAAACATACTGGCATCAACTTATTTTTTACTGCCACCACAGTGATTATCAACTTTGCAATGGCCTTTATTTTGGTAAATACTGCATTTTGGGTAGAGAACAACGGTATAGGACTGCTTCAAATGCTTGACATGAATATTTACCTTACGATGATTATTGGTTTGGTGCTTATGGACTTGGTGGGGGCCTATGCTCCTCATTGGGTAGAACATCACATAAAATGGATGTGGAAATTTCACTTAATCCATCATACCGATCAGAATGTAGATACAACCACCGCCAATCGTCATCATCCCGGTGAATCTGTTATTCGTTTTGTCTTTACAACGCTTGCTGTGATTATACTGGGAGCACCAATGTGGCTCGTATTTATGTATCAATCCATGTCGCTGGTACTTACACAATTTAATCATAGCAATATCAAAATGCCGGGTTGGTTAGATGATACGCTGGTACTTCTTTTTTGCACTCCGAATATGCATCGCGTTCATCATCATTATCGACAGCCCTATAGCGATAAAAACTACGGCAACATTTTCTCGATTTGGGATCGCGTTTTTGGCACTTATGTAAAGGTGGACAATTCAAAACTAACGTATGGTGTAGATACGCATATGACCTACGATGAGGCACATAATGTAGGCACCTTATTGAAAATACCATTTCAAAAATACAGAGAGCCTATCGTCTACCCTAACGAAGAAAAATTATAATGCACAAAAATGGAAGCTACGTTTAATGCTGTGGTCTCAAAGTTTGATGACTCTATATGGGGTTTTCATATAAAGGTGCCGGATCAGATCTATTCAGCTTTTGCAAAAGAAAAGATAAAGAGAGTATTGATGCACTTTGATGGATCAAATCCATTACACGCGGGATTTATGCCAGAAGGTGATGGTAAATATTTCTTGATGCTTTCAAAAGATGTGATGAAAAAAATGCAGTTGGCATTAGGACAAAATGTAGAAGTGAAGATTGTCAAAGATACTTCTAAATACGGTATGCCCATTTCCGAAGAAATGCAGGAATTGTTAGAACTTGATCCCGATGGTGAAGAGTTATTTCATAAACTTACCCCTGGAAAAATCAGAAGCCTTCTTCATTTTGTGAATAAATACAAATCGAGCGATACGCGAATCGAAAAATCAGTAATTATTTTGGAGCACCTCAAGGCCAATAATGGAAAACTTGATTGGAAAATGTTGCATGAAGCATTTAAGAGAGGACCAATGATATGATCATTTACCATTACTCTAAAGTCTGAAAACCCCATGCTCGCGGACATCATGAACTCTAAGCATTCTTTTCTTACATTCTTCTATCCACACATCTCTTATTGAACGGGTTAAGCTATTATCTAATACCACAAGTGAAGTCCTGTGATGCTCTAAAAAGTTATGGGGCAATTGCTTCGTTTTATTCACTACCAATAGAATATCTGATGCACAGGGCATTCTATTATTCGTTTCTATTTCATCAACAAAATACAAGTGATGATTTTTAAAGAATAAAGAACCATTCGTAAGAAATAACGCTTCGTCCAAATTGTCTTTTTCAAGTAAAGAAGTAGTAGTATTTGCTAGATTTCCATTGTAGATTCTGTAACCTTTACTCGCAAAATCGACTTTATCATGATCAACATTGCGAGAATAAATACTGTACAGTTGATTATTATCAAATATATCTATGGCAGTATGCTCGTAGATATCGTAAACAATTAATTCTGTAAGATTTTTGATCCTATTCGTATGGAGAATACTATTTATCATTAAGGCTATAGTGCTCAGCATTACAATGCATGCTGCAATCCGTTTTTTCTTTAGTGTATTCCTTATCGCCTCTTTATAGTTTGTTGGTCTCAACCTTAGTAAATACATAATGGCACCAATTAAGAGATAGCATATGAGTACACTCTCTACGGAAATAAAAAGTCCATCTATTGTAGTAAAAGGCAAGGACTGAACTCCTTCAATGGCTCCGATAAAACCTTCCAAAAGTACAGAATAAAAGAACGAAATAATATCTCCCAGCCCGGGTATTGAATTAAAACACAACAATGCTATGCCAATTCCTAAAATGAAAGTTGCTAAAAATACCGCAATAATTCCACTTAGCACAAAATACGTAGGGAACTCATGAAAATGATAAACAGAGATTGGGAATATCAAAATTTGAGCGGCAATAGAAACTGTTGTAAGTTGCCAAATTCTATTCAAGATCCGATGCCTGGTTTCAAACCATCTTTCGAAATAGGGTTGAAAAAAGACAATACTAATCAATGCCAAATAAGAAAACTGAAAACTCAATTGAAACAATAAATAGGGGTCATACATTAATATCAATAAAGCGGAGCAAGAAAGAATGTTATAAATATTTGCTCCCTTAAACCATAATCTACCAATTAAGATCAATGAAAACATTACCGAAGCCCTTAATACTGCTGGTGAAGCTCCTGTAATAAGAGCATAAGTCCAAACAACTAAAAGGAGTGAAATGAGTTTGATCAATTTAAATGTGTTGCTCTCATTCTTAAATTGATTGAAGAAAATTATAAATATCAAGCATATGATTCCTACGTGCAATCCTGAAACTGCCAAGACATGTACTGCTCCAGTTTCCGAAAAAGAAGTATACAAGTCTTTGCTGATGTTGTCACGATGTCCCAAAACCATTGCAGAGGCTGTGGCGAACTGGTCCTTTTGCTTTATTCTTTCCTTAAAAATAGTTATTGCCCATTTACGTATTTCTATCGTCAGTCCACTAATCCAATTTACATTTCCACTGGAAACCAATTTATGTACTCCGTCTTTTAGGAAAATCTGATAATCAACCCCCTGGTATTTTAAATATTCCCTGTAATTAAATGCTCTTGGATTATGATTATCTTTTATTTGATGAACCTTACCCCGCATCATAATAATATCTCCTATTTGATAATTGACCAAGCTGTCTGCTTTATCGAAATACACCAACAATCTACCGGTGTACTTTTTAGTATTGATGCTAAGAACATTGATTGTTGCGGAAATGCGTTTCTTTCTTTTCAACTCAGAACTCACCTTTCCAACTATAGTTACACTTTCATTCTGAATGCCATGAGAATAATGGAATGGATTATTAATCGCTTTTTGCAAATTGCCTCGAATTACGCCAAGCAGTATCCCAATAAACAACATTGATACTCCCAATCCACGAATTAAATTCAATGAGCTTTTTTTGACTCGATTGAAGCAATAAAAGAATACAATAAGAACTCCTAGCACTACTGCACACCATTGCAATGTGATATCAAACGAGTCACTGAGGAAAATTCCCACCATGAAACAAATCGTAGTCCTTAGCAATGGGTACTCTGGCCAATTGATCAAATAGTTGTTACGAGCTTGAAATTTCATCGCACATCAAAATAATAGGCCAACGTATCAATGAATCCTTCACTTAACCCATGCATCTGGCGAAGATCATCTATGGATTCAAAATCACCATGCATTTTGCGATAGCTCATTATCGTTTTAGCGTTTTTCCAATCAACATATGGATGCCTGGACAAAGATTTTTTATCCAATTCATTAATATTTTTTTTCTGAATATCTGGAGATGAATTCTTAAGAAAAGGCTTTATTGATAAATACAAACTATCCGAAATACCCCAAACTTGATTGATTTGTTCTATTGAAAAATACCCTCCTAAACTGCGTCTAAACTTCACAATTCTATTGGCATAAACAGAACCAATCCCTTTTAATTTTTTTAATTCTGTAGTATCTGCAAGATTAATATCTATCGAATGAGGTGCAAGCATTGGAGTTTTAGACTTTTTTCTCTCCTGAGCAATTGGCATTGTGGCGATTTTTTGTTCCTCAATCTTTTCCAATTTCTTTTTCGAAGACTCTTCTATTTTAACATAGGGCTCGATCCTTTCAAACAAAGACCTTTCCAATCCGTATACTCTTTTCAGATCATCTGGAGTTTTAAATCGGCCTCCTTTTTCTCGATATTTTATCATATTCTTTGCGGCATATGATTTTAATCCGAGAAGCAAAAGCGAATCATAGCTTATTCGATTTGGATCAAATTCAAATATTGAAACCCTACTTTCCTTTTGTGTGTAATTCGATGTTTGAGATTTCCTTTTAGAAATTGGTTCAGTATCAATTTCTGTTGTTATTCCAGATGATTGACTAACTTTTTTTCTATTCCCTTCATCATTCCAAATCATGTATTCAATTTCTGCAAACCGTTCACAGCTCCATTCATCGGAATTAGGTTTATACCATGCTACCAAATACCATTTGATCATTAACAAGACAAAAAGAATACAAATGAAAACAAACATACCAGCCCGCTCTTCCTTTTTCAGGCAAACGTTATCCCATAACCAGTTCATTATTTAAAGGTTTATCGTGGTATAATTGGCACTTGAAAATTAAATCAAATCCATGGAAGAATCAAGGGGTGTATTAAAATAACTTAATGAATGAATGCTTAAATGCTTGAATACGTATCTTATTCAAACATTTAAGCATTCATTCATTAACGCGTCCTATATGCCGTATCCTTGGCTTTGCTCATAATCCGTGTGATTTCATTTGATTCTTTTAGCAGGTAGCTCAGTTGTTCCAGATTTTCGGATAGCTTCGAATCTCGGATAATTTCCAGCCAATATTCTGTTTCGTCCGCTTCTTCGACCACTATACAGATTTTACTAAAGAACTCTCTTTTGGATCTTGCTCTACATGAAGCTCGATAATTTGCACCGACAGATGTGGCGGATTTTACAAGTTGATAGGTTATTACTGCTGAAGCCTTACATCTTTTCAATGTTTCACAAAATGCGATTACATCTATGGCTAATTTCTTAGTACGGATTTTTAATTTAGAAATGAAAAATTCCTTAGTCGTCATTGGTTTATGATTTAAATGAAAAATATAAGGAATGATTGTAGAAGTAAAATAGGGGTTTTATTGGCGAAAATGATTGAATACTTAAATGACCATTCAAGCATTTAAGCACTCAAAAATTTAATTTACCTCAATAAAGTGACATCGCCAGAAAGCAACACCTCGTCTCCGCTGTTGATAAACTTGAATAGGCCATACCATACGTAGACGCCATTTTTACAAAGACCAATTTGATTGAATCCGTCCCATCGTACTTCATCCGAATTGGGCTGCATATCTTTGGTATAGACCATATTCCCCCAACGATCGTAGATTTTGAATTCCTTAATCTCATAGCATAAAGGCCTCACAATAAATTCATCGTTAACATTGTCATCGTTTGGTGAGAATACATTGGGAATATTAACCGGGGCTCCCAAGCCTGTATCCTCAATCTGAACAAAAATTGAATCTTTGGTCGAACAACCAATTTCATCCGTTGCCGTAACTTCAAAATAGGTATCCCTTATGATCATGGCAAGTATATTATCACAATCATCACAATTGACCACTTCGGCAGGAGTCCAGGAAAGGTTTAGCAATGGATCCGCTATTACACCTAAGTGAATGGAGTCACAGATATCATAAGTCACTTCTTGTTCCAATTCAATTTCGGGCAATGGGTTGACTAAAATCTCAAAACTATTATCGTACTTACACTCCAGATACTCCATTTCTATAGAATACACCCCAGACATATCCGGTGTAGATTTATCAATGGTTAACATACTTTCATTTAACGTGGAACCATCTGATTTGGTCCAATTATATTCTGCCTCAAAAGGGTTGTGCGCGTCAACCATTATTGGAGTTCCTTCACATACGGCTATATCATCAAACCCAAGCTCAAACTCTTCAAATGCAAATATAATTTCAGTAGTATCATAGGATATGCACCCACGATGATTCACTTCCAAAACGTAGGTTCCCGATTCTTCAACCACTATTGAATTGCTAAAATCTCCGGTATTCCATGTAAAGAAATAATTGGAATTATTAGGGACACCAATGGTTCTCACATCACCCAAACAAAGAATCAAATCATCACCAAGGTTGGGCTCCGGGAAAGGAATCGTTTCGACCGTTGCCGTATCGTAAGAGATACAACCTCGATTGTTAACTTCCAAAATATACATACCTGTTTCACTCACCTCAATAGTACTAGCGTCATCTCCCGTATTCCATGAGAATTCGAAGTCGGGATTGGATGGAATTCCCAACTGTCTGAATTCACCTTCACAAAAGGCCAAATCTGCACCAAGCTCAAGATCTGGATAAGGTATATTTTCAATTTCAATCGTATCATAAGAAATACAACCCCGATCGTCTACTTTTAAAATATAAGTGCCAGATTCAGTGACTTCTATCGTGTTACTAAATTCTCCGATATTCCATGTGTAGAGATAATTCGGATCTTCGGGCACACCTATTTGTCTTGCTTCACCGTCACAAAAGGATTGATCCTCTCCAATCTTCGGATCTGGATAAGGAACCACTTCCACCATGACTGTATCGAAAGCATTACAACCTCCCAAAACAGCCTCAGCCACTATCATACCTGGAAGCTGAGTAGAATAGGTAGTACCAACACCCGAGCCATTCCAAGTAACTTCAGTTCCCGGAAGCGGTAACGAAGCCTCAAAATTTGCAATCTCACCCTCACACATAATCACATCATCTCCGATGTCAAAATTATTGGGAAAGAATTCATAATCAACCACAAATCTGGTAGGATCATCGTTGAAAAATGTCTCGGGATCATCGGAAACCAATCTCGAACCAAAACGGGACGGCAAGCTGGTCAAATCTGCCTGAATACTGTAAGATCCGGAAACCGGACTTGGTCTGACAAATACTGAAAACTCTACTTCCTTGTTGCTAAACGTAATATCTGTTATTTCAAGTTTATTGGTGCCTATTCCAGTACCTCCAGTAACCTTTCCAAAATTCTCACTAAATTCAATATTTACAATTTCGAAGCCTGGAGGAAAGGAATCGTTAAATACAACTCCTTCCGGTACTATATTCGAACTATTGCCAATTACATAATCAAATCGCATAAGCTCACTCACACATACGTTATAGGAATCTTCTGTCGCTTTGGTGAGATACATTGAAAATGGACATGAACAGCCATCATTGGCAGAAGCTGCCGGTCCAGTTGCTATATATACAGCTTCCGTGGGATTCCGATCGATTTTAATCAATTGATTTTGATTGGAAGGGGAAGTAACACCTCCGTAGCCAAATAAAACTCCTTTACTATCAAAAAACAATGCTCCCAAATGAATAATCACCGATGGAGAAAGTGCACCCTCTGAATAAATAAAACCATAGTTGGCACTCGCTGGGTCCATATCTACTCTCAATAAGTGACCTCGGGTTCCGAACGGGCTTTCTCCATATCGTTGATACGTCCACATGATCGTTGGTTCCAATGGATCAAATACCAAATCATCAATATCGTTTAGGAAAGGCCCTGAATTTCCCGTAGACGGATGCCATTGCAATTGCAATTGTGCAACTTCGGCTAAGCCATTATTGATATCAATACCAATAAACCTACTTGTGCTTCGCTCATGAATCCAGTATATTCCTTCGCTGTCAAAATCACCTGCGAAGCTCTGTACAAACAGTGGGAAATAAGAAGGTTGGCCTAAATTATCAAAACTTCCATCAGACTTGAGTCGTATGATGTCGTTTCCCGCAATACCATAGATGTATCGGTCCACACTGTTAAAGGCTGTACTATTAACCCGTAAATTGAAAAAAGTAGTAAGATCATTGAACGTAGCCTCGTCATCGGTTACACTTATATTATGTGCATTGGTATTTCCAAAATTATTGCCGTAGAGGGTAATGATTAAGTCTCCATTGCAATCAAACCGATCATCCTGTGCATCTAAGTGATACAGTATCAAACTCAGTACAACAAGACTTAGTATTCGTTTCATATTAATGATTATTGTAATCGGATATGCCCAAGAAAGTTAAACTATATTTTCATTTGATCCAATAAAATTTTTTCTTTTTACACTTATTTAAGGATTTATGTCCGACTCACATACATCTAAGCCAATTTCATGCATTCTAACCCAACCCTACATTTTTGACAATTCAAACCTACGATCGCTACGATAACATAAAATCAACTTCCATACATAAGATGGGAAAAAAAGCATTTTTGTTGCAGTCTTTCCATGTTTTCTAACGTATTATTTACTTTGATATTCTAGAGCATTTCCTCTACTTGATGTTTCCAACCATATTTTTTTTCAATAATTTGTGAATTAAGGTGAGATTCTACGCGGTGAGTCGCTTTCCACTCTTTGTATTTTGAAAGAATGAATTCGCGCATTTTGCCTGGAGATCTTTCTGGAGAATATACCACTACACCGGCATTCAATTCTTTAAATAAAGATTCAAACTCGGGATCGTATACTCCGGAAATTAAGCAAAGCGTAGGATTTAGTGCTTCGAAGTATTCGAAGATCTTGCCCGTGATTACCCCGGTGAGGTTTGGGCTTGAAGAAGTAAGTAACAGGTTGATGTGTGATTTGTTCTGAATGGATTTAGCCTCTATTTGGGAGACTAACTTTTTATTGATAAAGCATTCGGACAGTTCATTTTCTATGATCCAATTTGCATATTTTTCATCATCTCTCCCGGCATACAGAATTCTGATTTCCTCAGGATGCATTTGGCCTTCAGTTATGAGATCTTTTATAGTCTTAAATACAGGTCTTGGATCTCTGAACTCAAAGTATAAAGAACCTGTATAACTTATTGTAAATTTCTCATATTGACGTTCCGGTTCTCTTAATTCTATACCTCTCAGTACAGCTTTGGTTGGCCGATCATATATTTTTAGTTGTTCAACAAAGCCTTGAGAGACACACGTTATCAAATCCGCACGAGCCAATACGTATTGCTCCATCTTTTGTTGCAGGCCTTTCCAAATCACATTTTTATAAATGGGCTCTATTTGAAGGTCTCTGAAGTCAGCAATCCATCTTAACCCAGGAAATTTTTTCTTTAACAAAAAGCCAACATAATGATCGGCGTAAGGCCCAAAAGAACTATATATCGTAGTGATATTTCCACCTTGAATCAGCGTTTTGGCTTTGCGATAGGCATTGAATATATAGAGGAGATTTCCTTCTGCAAGGAATAAATTAAAGGGAAATGACTTTTGAATTTTTAGCAAATACTGTGAAGACTTCCCCATTTTCTTCCCACTGGAAATATGAGCATCCTTCTTAGACTTTCCGCTCACCAACCAACGATAATCTATTGTTGGAATGTCATAAAGATGGATATTTTCGGGTAAGGTGCGGTCCTCGTTGGGAAATCGCACATGATTACTACTGGTCAGGACATGTACTTGCTTAAAAAATACGGCAAATGTGCTGGCGATATGATAATTGCGGATAACCGCGGTAGACTTAAGTGGAGGAAAATAATAATGAATGCAAAGAACTTCGCCTTTTTGGGCAGACATCAGGGAATAATTTTTTCTATTTCAGAGTAGATTGAGGCAGCTATTTTACGATCATCAAATTCATTCAATGCTTTCTGACGACCTGCTTCACCCATCTGATGCCGCTCTTCAGCGGATAGATTAATGAATTGTTCAAATGTTTGTTGCAAAGATTCAATACTCTTAACATTCGCGAGGAATCCATTTTTTCCAACGTCAACAGCTTCCCGACATCCTGCTGTATCGGTAGTAATCACTGGCTTACCCATCGACATTCCTTCGGTGATCGTTCTGGGAATAGCTTCGCGGTAAGAGGGCAATACAATACAATCCGATTTTGCAATGTAAGGCCTTACGTCTCTTTGAAAACCATGATAATAAACAATATCATTGGCCGTCCACTCAATCAAATCTTCTTTGTCAATAGTTGCGGGATTTTCTAAATCCAATTCTCCGACGATCCAAAAAGAGACTTTAGGGTATTTTGCCTTTATCCCTTTTGCAGCAAGTACAAATTCCTTGATTCCTTTATCATACAATAATCGACCAATAAATGTGAATATAACTTCATCATTCGCTTTAAGCACCCCATTTGGATACGGAGCAAAGTAGGTGGTATTTACGCCACATCCTTTGATCGACACCCCTTGATCCGGTCTTATTATCTTAAGGCTTTCGAATAATTCTCGATCCTCAATATTCTCAAAAATAAACTTCTTATGGAATCGTCCTACCATTTTGTACAACCATGTTGTGATCTTTTTGATCCATCCATTGTGTATAAAGGCATACCCTAATCCCGTCACCATAGCAATTGACGGAATACCCACAATGCGAGCGGCAAAACCTCCAAAAATATTTGGCTTGTTGGTATAATGTAATACCAGATCTGGTTTAAGCACCTTGTATTTTTTTACCAGCTCAGCGATGAGAATAATATCTTTTAGAGGATTGGTGCTGTCTCGATCCAGAGAACGCAAACTGTAATGAATCACTTTGGGATACTTCTCTTTGTATTCCAAATATTCATCTATGGGAGCTATTACAAGAACTTGGTGCCCTTCTGCCAATAATTTATCGATTACATTCAATCGAAAGTTATAAATATTCCATGTGGAATTCGCTACCAGTGCTATTGTCATAAGGTAAGCTCTAGGCTCAAGAGTGCATTAAAATAAACGCAACAAGAATATGATTTTTATACTAAAAAGAAGTATTGAAATTAGAGAATCTTTTGTCAAAATTTACGCTCTTCCTATTTCTGCATAGACGGCCTCCAAACTTCGGCTGATACCTTTCCCTTTCCATTCTTCAGCACCAGGTATCACTGTTGTGGTCTTTTTCAATTCTTCCAGGGTTTTGCCTTCACGCATGGATTTTTCACCATATTCCAGTAATTTTTCTAAATAATTTTGAAATGCTCGGATATCTTCTTTACCACCTTTCACATCGTATCCCTCTGCAGCATGACCCCAAATAAAAATAGTCTCATCGTCATAGTAAGAAAGTACCTGATCCAAAACATTAATCCAGTTTGCAATATTCGCTCCTGCTCCCATATCAATGTATGGGAATCTCCTGTTGAATACCAAGTCACCTATATGTGCAATATTCGCATTTTGGAAATGTGTAATCGAATCACCGCTAGTATGGGCCGGGCCAAAATAGTTCAATTCTAAAATTTCCTTCCCTAATTTTACCTGATAGTCATTTTCAAATGTGGTGGTTGGGTAAACCTGGCTTTCTTCATTTCCTCTTTTTTTGGCCGAATTCATCTGATTCTTTTTACTGTTACTATGAGCCAGAATCATATTCGTCAATTCCGTATACACAACATTTCCCGCAGTATGATCGCCATGATGGTGCGTATTGATCACAAGGCTAATTCTTCCCTTTTTAATTTTCATCAGTTCATCCACCAGGTGACTTGATTGTTCTGGAAATTGGGTATCAATGACCACGATACCATCTTCATTAGCCATCCATCCTATTGTTCCACCCCTCTCGGTAAAAAAACCAACACCTTCTCTGAGAAACTGCATGTTGTAGGCAACATCTGCGGGCAATTCAATTTTAGACGGAATCTTCGATCCTTTGCACGCATAAAGGTGATTAAAAAGAAAAGCGTACGCCGCTACTTGGGCTGAGGTTTTCAAAAATTCTCTTCTGTCTTGCATGTTTGCTTTTGGTATTTATTTTTACCTGTCCTCTTTATTTAATCTTGGTAATTTTGTCATCATTTTTGACCAAAAATGATGACAAAATTTTATTTATTGCCAATTATAGCACTGAATTGCAATCCAGGGCTATAATATTCAAGTCCTACAGACTTGTTGATCTGAAATCAGTATCTACCTGAGTAGTTACAATTGATTTTCCTTTGTCAGCTCAATGAGTGTTCAAGCCTTTTACAATTTCTTTAATTTCCTGTTCGTCGTTTTTGGGGTAGATCAATAATGCTCCAGGTTCATCCACGACAATGTACTCTTCCAATCCTTTTACTACGACGATCTTATTGCTATCGCTTCTGATGATACTCCCGCTGGTATTGATCAAATGTGTATTTGCACCCAACGTCACTGTGGCATTTTCGTCTTTATCTAAAAACGCATGCAAACTATTCCAGGTACCCAAATCGCTCCATCCAATATCCGCAGGAATGGTAAATACATTATCCGCTCTTTCCAAAATGGCATAATCGACGGAGATGTTTGGTGTGTTGGGATAGACTTCATTTATATAAGCCTGTTCTTCGGGTGTATTGTATTTACTTAGATCTGTGGTCAAAACCTCAATCACATCTCGTGCATTACGGTTAAAAGACTCAATCAAGTCTTTGGCTCTCCAAATAAATATTCCTGCGTTCCATAGATAATTACCATCTTCCAGATAGTGCTCCGCAGTACTACGGTCGGGTTTCTCTTTAAATGCATTCACGCTACAAACACCAATACTTGGATCTTCCAATTCTCCTTCACATTTGCATTCTGTTTCAATGTATCCATAACCCGTATCGGGTCGCGTAGGCTGAATACCGAGGGTGACAATCGCATTATTATTTTCTACAAATTCAAACGCCTGACTAATTTTAGCCAAAAACGCATCTTCTTTGAGAATTACATGGTCCGAAGGTGCTGTTACAAAAATCGCATCCGGATTTTCTGATTTCAAACGAAGCGCAGTATACGCCACACAAGGTCCTGTATTGTTGCGGGATGGCTCGCAAAGAATATTTTTTTCCGGCAACTCTGGCAAATGTTCCTGCGTCAAGGATTTATACCTGGCGTTCGTAACGATCAAAATTCTTTCTGCGGGAACCAACTTCAAAAATCGCTCAAACGTTAATCGAATTAAAGATTTACCAACTCCTAAAATATCCAAAAACTGTTTCGGAGTATGCTCAGTAGATGCGGGCCAGAATCTTGAGCCGACTCCTCCGGCCATTATAGTGATATAGTGATTTTCGGATTGTTCCATTTACGTTATCTTATTATGTATCTTTTACTAAAACTACCAATGCTACCGTGGCCATACATCTCAAGCCCAATAGAAGAAGTACTTTTGAATAAAGCCTTTCTAGTGCGCCCAAAACAGGAATTTTCTTGAAATACTTATGTCCAACAAAAGAATGATATTTTTTTATGCTAAACCCTTGCCCTGTGAAAAAGTTGAATTGACCTCGATTGTAACCCTTAGTTTTCAAATAGTACGCTGGATATTTAGGAGAATCATTCAAATCTCTATTTCCTATCCACTTCAATATACGATTTCCAAACTCTTCAGAAATGAAACGATTTACAAGTGATGGCATCGAATTTCTACACGCAAAAAAGTGGATCACTTTTCCATCGAACTTTAACAAATCAAATATTTTTTGATGAAATGCTTCGGGATTTTTGACATGCTCAAGTACCATTTTAGTTAAAATAAGATCATATTGTTGGGTGGGATTTAGTGTCTCAACCGATGCATTTTTTTTTATCACATCGTTTGGTGCTTTTTCTAATTCATTTTCATCCGGATCTGCGATGGTGTAAGAAAGTTCAACTCTTTCAGTTAGAGACGGATGTGCTCCACCTCCTACCTCCAGAATTTCAATATTCGGAAAAAGTGAATTTTGGATTTCGTTGTAATACCTGTCGTATGCAACATTAAATTCTAGTGTCTGAATATCCAAGCGGAAATCTTACAATGAAGCGATGATCTTTACAATCCGGTCGGCAGTCTTACCATCCCATAATTCTGGAATAGAGCCGGATTTCCATGCACCACTAATTAACTTTTTCAAATATGGAACAATATCTTCCGGATTTGTTCCTACAATTTCATTCGTACCTTGTGTGACGGTTTCTGGTCTTTCGGTACTGTTTCGTAACGTCATACAAGGTATTCCCAAAACGGTGGTCTCCTCGGTAATCCCTCCTGAATCCGTTACCACCCCAGCCGAGTTTTTAATAAGATAGATGAATTCAAGATAAGATGCTGGACCTGTTATTACCAATTTATCAAAACTGATGTTCAATTGATCAAACATTTTTTTTGTTCTTGGATGCATCGGAAAAATCACTTTGCGATCGCCAACGTTTTCATTGATCAGAGACAATAGTTTTCTAAGGTTTTCATATCCATCAACATTCGAAGGTCTATGAAGCGTCATCACCAGATAACCTCCTGGTGACAGATTTTCATCTTTGTAAATTTGAGGCTCAATGAGTCTATTCATATTCGCCAAAAGCGAGTCAATCATTGTATTCCCCACAAAAAATATTTTTTCCTTGCCATGTCCCAAATGTTGCAGATTTTCATTAGCCACATTTGAAGTAGTGAAAAAATAATCGGTAATGCTATCGGTTACCATTCGATTTATTTCCTCAGGCATTTTTTCATCTCCAGAACGTATTCCTCCCTCAACATGAGCGACTTTCACCCATTCTTTCTTCGCCGTTATGGCACAGGCCATGGTAGAAGTTACATCACCTACCACAATACACAAATCTGGTTTCCAGTCTTTCAACGCCTCTTCGTACCTAAGCATAATATTTCCCGTTTGAGTTGCCTGAGTTCCTGATCCCACCCCAAGGTTTACATCCGGTTTTGGGATATTCAACTGATCAAAGAAGTCTTCGCTCATTTTCTTATCGTAATGCTGGCCGGTATGGATCAGTCGATATTCAATGGATTGAGAAGGATTTGTATCATTGTGTCTCTTTAGAGCATGCATGATTGGTCCGATCTTCATAAAATTAGGCCGTGCACCGGCAATTATATCTATTTTTTGCATTATAACTTGGTGTCTTTTCTTGATAACAGTTCTTTCATTTTTAATACCAATCTTCATTCTGAAGTCCTAAGTAAACATCTTTTATCCCATCCTTAAGGCCAATTTTAAATTTCCAGCCCGCAGAATTCAATTTTTCCACATTCATCAACTTTCGGGGTGTACCATCTGGTTTCGACAAGTCATTTACAATCTCACCTGCATATCCAACAATATCTTTTATCGTTTGAGCAAGCTCGAGAATTGAAATATCATGTCCGGTCCCAATATTGATCGGTCCTTCTTCTTCGTAACCTTGCATTAGAAAATAGCAAGCATCCGCCAAATCATCAACATGCAAAAATTCACGTTTTGGAGATCCGGTTCCCCACATCACTACATTGGGCTTATCGGTTTTTTTTGCTTCATGAAATTTTCTAATAAGCGCTGGTAATACATGCGAATTTTCCAGATCGTAATTATCGTTTGGACCATAGAGATTTGTAGGCATGACACTAATGAAATTACAACCGTATTGAGATCTGTAAGCATCGCATAGTTTTATGCCTGCTATTTTTGCAACGGCGTAAGGTTCATTGGTGGGTTCTAAAGGTCCTGTAAGCAGGTAGTCCTCTTTCAACGGTTGAGGTGCCAGCTTTGGATAGATGCACGAAGATCCTAAAAACATCAATTTTTTCACCTCATACTTATGAGCAAAATGAATTATGTTATTCTGAATCATCAGATTATCGTATAAAAATTCTCCCCTGTAGGTATTGTTTGCATGAATTCCTCCAACCTTTGCTGCCGCTAAAAACACATAGTCGGGTCTTTCGGTTTCAAAAAACTCTTGAACGTCCGCTTGATTTCTTAAATCCAATTCCTGGCTAGTCCTCAAGGCAAAATTTGAAAACCCTTCTTTTTTAAGCTTTCGCAAAATGGAGCTTCCGACCATTCCACGGTGCCCTGCAATGTAGATTTTACCTTGCTTATCCATTATTCAAATTCATTTTTAATTTCAAAACCAGCATTTTTTAACACCTGGTCCTTGCGAAATAATTCAACATCTGATCTTACCATTTCACTGCACAATGCTTGCAAATCATATGTTGGTTCCCAATTCAATAAGGTTTTTGCTTTGGTAGCATCCCCAACTAATAAATCCACTTCCGTAGGTCTGTAATACCTGGAATCCACCGCCACTACTTCCTGACCAATTGCAACTGGAAAGTCAGGATTGTTTGAACTTTTAACGATCCCTATTTCATCAATACCCTCACCCATAAATTCAACTTCTACTCCAACTTCCTTAAACGATAGTTTCACAAAATCGCGAACGCTTGTCGTAATTCCTGTGGCTATAACCCAATCTTCGGGCTTTTCATATTGTAATATTTTCCACATCAATTCTACATAATCTTTGGCATGTCCCCAATCTCGTTTGGCATTCAAATTGCCCAAAAACAGTTTATCCTGTAGTCCGAGTGCAATCTTTGCAACCGCTCTGGTTATTTTTCTTGTTACAAAGGTCTCCCCTCTAAGTGGGCTTTCATGGTTGAATAAAATCCCATTGCACGCAAATATTCCATACGCTTCCCTGTAATTCACCGTAATCCAATATGCGTACAATTTGGCAACTGCATATGGAGATCTGGGATAAAACGGGGTTTTTTCAGTTTGCGGTACTTCTTGCACCTTACCGTATAATTCAGAGGTAGACGCTTGATATACTTTTGTCATTTTCTCCATTCCCAAAATTCTCAAAGCTTCAAGAATTCTTAATGTCCCTACGCCATCCACATCCGCAGAGTATTCTGGTTCTTCAAAACTTACCGCTACATGTGACATCGCCCCTAAGTTGTAAATTTCATCTGGTTTTACGTTCTGGATTATTCGAATAATATTGGTAGAATCCGACAAATCACCATAATGTAGGATGAAATTTCTATTATCAATATGTGGGTCCTGGTACAGGTGATCAATTCGAGCTGTATTAAACATGGATGTCCTTCGTTTTATTCCATGCACTACATACCCCTTCTTCAATAAAAATTCAGAAAGATAAGCACCATCCTGACCCGTAATACCAGTGATCAAAGCTATTTTCATTCGTAAAAACTGTGTATTTTAGTTTATAATTTTGTGTGTGTATTTATGAAATTTCATCATATCGTTCGATTCAAAATATCATACATTTTGCCTGCCAAAACAGATCTCTCGTAGTCTTTTGAGAGCGCCTTGCAACCCTGCTGATAGTGGATATAATTATTCGCATCTATAATTTTATCCAGCGCCTGCATAAATGACGTTTCATCTTCGGGAATATAAGAAGTCCCAGCATTGTATGATTCAATAATCTCTTTTGTTTCTCCTTCTACTCCCAAAAGTATGGGCTTTAGCATACAGGCATTCTCAAAAATTTTAGAGGGTATGACCGTTTTAAATGTATCACTTTTTTTAAGATTGACAAGTGCGACATCCAAAATGCTAATATATCGATTGATTTCACTTTTACTTACAAATGGCAGGAAGGTAATATTGTTGAGCTTGAGTTCTTTCGACATTTCAACCAATCGTTCTTTCTCCGAACCATCTCCCAACATTATAATATGAATTCTCTCGTCCTTAATTTTTTTCGCACACTGGAGAATAAAATCCAGAGCATGAGCCATTCCGTGGGTCCCGATGTAACCAATCACCTTTTTACCCGAAAGACCCAAACGATTTAATAATTCAACATCTTTTTCCCGGGGTCTGAATTTGGATGAATCAACACCGTTTTTTACTACAAAAATCTTACTGGCATCAATTCCGTTTTGAGCAATTTTGGATTTGAATGAATTAGTGACTACCACGATGGCTTTGGCAGATTTGTATAACGCGTACTCAATTCTTTCAAGCATTTTGAAGGAAAAAGTGTCTCGATTCATCGCACCAACAGCCGCTATTGATTCCGGCCATAGATCACGTACTTCCATAATCCACGGCTTCCGTTTGAAAAAAGACAACCAACGAGCACTTACTGCCGTAAAAAATTGTGGACTTGTGCCAACAATGATGTCACACTTTACAAATAATCCTACCAAAAAGGCCATCATGGCATAACTCAAATAATCTACTATACGCTTGAAAAAGCCACTATTCGGAGCTATATAACTCCATACCCTTATTACTCTAATTCCGTCAATGGTCTCCGTACTTTTCAATCGATTTTTATACCCAGGAAACAGTTTGCCTTTTGGGAAATTAGGATTACAGGTAATCACTGTTACCTTAGCTCCGGACTCCACCCACTGCTTGCAATGCTCATATGTTCGAGTTGCCGGAGCATTAACCTCAGGTGGGAAATTATCGCATAAAAAAAGAATTCTCAACGTTTAATTGAAATCTATAGTTGTGATAATGGAATCAGAAAAATCAATTCTAATCATTTTCGCATCCATAATAGTATTAAATTCCTCTGCATAGCCGTAACTCTCTATCTCCAATAGATCATGTCCGGAAACATTGATTGCTCCCCGATCAGTAAGAACCTTATTTTTTGAGCAATCCAATATCTTAACATTAGGATGAAAATGTATGTAGGATGAAGCCTTGTACTTACCTGAAGTCAACGTATCAGAAATAACCATCCTGTCTGTACCCATCTCCCACTTTCTTCCATGCGTTACCCTACCAAAACCATTGTGTTTCGCTTCAATCGAATGTTCGGTTTCTTCTATGTTCATCACAACCGCTCTTTTTCCTACTCTAAAACTATCCCAAACCTCACTGCTATTGTTTCCGTTGACACTCACTGTATTGTGAGCTTGAGTGCTGCGTTCATAGGCTCTTCTTGCATCACCAGTGTACGTAGCTGTTCCAGCCTCAGAAATAAAAGGTTCATTCTCAACATTGACCAGATATGAAAATGTATCTGCATGACTGTGTCCGGGTTGATACCCTGGGCTCACCGATCCAACATCTATGAGAGCTTCATATTTCGTATTGTCAAACTTTCGATATCCACATGCCTGAAGGGGCAGATTAATAGCTTCCAGTTCCATTTGATCAAAGTAATAATTCAGATCTTTGGTGGAAGGATTAATTCCTTTTGCCGCATCATTTATCAATGGGATTTCTCCATTTTCAAAGCAAATTTTATTCATCCAACAATGCATTTTACCTGCTTGGCCTTCCAGAAATTTTATCAAGTCGCCAGTATTGAATGGGAGACCTGAACTTCTCAATAGCTGTATCGAATCCAATACTCTGAAGAGCATCAACTGATGGTACATGGGAGAAAGCTCAAAATGAGCACCATCCGGTAGCAATTGCTCGCACAGTTGATCCAAAACAATTTTTTTTCCTTTTTCAAATAAATACGAATCCTTGAGATAGACCCCGGAAAAAAGAAACGCAAATCCATTTTCCAGCAGATGATTGGCCAATAAATGATATTCTATATTATCACTCAAGCGATATCCGTCTTCATGTATAAAATCATCGATCGATTCATTCGATATCGTATGCAAACAAACAAATTTGACCCAGTTTATAATCCTCAATGACGTGGGATAAGGTTCATTACCATCTTTTAGTTGAGGAGCATTCCTTATGTAATCGTTAATCAGTTCTAGTCCCGATTTTTTGCTAATTTCCTTCTGGTTGAGAAAATCAAAATAATTAAGATTGTATGTCCAAAGCTTACCATAGCCACTATAATTCCAATCCAGATTTCCAGCTGAAAACACTTTCGTTTTATTGATAAAGGTAAAGCTGTTATGGCTATTCATACTTTTTACGGTATGGCTATAATTCTTCCAGGTAAAATGTGTACCAGAGGTTACTCTTTTAGGTATTGTACTCTTGTATCCCATCTTCCTTCTTGCCCGATATTTTATTTGATAATAAATTTGAATGGGTTTAAGATATTGTATGGTCCTTAGGTAGGTCAAAAACTTTTTCATGACACAGAATTGGTAATGTCATTCAGCTTTCCATCGCTGTGTACCATTGATAAAATCTTGTTAGCCCTTCCTTTAACTCCACTTTGGGAGCATATCCGAGTAAATTTCTCGCTTTACTGATGTCTCCATAAGTGACGCGCACATCTCCTGCCTGTTCTTCGGTATAATTAATACTTGCCTTTTTACCTATGACATCTTCTAAGGTTTGGACGAGGTCCATCAAAGAAATTCTGCGATTACTGGCTAAATTTATAATCTCAAACTTTGTTTTTTTATAATGTACTGCACCCAAAATACCGTCCACAATATCATCCACAAATGTATAATCCCTACTGGTAGAACCATCACCGTACAAGGTTATGGGTTGATCATTCAAAATGAGATGTACAAACTTGTGAATGGCAAGATCCGGTCTCTGTTTTGGACCATATACCGTAAAAAATCGAAGTGCTAAAAACTGAATATCATATAAGTTTGCATACACGTGTCCCAGCATTTCACAGGATAGTTTCGAGGAAGCATAAGGACTTATGGGTTGTAAATTCATTGCTTCTGTCCATGGAATTTGAGGATTCACCCCGTATACACTGCTGGAAGAAGCAAAAATGAATTTTTTGCAATTATACTCCTTACACAATTCAAGCAGATTTTGAGTCCCTATAATGTTAACATCCATATACTCTCCAGGATTTTCCAGTGAGGGGCGAACACCTGCCTTCGCAGCGATATGAATTAAAATATCAAACTTCGGAAACGTTTTCAAAACTTCTTTATCCCTGATATCTCCTTCTATGAACTCGAAGCCTTCAAACTGTTCCAGTTCCTGGATATTTTTTTGTTTGATTTTAATATTATAATAAGGATCAAAGTTGTCAATACCGATTACTTTATTCCCACTTTCAAGAAGCTTTTTGCTCAATGTGCTTCCAATAAATCCCGCTGCACCGGTAATGAAAATTCTATTTGATTGCATGGTAATATCTAATTATATCTTCTAGATCAAAAATGATAGTCGAATCGTTTAATTGGCTCACGCCTCTACAATAAAAAATTAGGTACTTGAAGTTTTTAAGATTGCCACAAGGGATAAATTCCGGATATCTAAAAAATCGTTTGGAAACCGACGACAGAGCATCTTGTTTTGATCGAATGAGCTCAACCCAGCGCTCCCCCTTTTTCCTAATAAAAATAAAAGCTTCAGATTCGTTGTTTTCCCGACTGGGTTCAGCCACGGTGGTTACAAATTCCCAATCACCGCCAAACGTACCGGTATGGAAAGCACTATTTGGCAAAGTATAAACATCGTTAATTTCTTTTGTTGTAAAATTAAATTCCCGAATGGCATTTTGTTCCAAGGGAGTGTCCGAAGGAATTATGAGCATATCCTTTTCAGCAATTATTGATACGGCTCTTGCTTTTTGCGAACCGAAAAAAACCTTTTCCATACTCTTACATCCATTATCGGTAAAATAGATGGCTGATTCAGCATTGGTATCACCCGTCAAAATCCACATTCCCCCACGAATTGAATCGTATTGAATTTGATGAACATGACGAATCGTGCCGGGAGAGAACGTGTAGGTCTTTTCCCATTCCAACCCATCAGAAGACCTATAGACGAATACTTCTTCACGTGATTGATTAGAAAAGTACTCGCCAAAATAATAACAGTCATCTTTTGGATTATAACAAATATTAAGAGGGCGGCTACCCCTAAAATTCAGGGGTGAGACTTCAAACTTATCTTTCCAAACAAATATTTTATTGTTCCAGACACCAATGATTTCCTGCCTATGCTCAGGCTTTAGTAAAAAATGAAACCCTTTTCTACCAACCCTTTTAAGCAACGAATTGAAATCAAAAAGACTCGAAGGACTTGTAAAGATTACTTCATCATTTTCAAGGGTACCTTGGTTCAAACTATTCCTTACTACCCTGTTGCCTTCAGAACAAAGAACTGTATTCTCGTTGGTTATCCAATGAGCCACCTTTCCTTTATAGATGTCAAATTTTGGTTTCAGAGCCGAAATGTATAAAGTGTATTGAGTAAAGCCACCAGAGGACGAAACATCCAAGACGAGAGTCCCGTATTTGAGCGTTTATAATTCAATTGATCAAACCATTCAGGGGTCAAATTTTCAATCACCCAAATTTTAATACCCGAAAATCCGTTGCGCCATTTCTCAACATTATTCCTCATCAGTGGCTTGAGTGTTTCCTTTTTCCATTGGAGCTCATCTGTCGATACCAATCGCTTTGATGAGCGCTGATAATCCAACATTTGTTTTTCAAATTCCAATCCCAATTTGTTGCATATCATTTTTAAAATCTCTTCCGGATGATCAATCAACTCCTCATATTTCAATTCGATAAAGTTGTCACCAAAATATTGTTTCCCCTTTTTCCTTCCATTACTTATTTGTGCCTGACCGATCATGGCATGCACCCAAAAGGACCTCGATTTGGACCAATCTGCTTTGGTTTTTGACAATACAATATCTCGGGGATCCCGATAAATGTGTAGTATCCGAGCGGATGGAAAGTTTTTGGCAATGACTTCAATATAATCCAATAGGCGAGGATCTTTGTCTCCATAATATTCGAGCTTAGCAACATCCTCATTCATACCAAGAAGGCAATTATAAAACGTCTTGAAAGAAGTTTTTTCTTCCATTGACGCGAAAATCATGTCTAGTTTTGCTTCCGGTATTCTTTCTCCAATGGTACCCTGACGGATTATCTTTTGAATCTCCTCTTTGCTCTGCAAGGTTTTTGAATCAGAATTCCGTAAAAAGCTTCGTACGAATTGTGTCTCCGGCAAAAAGGTAACTTGGCTATGGCTATCCATCATACTTTGAAGCAGGGATGTACCCGATCTTCCAACTCCAACTATAAAGAGATTATTCACTACTACAATTTTGTCCTGGCACTTTTGAAAATCCAATCATACCACCCTGTCTGATCGGTCTTTTTTACAAACCCAATTCTGCTAAAGTGCATATAGTTTATTGAGCAATTTTTCGTTGATGACATCTGCATCGAATTCATCATATTTATTTCTTGCACGCATTGAAAACGCTCCATAGTTGGTCTCATCAAAAGATTGAATGGCCTGGATTAATGCTTTTGCATCTTTGGGGTTTATCAGCATCCCGGTCCTTCCATCCTCAACAATTTCAGGTATGTACAACCATGATGTAGTGATTACGGGAAGTCCCATGGAATAAGCTTCAATAATAATCCCGGGATAACCTTCACCAGGATAATGCGTGGGTAACAATAGGACATCATATTTGGCAAGGGTCGGCAGCACATCCTCCGGTTTCAATGCTCCTTTGTAACACGCATTAAACTTTGCATCTTCCAAATAATGGTTTTCGTGCACTGGTCCATATATATCAAAGGTATATTCGGCATCAAAATGTCGAGCTGCTTCGAGAATCAAGGAAACCCCTTTTGCCTCTTTTACCTGACTCACAAAAACAAACCTTTTGCGGAAGCTTTTATGGATCTCATCCGTGCTAATTTGAGATTTACGGCTGGTAGGCAACCAATAGATATCATTGGAATAATTGGAAAAATAGTTGATTAGAGATTTCGTTTGAAGAACCAATATGTCGCTTCTTAAAATTGTCTTCTTCCAAAGCCATCTGATCCATTTCCGAGACTGGAAAATCTCCTGCATACTGCCTCCAAACATTCTAAAGACTACCTTTTTCGATCTGGCTTTAGCTAAAAAAAAGAGTACTGGAGCTAAGTAAATGGCTCCTTTTTGCGAAAAATTAAGCATCACAACATCTACATTTTTAATCCGCTTTAAAAAGCTGGCCAGCACATAAATCAGATTTTTCACATATCCCAGCTTTGTACGGCCATGCTGATCAATATTGATAAAATCATGTTCGGTATATCTACTTGTCACATAATCTTTCAACAAAGCAAAAGAAACCCTCGCTCCACCTATTTTACCGTTTTTCAGATCCGGTAAAGGACCTATAAACAGGATCTTACGCATGTGGGTTCAACGAAGGTTTTTGTACAATTATAAACGATCCGGAGGTGGTCACATCTTCTTTCTTCAAGTTGCAATTTTTATTCATATCGGCTAACGCATAATTGGATTTTCTGTGAATATTTTTCTCTTTAAGTACTTGAAATCCTAAATTGCCCAAGGCCTGCCGATGATAAGAATGCGGATGCCGATTGATCAGATAGGTTCGATTGCCATTAATAAGTTTCCATACGAAGTTTGAGTATGTCCAATGGCCATTCCAGTCGGCCGCCAAACCATGACTTTTATAATCAATTTGATGACTCATCAAACCTCCCGGCCGGAGCCAGGAAAGACAATTTTCATATACGTATTGCACCGCAGGTACGTGTTCCATTACCGCCTGAGAATAAATCCAATCTATTTCTTTTGGTGCTTCTATCTTTGAATAGTCGACCGTTGTCACATATTTTATATGCAAACCATCATCGTGCGCCTCATGATTTTTTTCAAATGCCGTCAATAATTTTTCCAGAGATTTAATCCTGGAATTAGATAGCAAATCTTTGGACACTATCCGGTCCGACAACCAATCAGGAAATTGGTAAGCATCCAAGCCAGGACTTAAATTTGGAAATTTCCCAGAAGGAATCGGCTCTTTTCTTTGCAGCAAATCGATGAGGTCATGTAATATTTTGATATGGTCGGTTGCTCCCAGATGATTTTTAGCATCAACAGCAGTGTAAGATTTGGCACCCAGCAGCAGGGCAAAAACTCCTGAACCTAGTGATCCACCCGGCCCAATCTCAACAATATTGTTTGGAAAGACTCCTCCGTTTTTCTCCATTAGGTACGTTAAATGCCTCAATAAGACACTGTAACAATAACTTACATCCTTCGCGTGTGTGGATTTCCTCCCAAATACACTGTATACGCCAGGTACCAGGGTGAGCAGGCTCTTGATTAAGAGTTTGGAAGTGATTTTGAGATTTTTAAATTTCGACATTATACTTTTTTATCCAACCAACCAACTGCATAAGAGACCATATCTGATTGCTTGATCGATACAAACTTAACTTTTGAGTATCTTTTTTCTGCACCAAAGCTTCCTGCCAAAGATCATTGATATGATTAAAATCAAAAATCTCCTTCAGATCACCGGGGGATTCAAATAGAGATCGTACAAGATTTCTAAAATTATCACTGTAATTGTTGTGAATGGGCATCCCAAATCCTCGTTTTGGATGGTCAAAAACAATTGCAGGAAGGTAAGGCTTCATAATTTCACGGATGATATATTTACCCTTACCCTCATTAATCAAAAACGTATCCGGAATTTTTGAAGATGCCTCGAACAAATCTACATCCAGGAATGGTGCTCTGACCTCCAAAGAATTGGCCATACTCGCTCGATCAACCTTAGTAAGCATGGCCAAAGGCAAATCGTGCATCATTCTATAATACATGATTTGGCGTAAGGGAGTCCATGAATCAAATTCAGGAGGAAAATTGGCAAATCCCTTATAATCGAACTTAAGTGGCTCTTTGAACAAACGTTTTGATTCTTGCATGGAGAACATCATATTCATAGACAAGAATCTTAGCTTTTCGGGTTGACTTAGCACTTCGAATCCTTTTCTAAGTCTTCTCAAATTATCATTGACCCCGATATCCAAGCCTGATATCGCTGTTAATGTTTGGCCAATTAAGGAAGATAGCCCTCTGGGTAAAAATGAAAATTTCGTGATTTTTTGCCACCATTGAAAAATATCATAACCACCAAACAATTCATCGCCACCATCTCCGGACAAAGCGACTTTTACATGTTTTCTGATCTCCTGGGTCAGTAAATAAGAAGGGATTAGCGATGTATCCGGAAATGGAAGCCCGGTATGCTCCAAAAGGTCCCAAAAAAGATCTTCTGAAAATTCCTTTTTAGGAATGAATATTTCATGATGGTTGGTATCCAGATGTTGTGCAGTTTCTTTTGCAATCTTACTTTCATCATGGCTTTCTGCTTCAAATTTCACGGTAAACGTTTTAACCGGATTCTCACTCAACTGTGATAATTTGGCAACCACCGTACTTGAATCTATACCTCCTGAAAGAAAACTACCAATAGGAACATCACTCACCATTTGTCTCTTTACGGCTTGATCCAGAATTGGTGATACCATTTCGACAACATCCTCTTTCGTTTTAAGCGAATTATCTGTCTGATAATTTATAGAGAAATACTTTTTTATCTGAACCTCTCCTTTTTCTAATGTCATACAACATCCAACCGGAAGAGTCATTACATCTTTCAACATAGTGTAAGGCTCAGGGACCAAGGTTGAAGCCAGATAATATTTAAGAGATTCATGATTTAGCCTTCTGGGGATACTATTATTTTTTAGAAGAGAATCAATTTCACTTGAAAAAGAAAGAATGCCGTCTTTGAGGTGATAATAAAGTGGTTTTTCCCCAAACCTATCTCGGGCCAGGAACAATTTGTCTCTTTTTATATCAAGAATACAAAAAGCAAACATTCCTCTTAGGTATTGGGGCATATCTTCTCCCCACTCCTCGTATCCTTTGATGATAACTTCTGTATCCGACGCAGTTTTAAATTTATATCCCTTAGCAAGTAAGATCTCTTTCAGATCCAGGTAATTATAAATCTCCCCATTAAAAAATATACACAACGTCGAATCGTCATTAAAAATGGGTTGTTTACCATGTTCCAGATCGATAATGGCCAATCGACGCATGGCAAGTGAACACTTCGCAGAATGATAAAAACCAAAATCATCTGGTCCTCGATGGACAATGGCCTCATTCATCCGGATAACGGTTTCTTTAAGACGGTCTTTCCCTACTCTACCAAAAGAGTCATATACCCCGCATATACCACACATCTATCTTGCTATTCTTTTTTTAACGATAATCACTCAACAAAATGCCTTCCTTGATAATCTTGGCTGGTACACCTGCAACCACACAATTGGAAGGAACATCTTTGATCACCACGGCATTGGCACCCACTACCACATGGTCACCGATGGTGATATCTCCAAGTATTTTGGAACCGGTGGAAAGTTGGACATAATTGCCAATTTTAGGAACCCCATAAATCTTGGATGTACCTCCTACCGTGACATTGGTTCCAATAACACAGTGTTCTCCTATCACCGCTCTGTCATGAATCACTACGCCTATACCTCCATACCCCAGAGCCGTACCTTTACCAATCTTGGCACTAATCGGAACATGGCAATTAAAAAATAAATATTGAAGCGCGTAAATAATTTTCGGAACAATCGGAATCTTTCGATCATAAAACCAACGTCCGATCCTGTATAGATTAATTAATTTCAATTTATTTTTTTACGGTTTGATTAGTCAGATTATAATATTCTTCGATTAACTTTTCTTTGCTAAAAAGCGTTCTGGCCGAATTTACAGCATTCGATTTTATTTGATCCTGTTCTTTTTTTTCCAACGCCAGAAAAACTTTCAATTTATTGGCCAACAAAGTACTATCCTCCGGTGGGCACAGATACCCATTGAACTGATCATTCAAAATCCTATGATGATCACCCACATCACTGGCAAACACACATAATCCTGATGCCATTCCTTCCATAATTACATTGGGAAAACCTTCACCCTTCGAAAAATGAATGAGTATTTCTGCATCCCGGTAATGCTTTTTTATTTCAGGAGTTTTGGGATGCCATTCCCATTCATTTTCCAGATCATTGGATTTTATTAGCTCATCTATTTTTAGCCTGTAATCATAATGATCTTTGAATTTTTTACTGAAAGATTCACCAACCCATTTGTATCGAAAAGGTATTTTCTCCTTTTTTAAAATTGAAAGCGCTTCGATTATTTTTTCCAAATTTTTTATCGGATCGACACGCCCAACGGACAGGATGGTATTCCCGGAATTCATTTGATCTTTGTCAAAAAACTCCTCATCCAACCCATTGTAGATGACGTTCACGTTATTGCGCCAGGATTTATTTTTTTCTCGTAATATTTCAGCCTGATGATAAGAATTGGCCACTATTGCACTTGCAAATGAATACAAGTTTCGAGTGATCAATTTGTCGAATTTAGGAACGCCAGATTCATAGGTCCTTTCAGAAACGATTATCGAGGCTCGATTTCCAAAAAGAACTTTAGAAACCAAGGCGTAAAATGATGGCTTTTGCTGATAGGCAATTACACAGTCTATGGCTTTCGATCTACACAATTTTGCTAGTCGTGCCGAAAGCATAATGTCTATTTTACCGGATTTTTTTAGATTGACAACTTCAATATTGGCTTTATCCAGCTTATCCAGGTATTGATTTTCATCAAAATAAGTTACCATGCAAACTTCTTCCACCTTCTTCTTCAAACCAATCGCCAAATTCACAATTTGCGTCTGAGCTCCGCCTATGTTTAAGTTATTTATAAAGAGTAAAATCTTCATTGATTGCAATCAACTCTTAGCCTAGAACTTTTCTCCAATTTACCCGAGTAATTGCATATTTCTATAGTACCGTTTTTTTGCAACACCCTAATGTCCTTGTCTGTATTTGCGTCGAAAATCTTGGTATTCTGGGCATCTCTACCAACGAAAATAGAATGGCTATCTATATTCTCAAAGACCGTTACATCAGAAAGCGTATTCCCCTCGCCTACAATCTTAATAGGATACTCCGCGCGTATACCACTTACACGAAGTTTATTAACATCTCCATTATCGTACATCGTTAATCCAAACTCGGACGATTCATTCCCTATGATTGTCAAGTTTTCAATGGTTGCCTTACTTTTTTGCAAGAACGCTCCTGCATTACAGTTTTTTATTTCGATATCTCTTCCATAAAAAATTACATCATGCCCCAAAGAAAGACCAATTTTCTTGCAATCGGCTATCTCTATATTTTTCAAATCAACCGTATTTCCGGGATGAGCATAATTGACATAAAATCCATTGGCATTGCTATTTAGAATCTTTGAATTTGAGAATTCCAGGTTCCAGTTGCTGGCAATCTTGATGCCATTTCCTGATCCTTTGGAGTATATGTTTTCCAATATAGCCGAAGAAGCTATTGATTTCCGCTCCAAAGATTTGAAACCACTTAAATCAATACTATTTCTGCGATCATCAATAGATGTAAAATCCTTAACCATTACTTCATGCTTTATCAAAGGATTGTATGGGTTGATCACCGCCAAGCCATGAAAACCACTATTAATTGTTTTGGTATTGAAAATTTTACTGTCTGTGGCATGGGTTGTGATCGAAGTATAAGAGAGATTTTCAAAGTAACCGTCTTCCAGAATTAAAGATTCTACCAGGTTTCCATTGGTTTCGCTTACAAAAAGTCCGGAAATCTCTTTATCATCTTTACGAGGCTCAGCAATAATTTTTAATCCGCGTATGTAGAGTTCCTTAAAACTGCCATTCTCGGCGTGAAAATGAAGGACGCATGACTTTTTAGTCAGCGATGTATAGGATTGAGGAACTACAATCTGTGCTCCTTCCTCAAAAACGATACGCCTGACAGCAGATTTTTCGGTAACGAAGATTCCACTGTATCGATAAGGACAAGATCTGTCGGAAGCTACTCTATAATCTCCTTTGCTGAAATAGACGTTTTCGAGTTTATCCAGGACTTTTTGGATGAGAAGTGCATCATCCTCTTCGCCATTTTCATGTATATTAAATGAAGAAATATCAATATACTCATGGCCATCAATTACTACTTTGATCAACTCCCTTTCATCCGTAACCTTTTTCTTACCGGTCGAACATGAATTTAAAGCGATGAGCACAATCATGCACGTAAATAAAACTACTATATTTTTATTCAAACCAATCCTCATACCACATTTGAAATACCAACATATTCCAGACGAACTGTTCGGCTTGTAATTTACCATTTTTAAATTGATGTAGCTTTTTTTCAACAAAACTACTGGAGAATATACCTTGCTTCTGAATCCTTTTTTCGTCAAGATAGTATGTCACCAAATCATTCAAATCCCCTCTCAACCAATCCGCAATTGGAATAGAAAACCCAGATTTCGGGCGGTCCATTAATTCTTTAGGCACGTACTTATACAAAATCTGTTTCAGGATATATTTCAGTGTATTATCATTAAATTTCTGTCCAACAGGCAACGACATCGACCATTCTGCAATAGTATGATCCAGGAATGGCTCTCTTCCTTCCAGACTATTTGCCATGGTGGCACGATCTACTTTCACAAGAATATCATCCTGCATATAATTTTCATATTCAAAGGCAAATATCGAGTTTAGGGCATTGGAATTTACCTGAGGAATTTTAAGTTCAGCTCTTTGATTGAGCAGAAGTTGACCGACCTCCTTGTCAGACATACATTTTGTCTGGTAGAATGGAATAAGGCCGATATTGGAGTACGTCAGGATTTCTCCCATTTTGTCATACACTGGGTTAGATCCGCTGAAGAATCTTAGCGTTCTGCCCATTGCAGAATTTATAAATGTTGGATTCTTTTTAATTATTCCAGCTATTTTCATGGCTTTCATATACCGCCTGTAACCTGTAAATAGCTCATCTCCGCCATCAGAGGAAAGTGCTACCTTAACTTCACTTGCAGCCATTTTACTTACGAGATACGTGGGGATCAACGAACTATCCCCAAATGGTTCGTCGCATATTTTAGGAATTAAGGGTATGACCTTTTTGGCATCTTCCAGCGTACATATAAATTCCATATGTTCTGTTCCCAGATGATTGGAGATCGACTTTGCCGCATCCGATTCATCATATTCAGAATCTTCAAATCCAATTGTATACGTCTTGAGCTTATGGCTGAGATCCTTCTGCAATAATGCAGTAACCAATGAACTGTCGATTCCTCCACTTAAAAATACGCCCACGGGAGTATCGGCAACCATTCTATAATGAAATGCCTTTGAAAGTATTTTTTCGGTTTCGTGCAGAACCTCCTCCATGGGAAGATCCATCTCACGATCAACAAAACGGTATATCGACCAATACTTTTTGCAATCGGTATTTCGCGTCTTTAAATCTATGGTCAGTATGCTCCCTTGCTTCAATTTTTTACAATGTTGAAAAATAGCTCGTG
The DNA here is from genome assembly GCA_039194925.1 of Bacteroidota bacterium. Taxonomy (GTDB): domain Bacteria; phylum Bacteroidota; class Bacteroidia; order Chitinophagales; family Saprospiraceae; genus CAJXUU01. Next base: position 65,487 of record JBCCVV010000002.1, read on the forward strand.
GCGTAGATACATATCCCTTGGTAAAATACTCGAAGATGGCGTCTGAATCAATCGAAGCTTCAAAAGAATTTGCCTCCTTAAACGCTTTCAATTCCGAAGCGAACAGAAAACAACCATCTTTTTCATAGTAATAAAACGGTTTTACACCTGCCCGATCTCTAATAAAATAGGCTTTATGGTTAATAGAATCATACAAGACAATGGCAAACATTCCCGTCAACTTCGACACTGTCGTTTCGACACCCCAGCAATCAAAAGCTGAAAGCATGACTTCGGTATCGCTGGTACTCGTAAAGCTATATCCCAAATCAATTAACTCAGCTTTAATGCTTTTATAGTTGTAGATTTCACCATTATAGTTGATCGTAAGGCCATGCTTTTTCATAGGTTGTTTGCCTGATGGCGAAAGATCAATTATTGACAATCTCCTATGTCCAAGTCCGATTTGATAGGTATCTTCGACGATATGCGCTGTATCATATCCGTCAGGACCTCTGTGCTGTAGTGCATTGGTCATTTTCAATAGAGAATCTCCGTTCTCCCTGTTGGAAAAATCAACAAATCCCGCTATTCCACACATTGTTTTCTGTAACTTAAGATGGCTAAAATTATGGATACTAAGGCATTGCTTGTTCGATCATCCAATGCATTATGACTGGTTCCGGCCACACCCAGCATATAAATGGTAGTGACACCGATAATAAAAAAACTCAAGCCCGCATCGGTAATCATTAATCCGCGATATATAAGCATGAAGTAAAACCCTAAAAAGAGTAAAATGGGTAAAATTCCACTTTCGCCTAAAATCAGGATATACGTATTGTGTACACCTATCTTCATATTACCTGAATTGAAGCGATGAAAAGTACCAATACCATGTCCGATGTATGGATTCCTTTTAATTAGTCCAAATCCATGACTGTAGACCACTGTACGGTCCGATGTTGTTTCTTCATTGATTTCACCCGACAATAAGGCAAGTGTTCCGACGATTCTTTTTTGCTGTGCTCTGGTCAATTCAAATTTTTGTCCTGTTGAACTATTAAAGAAGGCAAACACGCCAAAAATTAACCCAAAGATCAGGGTGACAAAAGCGATTCTTGTCCGTTGGGTACTCTTGTGAAAAAACGTAATATTTTTAAAAAAGAAGAAAAGAACCATTAACGTAGATATAATAAAAGCAGCTTTCGAAAACGATAATACGCTTCCTGCAATTGCCAGCCCAGCCAACCCAATGAATACGGCTTTTTTCTTTGAAATAAAGAAGAGTGTCAAAAAAATCACCAGCGCATAATTTGCAAAAGATCCGGCTTCATTTGGATTCCCAAAGAATCCTGCACTTCGTTCACCTCTCTGCGCTTCCACCATATACTCAAATGAGTTATAAATCCCCAATTGCTCACCAAAAACTACCGCGCAGGTCGTGAATATGAAAAAGGGAAAGATGTAGTTATAAATACTTTTATACCCATAGTGCATCATAATCGCCTTGGCGCCGAGATAAAAAGCAAATAAGATGACAATGCTGGAAATATATGACCTGTAAAGTCTTAATACGGATGTTCGTTCACTCAGATAATAATCCGACCACAACAGGCTTGATGTACCGATATAGAGGTAACATACATAGAAAACGATTAACCATATAAGGTTGATATCTTTAAGGGAAACCTTTAATACGAATACAGACATTGAAATGATGGCGATACTCAGTATCAATATTATAGGGGATAGCAAGGAGACAAAACCAAATGTAAGTCTCAATACACCATTGAGGTTGGCAAAGATAATCAAGCTAAGAGCAAGAAATAAAAGTTTTACGATCTGAGCATATTTGATCTTCATTAAGGTATTAATTTAATTCCTTTGCTACTTCTTTTTGACCCATCTCTTTTTCAATCTTTTCGACGATCTCTTCGATCTTATAGTCTCCGGCGAGCTTTATAGCATTTTGTACGATCTGACGTTGCTTACCTTTATCCTTTAGAAATTTCAGAATCATAGCCTCTATTTCGACATTATCTTTTGTTGTGATGCTAAAAGCCGCATTTTTCTGTTCAAGGTATTCGGTCAGGAACACATTTTTAGGACTGTGCAATAAAATAGGCCGGTTTGAATACAACATGGGGATCGTACGGGTAGGAAAAATAGTTTGGTACTCAACCTCTGATCTTCCGCCTGTAAAGCCATGCGGTAAGAGCATAATATCGCAGGCATTCAATGCTTTATTAAATTCTTCTTCCTCCAGAAAACCATATACGACCATCTTATCTTTGGGGATACCATGGTCGCAAAACATTCGGACATTGCGCTTTCCAAAAACATGAAGCTCAAACGTTGGATTTTTGGTGAGTACCTCTGCCAGTCTGACTGCTGCATCCAAACAAGATTCACTCAGCGTTCCGGAATACGCAAATTTTACGGGCCTATTCAAATCTATATTAAAATCCTGATACTCGATTTCTGGAATTTTAAACCCATGCTGTAATGTCTCTACATGTAATGTTGGATAGGTCGATCTGTAATACTCCGTAAGTCCCTGGCTGATTGAAAATACTTTCTTCGCTTTGGTAAAGAATCTCGATTGTAATCTTTTAGCCAACCATCGTCTTATACCGGTTCTATTTTCCAGATACGTATTGTGAAACCAAGGGTAAAAGTTAAAATTATTTTCAACGGCTAGATGCATGGCAAGATTCATATAATATTCATCTGGAAATGGACAAAGTACCGTGCTACAATTATGTTTTTTTACAATCTCATCAATGGTTTTCAAAGATTTATAAAATGTCATCCACTTGAAAATATTTCTTCCCTTTTTAAACTTAAACGGAAAAGGGTCTATGTGGTAAAGGGGATAATTTACAACGTCCCAGTCATCCTCCTCTTTTGTCTTCTCTCCAACCACCACCACATTATTCTCCAGTTCTTTGGCAATATTATGAATGAGTACTGATGAAGCAACCTGACTGGGGTAAACAGACCAACTTACAATAAGTATCGGATTATCACTACTTATCATTTCTTGAATTTATCGTTTATAAGATTTTTTTGGCTCATCACTGGTCTTGAGAAATCTGTGTCCATGATAAAGCTCATGCTCTCTTTTTTATTTTTGCCAATTCCAGTAATCGCACTGTAAACCACTTGATATCTTTTTGCGAAAAGCTAAAAAACCCAAAGTGTTTTTTCAAAATATTCTTAGTTATTGCATATGCCACAACGGTGGATGTTAAGTAGGCCAATGTCGATCCTATTGCCCCACCGATAATTCCATATTTTGGAATTAACAGCAAATATGAAATGATTCCAACCAAGGCGGCCACGAATTGTACCATACTGGTTTTTAATGGATATCCATTGGCTGCAAGAAACTTTTGCAAGACTCTCCTACTTACGGAATAGAATAAAATTCCGGGCATTAATATTAACATTGGATAGTATGCCTCCTGAAATTCTGCACCATACATAATACCAATAAGCCAATACCCTATCGAGGCCAAACCAATGCATGAAATGAAAATGATCAGGAATAAAGATCTATGCACTTGTGATGCCATCTCTATACTTTTTTCAGGTGATTTCACCTCACTTATTTTATTAAAAAGAACAGGAGAGAGTGCATTCGAAGGTATTAAGAGTAAATTCACCACCGCATAAGAGACAGAGTATATACCCAATTGTGCAGGACTTACAAATATACCAATGATCAATTGATCCAATTTATCATTTGCCCTTGCCGAGATATGTCCCAACCATGATTTGGCACCATAACTATACGTTTTCTTGATGTACCCCAAATTTAATCTGAGCAAAGGGTCATACAATTTAAGTATGTAATACACTATTACGATTAGGTAGGCTATCTTGACCAAATTAATGGCGATGGCAGCTGCCATTAATTTATCTCTGGAAATACTTACCAAAATAATGAGTAAAATGGCTGAAATAATTGCAACTACAATGGTTATGTTGTTATTGAGCTGAAATCGTGAATCACTAATGAGTAAAAACCTGGATATATATATGATTCCATCCAGCGGTAATCCTAATATAAATGGAAGCAATACATAAAACGAAGCGGAATTACCGGATACGCCCAAGTACTGATATTTCCATAACATCAAAACCAATAATGAAACAACTAACCCAGTGAATATTCCTACTATCCCAGAAGTAAAAAAAACATCCTTGACTTTGTATGTTTTATTGCTGATATAGTATTGAATTCCATTTCCGATTCCAATGAATGATATAGGAAGTAAAACATTTGAAACCATAATTAAATACACATAAATTCCTTTGTTTTCTGGTCCCAAAAATCTGGTAACCACAATGCTGGAAATAATGGTTAGAGGATATTTGGCCAGTAACGTGGCTAGGTTATGTACAGTATCTTTTACCGCCTTCAAATCTACTTTTTCTACTTCTTAATAGCATTCTTTAAAGAATCCAATCTATCCGATAGGAAATCGCTCAATTTCTGGGCACCTTCAATATTTACATGATCGGGATCTACAAAATCTGCTAAGTCCAATTGGGGATCTATTGAAAGGTCTATAAAACTGCTGCCTCTGGAGTTTACAAATTCATTCATCTCTTTTCGGAATCCAACGAAGGGCGATTCCATCAAATTCGCATACGCTTCGATTACAGGCAGGGCTACATAAATAATTTTAACCGAATGTTCTTCTGCAATTTTCTCCGTTTGTGACAATTGATTAAAATTAAATGTTTTCTTGTCGTCTGACATTAATTGATGATGCGCGTCAATACGAATGTGTGCAGCTTCGCGTACATCGTCCAAATCAATCTTACCCGATTCACTTTTAAATCCTCGATGCTCAATCCATTTTTCAGAAGATTGTGTTAAGTCTACAATTACATTATCAATGGCGTTTCTCAATCCGACCGTTGACAAAATGCTATAATACTCATGCCTATTTTTATCAACTCCACAATCAGATCCCAAATAATGAAGAAACTCATATTTCTTTTTTTCATCCGGAAGACGATCCATATCGTAGAACAAAGATTGATATGAAATATTATAGACGATGTATTTAAGGTTTGGAAAGTCGTCAATGACTTTTTCTAATAACTCCGAATTATAAAATGGTGTACTCCCTCCAATACAAAGGTTTAGCGATTTCAATTCGAAATCATCAGGATTAAAGGAATTACGACCATGAGAATTCCCTATGAAAATCAATTCTGTATCGGAGTGTCGATGTACCAATTCCAGTTTTGCCAATATTTCATTGGTGTTTATCCGATTTCGTAAATAGTATTCCAAGCTAAGACTTAATCCAATTATCGGAATCAAAAAAAAGATTAGACTTCTAATAAATGGCTTCATCTAAAATTGGAAGTAGATGAAATCTGGAGAACTGTCCGGCATAAAATAAAACAAGATGAATATAGCAGTATAATATGTTGCCCATCTCACAGGTCGAGGCAAATGTCTTATGTCAAGAGAATGTTCTTTGTCTTTCTGAACCCATTCAATGACCAGAAAGAAAATAACATATAGTAGCGTTGATAAATACAATGGTCGTACTCCTTCCCACATAACCATCTCCTTTACATAATAAAACCCATCGGAAATGGAATCTACACGGAAAAATATCCAAGCAAAACAAACCAGCGAAAATGTGATTCCCATTTGTATCAATTCTTTAAAGGATGGTAGTAACCTTGTTTTTTCTGATGTAGCGATATTTTTCCTGTTCAATCCTAAAAAGATCAACGGCAAAAAGAAGAGTGCATGTAAAAATCCCCAGAATATAAATGTCCAGTTGGCTCCATGCCAAAATCCACTTACAATGAATATGACCATGACATTACGGAATAATAAACCTTTGGATTCTACCCGGCTCCCTCCCAATGGAATGTATAAATAATCTCTGAACCAGGTACTTAAGGAAATGTGCCATCTTCTCCAAAAATCTGCGATGTCCTTTGCGAAATAGGGAAAATTGAAATTTTTCATGAGGTCAAATCCAAGTAGCCTGGCAGAACCAATCGCAATATCAGAATACCCACTAAAATCTCCATATATCTGAAAAGCAAATAGAATGGTACCCAAAACAAGCGTCGGACTATTATAACTTTGCGGGTCTGAAAAAATAGCATTCACAGCCAGGGCACAATTGTCGGCAATGACTACCTTTTTTATCAATCCAATCAAAATCTGACGCATCCCATCTTTAGCCTTTTCCAATTCAAAAACCCTATTTTTTTCAAATTGAGGTATGAGATTCTTAGCCCTTTCGATGGGGCCCGCCACCAATTGTGGGAAAAAACATACATAGGCAAAAAAAGTAATCCAATTCTTTGTGGGTTTTAGTTTATCTCTGTAGACATCTATTGTATAGCTTAATGTTTGGAATGTATAAAAACTGATTCCAACTGGTAAAACTACATTCAAAGTAGTGCTGTTCAGGTTTATTCCTATAGATTCGAAGGAATTCACAAAAGATTCAACAAAAAAGTTGTAATATTTAAAATAACCGAGAATGCCTAAATTGCCCAGCAGACTAATATAAAGCAGACCTTTTCTCCATTTTTCATCCCTGGTGTTATGAATAGCTATTCCTAGATTATAATCGAGAACAGAGCTAATGATTATCAAAGATAAAAATCGATAATCCCACCATCCATAAAACAGATAACTCGATACTAAAATAAGTACATTCTGTGCATTAATCCTATTTTTAAGTGGATACCAATAGGCAAGAAAAACCACCACTAGGAATACTAAATATGTAATTGAATTGAAAATCAAATTTTACTACCTGCTAGTATCTATATTTCAGTACCCAATTGATCTTGAAAGCTTTTATCATTTTCTTGTAGAAAGATTTCCATTTGGCAAATTGAAATGGTAGTGAAAAACCGTTGGCTCGATCAGAATCTATTTTATAATTCAGTTTTTTCATTTCTTTGGCACATAAGGACTCAATTGTATTTCGGGTATCATCATCCATTAATTTCAAATATCGATTTAGTCTATCGGCACTAATTTTAGCTGATTTTTGTCCAAACATCGAATTGCCAAGCCATGGCGCTCCATTCTTCGTTGGCACATAAATTTTTTCACTGGGCTGCAAATCAATGAAATCCAGAATTTTGTTCATCGTTTCTTTGGTATTCAATACCAGATCTTCATACCGAATTATTAAATTATTTTCAGTCTTACCCCATTCAAACGCAAGATTAACAATTCGTTTCCATTCATAACAGATATCGTAAATATTTAATTCGGGCCGTTTCTTACTGTAAGCTAAAAAGTTATCTCTTATATCTCGAAAGATGTGTATGACCTTATAACCTTCAAACTGACTATTCAATATTTCTTCTCGATTCGATACATTTAAGTCGTGGTATGGGGTTTTTTCCAACCAATATTTCTGAGTAGGTGCTTTGCCAATTCCTGCATTATACGCATAAGCAAGTGCTCTGAAAAAGTTTTGATGGTCAATTCCATTCTCTTTTAAAAATAATTTGAATTTTGTTTCAAAGGATGCTCCATCAAACTCTCGGTAATCAAAATTACCCCTGGGATCATCTATACTCAATCCCTTAAAGAAATTTTTGATGTGTGTTGAATGGGTAAGTCGTAAATATAATTGATCAATTTTCTCTTCATTGTTTAGTTTAGAACTTTGAAGAAATCGTTCTACCATAAAATATAAGCCATCAAAATAATCCGACTCTTCCGGAATTACATTTATCTCAGGATGTCCATCCAGAAGTGCAACCAATAAAGAGGTTCCAGATTTAGAATAACCGTGTATGAATAATGATTGCAATAACCTAGTTTTAAATAAATGGATTGTGCCGTACACTAAAGGCTAGAGCAACTCTTCTATTTCCTTCTTCTCCTCTAAGTCTTCTGTGAAATCCTAATGTATTGGCAATCACAAATGTATTTTTCTTAGCGACAAAGTGTGTTTCTTTCAAATTCAACTCATTCAACTCTTCCTGTGAAATTCTTCTCGAATGAATACTATCTTTACTTAGACTGTACTTATACGTCTTTCTGTACCTATCCGTTTTATGATGTTTATTTGATCCCTTTACATATACAAATGGAGCATTAGGATAATCTACATCGGAAATGTATAACCAAGCTTTATGGGTATTGAAAAAAGTATCCTCATGTAATGCCGTTTCTGGATCCATAGTCCCATTATCTTTGCCTTGAATAAGACAAGAGAGTAACCGTACGGTCTTTTGCATATTGACTTTTCTGCGTTCTGCTGCACTAAATAAATCAGCAATCATTTCATTATCAAATGTCTTCTTAATTCCATTGTACTCCTCCAGTTTTTCGATGCCAATATTTGTATATTGATTGGGTCCATCCTCCCGTATTCGAGATAACTCTACATTTTCCAACGCATGTAAGCACTCTTTTTCTAACTGAGCAAATTCATTTGATGGTAAAAAATCGGGAATCACAACTATACCTTCCCTATCAAGTTCTTCTATATATTGTCTGATCGAATCTTTCAAATGTTTGGATCGTATTTTGTATCGTTTATCTGCCAACCAGACTCGGAAGAGTTGTATTCCGATGCGATTCAAAATAGTATTCCGAATCATTTTTTTCGAACTGAATATGTTTAAAAGGGGGAACCTCATAAGTACAGAATCTACTCTACCCATATTATTTTTTTTACGTTTAAGTGATTAAATATTAATCCATAAAATTCACTATCCGTCTTTGGGGTTGGCTAAGACATTACCGCTAAAGCTAGGATATTCTTTTTCCAGTATCTATAATAAGATATTGTATCTTTTGAATTCATTTAATGCTACCTTAAGACATTATCTCTTTAACCGTTCTTGTCTCGCTTGTAGTTTTCACAGTCGATTTTAGCATTCGTCGAAAATTTTAGCGAAAGAACAAGGAACGCCCCCGACAACCGTACTAAAGTACTTAGACAGGTGGGACTGTCCACAGTATTTTGTCCTGAGAAAGATAAAATGAATACGCAAATATACTGTGTTCAAATCCAAATTAAATGTTTCTCTATGTCCATGAGGAAGTAGTTTTTTACTATCCTTTGTAGTGCCTCTAAATTTGCACGACACTTTTACTAATATCCTTTATTAACTTTCTATTGATGCGTTGTTTGTCACCATCAAAAGGGAGTGCATAAACAGGACCATCGCAAGTGCGCATATTGATAGATACAGTACTCATGGAAAAATCAGTATTACTTTAGTATTTTTATTTTAAGAATTAAACTAGACCTTGAGTTGGATAATTACTCCTCTAGAAACTATGAATCCGAATGTTTTTTGTTGGGTAACTTACCAACTCTTCCATGATCAGAAAATTTTCTATTACACACAAAGTCTCTTTGCAATGGATTCTCAGATAAAAAAGACACCCTGAATTTCTTAGTTTGATCAATAGGATTCAAATACCAAGGTAATTTGGCCTGGTCATCGCTAATCCATTCATTTTTGGCCAAAAGTCTAATGTTTAAGTCGTTCCAAGAGGTTACATAATCTATCCATTTATATCCCAAACTCCACAATTCTGAAGTTGCCTGTTCCATGTTTTTTATATCAACAATTCGAAACCCACCTATATCAAATTGACTTATCCCTGTGCTCCCATCTCTCAACATATGACCATGAATACCAGGTTGCTTCCAATAAATATTATCCTGTGGAGAAGCCAACGCATGAGAAGGTATTGGTTTTAAAATCGAAAGAATATCAGAATGATCAAAAGCGGGATTAAAACAAATCAATCGTTCGAGATTACTATATCGATACCACTTCATATTTCTGTATAATCCCAATCCGGCATCATTTGCAGAAGTGGCTCCCAAATTGATGTAATCCTCACGCGCCATATTATAAAGCTGTCTTAAAAAACCATGCCCTCTTGCACTAACTTTCAGATAAACATTTATTATCCATGCTACACCTCCATTGAAATATGCCCCTACATGACCAAGCACCTCCTCATCATTCTGAACGATATAACTCGTACCATATTCTGGATCAGCATATTGCCACTTCCAAAAATCAATATTTTTCAACGGATGTAAATCGGGATACACAGCATCGTAGAAATTGTAAAGTTTAGGATAGTCTTCTATCGTTGCTCGTTTAATGGATAAATTTAAAGTTGCCATGATTGCGCAGGATATTTATTAAAAAAATCTAATTCCTCATATTTATAATTTTTACCCAGATGAGTATCATTATTATCTAACCTTCCTAATTGAAACGGATATTTCAAATTCTTATTAATTGATCTTTCCATCGTTACGGCATACTTATACCCTGAATTGACAAGGTCTTTGGTTAGTCCTTTACAAGAATCAAAACCTCCATAAGGAAAACTAAATCCAGAAATCTCCTCTCCTGTAAGGTTTTCCAATATCATTTTCGAGTCGTTAAGATTCTTATTTATTTGTTCCTCCGTTTGCAAACCTAAAGGAATATGCTCGTGAGAATGAGAGCCAATGTAACCCAATTGAGCTAATTCCTTAATCTCTTTTTCATTCATGTAAAGAGATTCGCACATTTCATTTTCATTGAGATTACATACACTTTCAAACAGATAATCGATATACTCTTCCAAGTTATGGCTCGACAAAACAAAATTCAATAAATATTTGAGTTGTGCGGCTTTGCCTTTATCATATTTGTAATGTTCTTCTCCTTTTACTAGTGCCATATCCAGGCATTCCTTGTCGATTTGTTTGTTGAAAGCGTGAATCAATTCTTGCAAAATATATTCGGTCGATAGCAGAGATCTAACGATGTGAATTTTATGCACACCACATATTTTATTCTCCATTAAAGGTTTTGTATTGATATAAAATATTGCTGGCAAATCAAGTTCATTCAAAACTGGTAATGCATATTTATATTGCTCTTTTAATCCATCGTCAAAAGATATCAGTATATGTTTGCCTTTTAATTCAGTGTCATTTGCTATAGCTTCTACAACAGTATTTTCAGAAACAACTTTCGCAAATTGGATGTATTCCTTTAATTTCCGTTTGAATTGTTGAGGCGTTATTCCAAATATACTGGGGTAAGGAGCCGTAAAATCATTTCTAATGTAATGATGATTAATAATTCCTAACATAACAACTTGGTTAAGGCTTCAATAACCCTCAAGGTACTTTTTCCATCCTTGGCAAAACATTGCAATTGAAAACTATCGCTTCGTTCTTTCATCAAATGTGATGAATTTTGAATAACATAATTAATTTTTTGAACCAATTCATCGTAGTTAGTGCATATATCCACAGCCCCTAAAGAGTACATTTTTTTCAAGTGTACTGAGTCTTTGTGCCTTCTAGCTGAATCCCAATAGTCCCTCTCTTCATTTCCATCAAAACTTGTTATTATGGTAGGTGTATTCACTCCCACAGCTTCAATAGTAATTGTTGATCCAGAATTTATGCATACAGATGCTGTTCTAAGTCGCTCCGATAGAGAATACATATCTCTATGCTTCATACTCCATTTTAAACTACTTTCTTCCATTTCAGGAAAATCTACCAAAACTCGATCTCCTCTAATCTGTTTTAGACGATCGATCCAAGAAACTTCTGTCATATCACCGCTAACATTCTGTGGATGAGGCCTTACGACCAAGTATGCTTTTTGCCCAAAGGCGCCATTCCTTGTTTTTTCTGCTAAAAACTCAACAATATCAATTTCATTAGGAACAAATCTTTGAGCACTCATGGCGAAAAAAATTATATCCTTTTCATCCTTTTTCTCTATTGGGTTTTCGAAATGAATATCAAAGTGAGGTACACCACATACTGAAATATTCTTGCGTTCAATATTGTAGTATTCCATAAACTCTTCTTCCATTATCGACCCCCAGGCTATATACCATTTAGCCAATGCAGGAAATTTGCCCTTACTGGTAATATTGTCCCAGCTTAATAAATGAATAACTGTATCTATTTGCAAATCATTTGCAACAGCTAATAGTCTCCCTTCTATAAAATTGACTGGATATGTAGAAACAAGTAGCGATGGACTCAGGGATTGTAGAAAATGAGTAGCTTCTTCGGAGCGCAGTACGTTCTTTTCCACTTTTTCAAATATCCTTTTAATTATCGGAAATATCAACTTTAAATCATGAATACCTTTCAGGACTCGGATTTTCAACCAGAACTTTAAACCCTCATCAAATCCTACTCTTTTTTTTCTAATGTATTTCTCATGCAGCGCTGGATTTTTATAAATATTTTCGAAGAGATACATTCTAGAAGTTGCATATGTCGATGTCCAAAAGCCAGACTTTGCATTAAATTGGAATAAACTAACATTCTGCTCTGAACTATATTTTTTTAAATTTTCATCTTCTTTATCCGGAGAAATTAATGCTACCCTCAAATTTCTGGAAACAAGCCTTCCTAAAAGATTTGTTTGCATGATCATTCTTGCAGCAAACCCGTGAGAAACAATGTATACTATATCAAATTTTTTATCCAATCTTACTTCAATCTTTACTCTTGGATTTATTGATGAGATATTCGGCAAATTCGAAATCTAATTTATCATTGATATCCAGAGATCGTTCTCGTGGCATTTCATATCCCAAACATACATCCCCAATTATTTTACCCTCGTGTATGTTAGTTATTCTACTGACATAAACCGAACCATTGCGTGCATATAATTCTGACAGCTCATGAGCAGCCATTCTTCCTTTTTCTTCTTCCAGGTACGGAAACAGCTCATTGTCCTTTTTTATTTTCAGCTTTAGCGGATGAATGGCATGATCTAGTTGCATTACCGATACGCTGCTATCTGCACGCTTATTGTCGAGCAATCGTATGGTAGAATCAATGTCAGAGCCAAGCGTAAAGGGAGAAGTGGGTTGGACAATTACCACCAAGTCAAATGATTCGCTTAATTGCTCCAAAGCATGATGCACATAAGTTATAGCCAATGCCTTGTCCCCGGAAATTTCTTCAGGACGTCTTAAACATATCACGGACGGATATTCTCTACCAATACTAAGAATGTCTTCATCATCAGAGCTTACTACTATGGTGTCCGTTTCCTTTGAATGTAAAGAAGCTTCAATCGCGTATCGAATCAACTCTTTCCCTGCCAGCTTTTTTTTATTCTTTCCCGGCACTCGCTTTGAACCTCCCCGAGCCGGAATAATGGTAAGCACCCGTTGTTTTTTCAAATCTTTTCTTTTTTAATTCCTACGGCCTCGAGGATTCTATCCGCAATAAAATGCTCTGTTTTTTCAAAAGACTCATAGGTGTTTCCTCCGATATGCGGAGTGATAATGAGATTGTCGTGTTTTCTTGAGTATTCCAAAAGTGGGTTTTGACTTACCTCAGGTTCGCCTTCCAATACATCAAGGGCAGCGCCTTTGATCGTATTTTCTTGAAGCACCTTTAACAAATAGGTTTCATCTATGATAGCCCCTCTTGCTGTATTGATCAACCATTTCGTATTATCAAAAGCTTCGAAAAAACCCTTACCATAGATGTGATGATTCGTCTTATTATATGGAATATGAATGCTTATGATATCCGATTTGGTAACGACTTCTTCTGCACTTTTGCATACGGTATATGTAGAATCTACATCTACTTTCTTTGTATCAAAATAGCAAATTTCACAACCCATTGCTCTAAAGTACGATGCTACTATTGTTCCCAATCTGCCCATACCAAGAATACCAATCCGCTTTTTATACACTTCATTTCCACGATAGAGATCTCTTTCCCATCTTCCTGTCTTGGTTTCTCGAACGGCTTTTTCTGCCTTTCGCATGAGCATTAGAGTAAGAAGGACACAATGTTCGGCTGTTGCTCTCACCTCCTTTAAAAATTCGGTCTCCCCACGCAGACAAATGATCTTTATCCCATTTTTTGCGCATAAGTCTTCATTAATATGGTCTATGCCCGTAACGGGTGTTGCCAGTACTTTGCAACGCGTGTTATCACCTATTACCGAAGAATCTATTTTATAGCCTAGTCTAAACCAAAACACATCCACTTCTTCCAAGAGTAATCTGAGATTTTTGACTGGCCCTGTTGACAATTCAAAAACGTCATTCATCCTATCCAGTACATCTTTCGAAAAATCTTCCGTCTCTGCAATATGCAATCTCATTCTCAAGCTAGTAAGTGATTATTTTTTTGAAATCTATTTCCGTTTTTGCAATTACATCGGCTATAACCTTTCCTGCATCACCACCTCCGTACGTATAATCTCTTGTTCTTTCTTTGTCTATCGAATGCTGGATGGCGGCTATAATCTCAAGTTTGTTGTGCTCTACGTCTACCACATTTACTCCCCGGTCTCTACCATTCTGGCGAGAGCCTATATTTACAACAGGTACACCCATATAAGAGCACTCCCGAATTCCGACTGAACTATTACCGATTAGTACTTTTGAGTTGTATAAGAGTTTTAAAAAATCTCTTCCTTCCATATTCTTGAAGAAATGAATATGATCGATGTTGTGGTTTTCTCTAAAAACTCTGATTCCTTTGCTCGTACCATCAGAGCCGGCATCTACATTGGGCCAAAACCAGAAGGTTGGCATTTTCAATTCATGGATTGCCTGTAGAGTGATTTCAATTTGTTCTTTGCTATTCTCGTATTCGGTTGTCACCGGATGTTGAAGAACGACCAAATACCCTTTTTCCCAGTTTTTAATGGTACCCACACCTCCATATCGATCCAGAAGATTGAAGTCAATTTCAGGGTTTCGCATCACTTCTTCAGCAAGATCAATAGAGGGACAGCCAGTGTTAAATACTTTGGTTGGATCTTCTCCCATTTTAATTACCCTGTCTTTCGCATTTTCTGAAGCTACCAAATGCAAATCTGCCAACTTTGTAATTGCATGTCTTACTTTTTCATCAATATTTCCAGTGACCTCGCCGCCTTGGATATGTATGAGAGGGATATTCATATAGGAAGCTGCAATGGCCGTTGCCATAGTTTCGAATCTATCTGCTACTGTTACCACCGCATCGGGGCGCAATCGTTCGAAAACAGACGATAATTCCAAGATACCAAGGCCAGTAGTTTTTGCTTGTGATGTCAGATTTTCACCTTCCAAAACATTGAATACTCTTGCATCGATTGGAAAACCATCTGCTTCAATATACCTTACTGCAGTACCATAGCGTTCGAGCAAGGCCGAGGCAGCTACCACAAGTGACAATTCAAGATCGGGATGTTCCTGGATACCTCTAATTGCTGTTTTTATCCTGCTATACGAAGGTCTCGCTGTAACAACAACACAAATTTTTCGCTTACTCATTTAAAAATCACTTCGTTGTATAAAGTCCCACTTGGAGATATTACGTTTTACTTCTTTTCCGATTACTGATTTATAATCTCGAGCTGATATTCCCATACCTGCTGGCTTTTTTGCCTCCAGATCCTCAAAAGTAACAATATGCCCCAGTGGAAGGTCTTTGTTGGCCGAAAGCGTTTTCTCAAAGATGTTTTTCAGGTTGGCATACGGCGTCAAGTCGTTTTTATCAATCGGATTATAGACGGCCTTTTCTATAGCCCTTACTCCTTTCACCAATTCTCTTGTCTGTTCAATCGTAAGGCTCGATTTAGCATCAGGACCAAACATTCGTTTATCAAAGACAACATGAAATTCGAGAATTTCAGAACCCAATCCAGCAGCCGCTATGCCTGCATAGATCTCTCCAGTGTGTTCGGACAAGCCTATTGTATGTTGGGGATATCTTTGTTTTAATTCGGTGATGACGTTCAAACCCAAACGCTCGTGAGGAGTCGGATACGATGTAGTGCATTGAAGAATAGAAAGCGGGTTTCCCCTTTCTTCAATGAATTTCACGGCCGCATCCAATTCGGCATAACTGCTCATTCCAGAAGAGAGGATGATCGGTTTACCCGTTTTACATATTTTTTCCAGCATCAAAAAATTGGATACCTCACCAGAACCAATCTTGTATCTCCTTATCCCAATTTCTTCTAGCAAATCAATGGCTTGTTGAGAAAATGCCGAGGCCATAAATTCTAATGCAGCCTCATCGCAGTGCGCCTTTATCTCTTTCCATTGTGACAATGAAAATTCCATTCGTTTCCAATAGTCAAACCTCGTTTTGTCTTCATAACTAAAATTCACTCTGAATGGCTCATGTATACTACTTTCAGCCTCGGCAATGTGTATTTGGAATTTTACGGCGTTTACTCCTGTATCTTTTAAAGCGTCAATATAGGAGTGCAAAATCCCCAGACTTCCATCGTGGGCTTGAGCAACTTCGGCAATAATAAATGTACTTTCCATAAAAAATAGATATTACGAATCCATAATATCTC
The DNA here is from genome assembly GCA_039194925.1 of Bacteroidota bacterium. Classification (GTDB taxonomy): domain Bacteria; phylum Bacteroidota; class Bacteroidia; order Chitinophagales; family Saprospiraceae; genus CAJXUU01. The sequence goes on from JBCCVV010000002.1 coordinate 81,831, forward strand.
TATAAAGCTTTATCATAAATAAAAACCCAATCGATAGAAAAAGTCCAAGAATACCTCCTTTAATAGCTTCGACCTTCCAATTCTTAAACGTCAAACCCAGAGGTGCACGAGGCCTATCTATGAGCATAAAATAATCTCCTTGATCCATATATTTGTAATCCGCCATTTCGTAAGATTTCAAGACCTCTAAATATGCGGCGTTTAATCCGAGCAATTCACTTTCGAGTAAAACTTCACCAACCTGTGCAGTTTTAAAAATTGCAGATCTATTTTTGTCTTTGAAGTCTGCTATCTGGTTGATCTTCAAATCCAATAAGTTTTTGATCGAATCTCTTTTTACCTTCAAGAGTTCTCGTGTATCTTTCAGTTTTCCTCTGGTTTTATCTTCAAAAAAGATACGCAAATTCTCATAACTCACTTCTGATAAACTCATGGATAGGTCGTGGTGTGCTGTCATTACTCTTATAAAGTAATACCCTTTGTCTTCTTCATAATCTGTTATCATTAATGCCTCGTTGTTGGAATTATCGATTACTCTCCGAATTAATTTATGAAATACATTATTTTCGAACCGAGTAAATTTCTCAGTATCTCCATGCTTAAATTCGAAGCCTATGTATTCGTCATTGTCCTCTGCCCACTGATTTGGTAAATCATATACTTCTAAAATTTTATTGGCTATAAAGGTAGAATCCGGACCCATTTTTTTGAACAGCACATTTGTCATTTGTAATTTACTCTCGGCTACTTCAATGATCTGATAAGGGTTGGTCTTTTTCCCTCCTACACCGATCTGACCCAAGAGACCACCTAAGGTACCTCCTCCTCCACCATCGCCACCTTCAAGAAAAAACTTTGTCTCTCCCCAAAATTTTGATGGTGTCGACTTGGCTCTAAAAATAAAAATACCCACAAAAAGAAGGAATGGAATGATAATACTCCACTTCTTAGACCAAAAATATCTTATGTATTCCTGAGCCTTTAAAACAACATCCTTTAAAGAAATCTCTTCTAAATTCTGGCTATATGTTTTTTTTGTATTGTTCATTGTCTTTCAATTTCTAAGGCATTTTAACCTAATACTTTTCAGCTAAAAGCTTTAATCCTCTAAATGTATCAATCTTGGGGTTATAGTCTAGGTATTTCTTAGCTTTTTCGATAGATGCCTGGCTATGGGGTATATCTCCTTGACGAATCGGACCATAAGTAGGTTCTATTTTTCTACCCTTTACGTCGCAAATCATACTCCACAATTCATTTAATGTTGTTTGTTCTCCAAAAGCTACGTTGTATATCTCATTTATAGCGGTTGCACGAGTCGTAAAAAGAGATAGCAAATTTGCCTGCACGGCATTGCTGACATAGGTAAAGTCCCGTGAATAGGAGCCATCTCCATTGATTGTGGCTGATTTTCCTAGTCTTATGGCCTTCATAAACAAAGGAATCACAGCGGCATATGCTCCATTAGGATCTTGCTTTGGTCCAAATACATTAAAATAGCGAAGTCCTATGTATTCAAAGTTGGAATACGTTCGGGCAAAAACATCTGCATACAATTCATTTACATACTTGGTTATGGCATATGGGCTCAATGGTTTACCGATTTCATCTTCGATCTTGGGAAGGATTCCACTGTCTCCATAGGTCGAAGATGAGGCTGCGAAAACAATGCGTTCAATTTGAGTTTCTTTTACGGCATGAAACATATTAAGTGTGCCCCCTATATTTACCTGATCCGTCGTAATCGGATCTTTTATGGAGCGAGGAACTGATCCTAATGCCGCCTGATGGCTCACGAGATTCATTCCGTCACACGCATCCAGACAAGTCTGATAATCTCTGATATCTCCCTCAATAAATTCGAATTTGGGATGTGACATAAACTCATCAATGTTACGCATAAATCCATTGGATAAGTTATCCAAAACTCGAACTTTATCCACTCGCTGGTCTTGCAACAACTCTTCTACCAGATTTGACCCTATAAATCCGGCACCCCCGGTCACAAGTATGGATTTTAGGTTTGGCGTATTGCTTGCTTCTTCTGTCGGTAAATTCATTTCAATAAATATCTATACTCTTCAATTATCTGAATCTATCTAACATTTGATCAGATAAATATAACCTATTTGATTTCAATATTTTCTTATCCTTCATAACCACCCCAAGCGTCATGTGTCTCTCCAAGCGTAACTGCAATTTTACCATCGAAATCTCCTTCCAATTTTTGTTTTACTCTATCATGAATGTGTCTTGCAATAAATTCAGTCGTAGTCAACTTTCCTTCAAAAATTTCAAGTTCATCCAGATTCTGATACTTTAATGGTTCCAGTACGTTACCCACCACATCGTGGGCCTTGCCAATATCAATCACGACGTTATGTTTATCCAATTCTTCGCTTTTGAAGACTACGTCCACCACATAGGTAGCACCATGCAAGTTTTGTGCAGGTCCAAAGAAGGGATGCGGTAAGGAGTGGGCAATCATAATGGATTTTCTGATTTTTACACTGTACATGATATTATCCTTTTGATGAATAGTTTTGCTTGATTGTCGCTTGCTGTGCTGCGCTGTTTATTGGTTCGTTGTGCTTTTCCGATTTATTTACCCGCTTTGCGAGCAGTTTATGCATACTTATTGCTTGCATTCTAATCTTTGCTCTAAAACAAACCTGATTAACAAGCTTGTCGCAAACTCCGAATAAAAAGATGGGGCGCAAGACCATCGATAAAACTCAAAAACAATTCTTAGACTCAATACTCAATTAAATAAATCAACCCTTCTTCCACATCGCCCGTCCTCAATCTTTCAAAAAAGGCAGGAGCATCCCGGAATGGAATTTTATTCGTAATTAAGGCATCAAAACTATCGTCTTTCAAAATATCAAATGCCAACTTTTTCCTTGATTCATAGGTATGAAACATCTTCATGTGGCCAGGAATATTTGAAACCTGAGAACTTATGAGCATCAATCTTTTGTAATGGAAATCCTTTCCTAATTCAATGTTCACTCTTTGGGATCCATACCAACTTAACTCCACAAGCTTTCCCTCATAATTCAAGTGTTCCAGGCAAAATTGAAGACCGCCTTCAGTTGCTGTGGTATGAAATAGAATATCGTATAATCCTTCCGTTTCAACACTCCAACCCAATGAAATAGCCTTTTCCCTTCTCCATGCGTTATTCTCAAAGATTGTAGCTTCGATCCCTTTGTATATTCTCAGTGTATTGGCCAAAAGAGCCCCGATATTACCAAATCCACAGATTGCAATGGCTTCATCTCCCTTCAATCTGCTATCCCAAATGGCATTGAGTATCGTCTCCATATTGCTGATGAGGGCAAACCTGAACGGTGGTAATTCTTCCGTTGCCCAGGTTATCGCTTCTTGATTGACATCTATTTCGTCCTGATGGGGATGCATGATATGTCCAATATCTCCATTCTTGTTTTCCACAATCAGAGAATATCCATATTTAATCGGAAAATCAAAATCACCGGACTGGTATGGGACTTTCATTACATCATGAAAAGAGGAATCCACCTGACCACGAGCAATCAATCGTTCCGTGCCGGTCGAAATCATAGAATATTTCGATTTAAAAATCTGATGTTTGGCAGGAGCTTCTTTTTCATTTCGAAGTACAGAAGTGTTGGAATCAATGTGCCAAAGCGCAATCACGTAATGCTACTCGATTTGATTTAGCTTGTGACCAAAAAAATCTTTTTTTGTTTGCAAGTAGCCGATATTCTCTGATTTTGGCGGTATCTCAATCGGAATTCGGTCTACGACAGTCAGAACACAATTATCGATTCCTTTAATCTTATCTGGATTATTTGTAATTAAATTTACTTTCCTTACGCCCAAGTCTTCAAGGATGGTTACTGCATCTTCATAGGTGCGCTGATCATATCCAAAACCCAGTTCTCGATTGGCTTCCGCAGTATCAAATCCCTCATCCTGCTTAACATAAGCATGCAATTTGTTAATGATACCAATCCCACGACCTTCCTGACGCAGATAAACGATAATACCGCCATGCTTATTGATATACTCCATCGACCATCGAAGTTGTTCCCCGCATTCACATCTTCTGCTGTAAAAAACATCTCCTGTCATACACTCAGAATGGATACGAACATTTACAACATCAGACAAATCTGTATCCGGATTGATTAGTACCATGTGTGGCATTAGCTCTTCCTCATTCAAGGCGTAAGCAATAGTCTGAAAACCTCCGAAATCGGTAGGCAAGAAGGCTTGTGCTTGTTTTTTTATAGAGCTTTTCTTATTCAAAATTAAATACTAAAATTAAGGAGCAGGATTGAAAACGTAAATATAAAGGTTCTCAAACCACAAATAGTTGATCTCAACTCAACTCACCTGTTACCATTATACTATCTCCCATTTTATTGTAGAATACATTACTTAACTTTCTACCTTCAGAAACATCATTGATCTCAGAAAGTTGGATAAACGATTTACCCGAACCAAATATAATAGGAGCGATATGAAGTTGAAGCCAATCGATGTTATTTTCTTTATAAAAGCTTGTAACTGTCTTAGATCCACCTTCGAGTAAAATTGAACCAATCCCCGCTTCTTTAAGCTTCGAAAGCAAATCTCTGATTCTATCGGCTTCGGTTTCACCATCATAATAAATAACTTCTGAAATCGTACGGTAAGATTTATTCACAACATTTCCTTTTCTTCTTAAAACATAAGTCTTCATCCCGGGAACGTCCGGTAATTTGTCAAAATCATTGAACCTATTTGACAAGAGCAACCGTGTAGGGTTGTTACCGTGGACATGGCGCACACTGAGTTTTGGCAAGTCATTCGCAATAGTATTCCCGCCAACCAAAACTCCGTCGACCATTGCTCTTAATCTATGTGCATGTTTAAGGTTTTCTTCATTCCCTATCCATTTGGAACGCCCCGAGTTCGTACATATCTTTCCATCTAGTGTTTGAGCCATATGGGCCATGATAAACGGCCTTTCCTTATGGATCAACGGCATAAATACCAGTGGTAAAAACAGTTGAACCCCAATTAAAAAATCAGGATCAATTCCGTTATTATAATGCACATACAAATCATTTCTGTAAAGTGATTTTTGATTGTCAAAGCCAGTTACGATGCGATCTCCATTCGTAACCAGAATACGATCACCAGAATCATTCGAATTGATTTTTTCAGAAAATCCGATTTTGTCCGAATAAGCGATTGGAAAACGACTAATTTCTCCTTTCTGGACCAACTCTTTAGCCAAATTTAGATGCTCACATAGTCGTTTTGGAAATTTCAAAATCGTTAGTTATTCTTAATCAACGGGATGCTTGCAAATTACTTTCTGAATCCATTTTCAAGACTACATTCCTAACCCGATTAAATTTACTAGCCAGGAAGACCAATACGGAAATCCAAATCAGTGACTCCGTAATAAATCTATAGCGTTCCAATTCTCCATAGGTGATCAAACAACTTATCAGCATTAAATAAAAGATATTCCAGTTGATAAATGTTAAAAGTTTCTCTTTCATACGCATATCTTTTCCCTGCACAAATCGAATAGATGAACGCAACATACTGAACAATACTATCGGTAAAAACAAAAGATAGAAACCCATCCCTTTTGTGAAGGGAAAATGTACAATACGATTATAAATATTCTCCCACCAACCTATCGCATTTCGGGCTTTCTGATGTGGTGAATTTGTTTCATCACGAGGGTGCCAACGGGTCGAGGCAGTATGATAGTCGGTAATTCCTGCTACAACATTCCGACTATAACGGAACGGAAATTCTTTAATAAAGGCTTTATTGTCTTTCATCTTCATGGAAGAAAGTTCAATAAAGTTGATGTGGTTGTAATTCGGGATTCGTTCATTCTTATCCAAATCATCCAAGACGTTGATTCCCGTTTTTTCTTTTTGAGGTAGGATACTGAAATAAGAATCAACCCCATCATAAATTGGAATTTTCACCAAGGGAGACATGATTCCTTGCTGAACCAGTTCATCTTTTTCCTGAGGAGTCAATCGGGCCGTGGTTGTATAATGAAAATTAAATCCACCCCAGGAACTAATTCCAAAAAAGCCAAAGAGGAAGTAATTCTTCAGGTTCCAAATAAAGATCAGAGTAAAAGGTAAGGCAAATCCCAAAAGCTTTGATTTTACATCCTTAAAGTCGATCATTAAAGTTCCGATTAAAACACACACGATCCATATCAAATGGAACGAACTTCGAACAAAGGATAATAATGCGCACATGGTAAAAAATATCGCCCAACTTCTTACGGTATTTATGCTTAATCCCTGGTAGAAAAAGTAACAACAACAAGCCAGCAACGCAGAACTTGGCATCGTGTAGATCAGCAATGATTCGAAATAAATAAATGCCGGAGTTATGCTAAAAAAGGCAAGTACCAGAACGATCGCCTTTTCTTTGAAACCAAAAATCTCCAGTATTTTCCCCATCGATACCAATAATAAAATCGACAGTAGATAAAATATTATGTGGTAAAAACCGATTTGCATCCACTCCGGAAGATTCAATGCTATTCCGGCCAAAATATTCATACATGGATTAAAAGCATGGGTATATAGAAATGATTCCCAGAAATTATCCCGAATCTCATCGATGCTATGAAAGTACATGAAATCATAATCGGCTTCAAAACCAACACCCAGTAACAATAATATGATTCTGCTCATCACAAAAAAAATCAGAATGCTTTTTATCCATCCCAACCTATTCATCAAAACCTATTTTTTGATCGATGATGTATTGCGGTCTGTTTTTCAGTTGTTGAAATATCTTTCCGATGTATTCGCCAATAATTCCCAAAAGTGTCAATTGAATTCCCCCAATTAGCGTAATCACAATTATGGTACTTGTCCATCCATCTACTGTGGCATCCGTGAAGAGTTTCATGTAGAGTGCATAACCCAAATAAATCATTGAAATCAACGTAAAAAGACAACCTATGAAAATAGAAAGCCTTAGGGGTTTGATACTGAATCCGGTAACCCCCGACAACGATAAATTGAACATTTTCAAAAATGAAAACTTGGTCTCACCTGACATTCTGGAATTGGCGGTATAGGGTAAATATTTGGTTGTATACCCATACCATGAAAACAACCCCCTCAGAAACAAATGATATTCATTGTTGGCTTTTATTTGCTCGGCCACTACACGATCGATCAATCGAAAATCAGCACTGCCCGCTTTTAACTCCAGCTCTGAAAGCTGGTTGATTATCCTATAGAATAATGAAGAAGTCAGTTTCTTCAGCATTCTCTCATCTTTGTATGTTCGTATGCCTTGAACAATTTTATATCCCTCTTTCCACCACTTTACCATTATGGGTATCTGCTCCGGTGGATGCTGAAGATCCGCGTCAAGCATAATGATGGCGTCTCCTGCAGCATGATCAATTCCTGCCTTAATTGCACTTTGATGCCCAAAATTTCTGGCAAAACTGAGCATCTTGATATTGGCGTTTTCTCTAGAAGCGCTAACTATTTTGGCCGAAGTATCATCCACGCTACCATCATTTACCAATATCAATTCAAAATCAAACGAAAGACAATTCTTTACTACTTCCTTAATGAATGCATCAATGTTTGAGGCTTCATTAAATACCGGAGCGATTATACTTATTTTAAAATTCTTATCTGTCATGACTAATCAACACCCAGGCTACTTATTCTCTTTCCTTGAAAAGACAGATTTTATCCGGTTGCTGAGACCAACGCATGATTGGCCACTTGTTTTATTATGGGTATTATCAATGGTAATAGTACAATGCCTGTCAATACAAATTGAATTACACCCATCAAAGACATGCTTCCGATAAAATAGTTGGTCAAAAGAACGCATAAAACAAAGAGGGCTATCGATAAAATCGCAGTGGTAAATCGAATGGCAGGGGCCTCAAATTTATCCATCAGAATATAAAAGATAATTCCATTGAGAAAGTATGATACGGCAACGGCGATAATTGCTCCTGGAATTCCATAATCCGGTACGATATAAATCATCAAAGCCAACATTACCACAGTTTTAATTATAGTCACTATGGTAAGCTCTTTTGATTTTTTATAATAGACCAGAATAATAGAAAAATAGCGCACCAATAGTAAAGGTATAGCGGCCAAAGCGGCCAACACAAAAAACTGACGAATGGATAAATATTTATGATTATCTGTAATCAAATCCAGATTTGAACCAACCATAATAATTCCTGAAAGCGCAAGCAGCCCTACCAAAATAAAAAGATTGAAGTAGGTATTGATATGAATTATGGCTTGTTGTCCACCTGCTTTGAGCGAACGATAGAGGAATGGTCTGACACCATTTTCAACGGCTGTAAGTAAGATACTGACCATACCTACCAAGGCGACAAGAAGTGCATATAACCCTACAGTTTCCAAATTCAAATACCGCTCAAGTACAAGTCGATCCAATTGATTTTCAAACTTGAATAACAACGAAAACGGTACCAAGGGTAAAGCAAATTTTAACGAAGGCTTGATTGTTGAAAAATCCAATTTGAAATTAAAGAGTCGACTATTGCGTATGCCAATAATTAGAATCAATAGTATCGATGGAATAAGACCGCCATACAATACACCCAATACTCCCATCTGTTCGAAAACGATTAAATAGAATTGTAACCCAATCGATACTACTAAATAGGAAATACTGTACACAAAATATTCTCGGAGTCGAACTTCATTCTTTAAATAGATGTAATAAATCGTTGTGTAAGAAGACAATATTGCACTTGCTAAAGCGATGATACCATATGGGAAAAACGATACTTCCTCAGACGAAAATGCCCAATCCATCACCGTAGGCCCAATAACTATCATAACACCGAATAGTACCAATCCCATAATAAGAATCGTAGTGAAAATCTGTGAAAGATAATTCCACATCCTGTCACTTTCAGATTCATAATCAAAATAAAATACCCTGACTGCTCCGTCTAAGCGCATATTTCCTAAAATCACCACAATGCCCGCAAAAATGGTTACCAGGGCAAGAATTCCATAATCTTCGGGGGTCAGATATACCAAATACAAGGGCAATAAAAATATTTTTATCGCAGGCCGTAAAAATCCAAGTACTGAAAACCAGATGATAGAACCAAGTGTATTTTTTGTAAAAAGTACATTTTTTATTTTGTCCTTTAGCACCGTTCTATCTTAATTGAATACCCTCAGCCAGGTAAGGAAGCTCCAGCATTTTATTCGTGCCAAATGTTCGGTTGAAGGCTTTCATGAATAAAGAGTAAAACCCTTCGTGATTTATGATACTGCTTTCTGAATGGGTGGGCCAAAAGCCAGAAGCAAACCCCAACTCCTCAAAATCAGTTAGAAAACTTGCATTCTTACTAATTACATGAACGGGTGTTGAAAAACCCATTTTACGATCGGTTATAAAAGGGGGTTGGTGATCACCAAACAAAATATAAATCGTATCGTCTTGATTCTTTTTGCTGATATAATCCAATATAAATGAAAGCTGGAATCTTATCGCTTTTTGATACTTGGATAATAAGTTGGAGTTATAGTCTTCAATTTTTTCCTTATCCTCTAATCCGGAATTCAAATCTTCCCAATTTTCTACAACATCTTCCGGCGAATGAAATGGCATATGAGAATTTAATGTGCTGAAAAATAATGAAAAAGGGCTCACCGATTCCTCTTCAATAAGTTGATCTGCCTTGTGCAGGGAATATTGGTCGGACGGACTGTATCCCAATTTCAGATACTGATATCTTTTTCCTTTATATTCCATCTTGTTCCAATCCAAAAACTCATCTGCATCAAAATTCTTTTGTACAATATTCCAATCCACCTTGTCATTATACCCACCTCCTAATGGACATAACAAATAATTTTTATAGCCGCGGGTTTTTAAATAGGACAGCAATGACTGATAATATTGGAAGGCACTATTATTTTTAAACAAGAGGTTGTATTGATTCATGTCATCAAACTTCATCCCAAACATGAATGAAGTATAAGAAAGCCACGATCCTCCTCCAAATTGTGGTGCATTGGAGAAGGAGGATCGAACCAAAAATCCTTTGTCGGATAATTGCTGCCCATACGTTTCAAATACCTCCTTCATTGATTCCCTAAGTTGCGCTTTCTTCATTACAATTGAGCCGTACGATTCGATTGAGAAAATAACGATATTGGGCTTTTGGGCAAGTTGTACGTTTTTGTACAAATTGTATTGATCGAAAAATGCTTGATCTTTTTTCAATAAAAAATTATATCGGATGCCATGAAGATAGTTTCTAAAGAGATGAATCGTAAAAGAGTAGACCGTACGGTGGTGAAATAAATGGTAATTGAATTTATGAATGTGAAATAGTCCAAGGATTAAAAAAAGAATCCCCCCGATCAACATAGCTGTATTGGAAACTTCTAATGCCAGTAAAAGTGCAGAAAGGAAATAAAAGAGATTGTACACTAAGATCCCGGAGAGCACTGCTCCGAGAAAAATGAGAAATTTGATACGATAGGCAATGGTAAGACCCACTTTCAAAAATGCAATATCACTATGGAGAATAGGTACACGATTAAATATATAAATCATAATCATACCATAGGTCGAAATAACGAACCCAATGGTCCCCAGCAAAGCCAAAAATACAAGTGTACCAGTGCTTTCGAATCCAAATATTTTGACCATTAAAATGGCAATGGTATACTCCATCAAAATTCTGAATGGATCCGATGAATCTCTTACATAAGGTATTTTTAAGAAGGCTTGAAAAGAGTCTCTTTTTTCAAAAAGAAAAGCCATGGGATTGGATTGAGATTTAAAGTTTAAGATATATCCAGCCAGGAAAAACAAGGTATTAATTGCTATGAGATAAATCCAAAAGCTCATTAGAGAAACGAAAATAAAGAGGGCTTACTTTTTATTTTTAATGGCATCATTTTTTATCAAAGGACAATATCCCATAGCGCATCCATCCCTGGATATACAAGCGATCCAAGTAATAACCACCTCGGAAAATTTTATTAATGTTCATATGCTTACGCGTTTGAAATGTACTAGCAATTGCATTAACCATCAATTTCATATTTACTGCCAGCATACTTTTTTGGGGCATATGATCAGTAAGATCCCTAAAGTTGGTTTTTTCAATTTCCAAAACCTTATGATAATCCGACAATCGAAAAACATCTGTTAACTTCCAATCTTGTTTGTAGCTTCTGGCATCTGGCGTCAACTCTGCTCTTCCATAAAAATCTTCAACAATATAAAGCGTGCCGCCTGGTAAAAGAGCTGCTTTCATTACTTCCAGTGATTTCGACAGATTCAGTGAGTGCTTGATCGATTCGATAGCGATTATCTTATGATATGTACCGATATCTAACGTATCAAAACTTTTTTGTTCGAACTTTGTGCGGCTTTCCAGCATTGTTTTTTTTGCAAACAAACGAGCTCTCTCTACTTCTTTTTCACTTAAACTTATTCCAGTAACTTCGATATTATGTTCTTTTGCCAAGAGGCAACTTCCAAACCCTACTCCGCAACCGGCATCCAAAACCCGATCCCCATCTTTAAATTCTATCTCTTTCGATAACCACCCGTAAATGTCTTTGATGTCATCCTGTGGATCGAATACCAATCTCTTGTGGATCGGATATACATCGTCTCGCTTCACCTTGGACTCAAGATAAAACAATTGATCATAGATATCCTTAACGACTAATTCGCTCATGCCTTACTTAGGATAAAAATAAACTCGTTGGCATTCTCAATGGAAATCGATCCTCTCAAAGGAGTCTTATAATCTATACTTCTCAGTCCGAAACTTTTTAAAAGCTGTTTTTTAAATATGGGATATTGATCCGGCCATACATCTTCGACTTTGAAACCGCAGGCATCAAAAATATGATTCCATTCCATAAGGCTATTGGCCCCTTGATGCCCCTTCTTGTTTTGAAGCCCTAACCCTTTTTTCAGATATTTCCATGAAGCTGTGTTGCTATTGCGTACCAAGAAACAATACTTTGCATCCGGTTTCCCTACTCTAAAAAGCTCATTCAATACCTTATTCAAATTAATCATCCGCTCTAATGATCCCAAACAGGTGATTAGATCAAAGTGATTGGATTCGAAAGGTAATTCTTCCGCATTCGCGACAGAAATATTCGCATTTGGCAATTTTTGTTTTGCTTTTTCTACTGCCACTGATGAAATATCGATACCTGTCAATTCACAACCATATTCACTTGCTGCTTCCAATAGTCTTCCCAAACCACATGCAACATCAAGAAGTTTATCCTTATTTGTAGCGTTGAGCAACGTAAGAAAAACATAGTATGCTCTAACGGGTCGCAAATAAAATTCACCTCTCCTGGCATACATTTTATCAAACCAGTCTACAACTTCTTTCTGTTTTACTGCATTATCCATCTCAAATAAAAAGTAGGTTGTTTACCCTATCTGAATTCATAGTTTGAAAGCATATAATTGATCAAATTATGCTGTATTTTTCTGATGTTTCTATAGTACAAGATAAGATCAAAAATATCTTTTGGTTGCCGCTAGGTATTTTGCATAAGATTCTCCATATCTATTGGAGAGAAAGTCTTCTTCCATAAGTACTTTAAAATGCATGTAACCCATATAGAACATAATTCCCAGCAGAAAATAAGTTGATGGCAGGATTAACCAAATTCCAAATAAAAACAAATACAATCCCAACAATCCGGGGTTTCTGGTTTTTGAAAATCCGCCCTCGGTATGTAGAGTAAATGAATTGCCTTTTTGTTCGTTTTTCTTTCGAATCGTCAATACCGAAGAGAATGTGATAAATCTTCCCACCAACATCGTAACCAGTCCAATTAACATTATAATGGTATTGGGTTGGAATAAGAACATCAAATCTATAGGAGATTCGAAATACAAAAACGAAGGAAAAAAATAGGTTAAGTAAATCATACCCAAAGGAAGGATAAACAGGCAAAATTTCTTCCACCTAGCCATCTGAAAGATACTTGCGTATTTCTTTGAATAAAATTTCAAAACTTCTTCTCTTGGTTTCCAAATATTCAAAGAAGACGCAACACTGGGTACATGAAAGACGGTCAGTTCCAGCACTATAGTCACATACAAAACAACGACCAATATCTGAACCGTCAACATCATTTTAATCAGCAGTTTTGTAAAATAGATTCAATTTCCCTGCTCACTTCTTCCCAAGTCCTTATCCTGGTTTTTTTTGTCAACAATTTGGAATCAACCTGAATCCCAGATTTCAGAATTTCTTTTAAAGCATTGCTAAAATATTCTACGGAATATTCCTTCAATACCGTGACTAAACCAGATTCTTCAAATTCATTCCATGCTCCAGTTTCGTACATCACTACGGGCAGGCGGGCTCGAATAGCCTCTTTCACGACCATTCCATAGGTTTCGCTTTCGGAAAAGTTGATCAATACATCAGACTTGATCATAAGATCATTGATACGTTCTCTTGGTAAAATACCAAAGAGCTCTATTCGCTCTTCCAACTCTTTTTCCTTAATCTCTCTTTGAATACCTAAAAAATAGTCAGGATCGAAATGTGGATTTCCAGCAATGGTCAACTTCCAATCAAATCTTTTCAATGGAGCAAGTGCAGCAAGTAATACATCGATACCTTTGCCTGGCAAATAATTAGAAATACAAAGCAAATTCCGAATAGTATCGGAATGTGCATCCTTTACTTTCCATTTCGCATCCATACCCGGTTTTACGACATGAATTGCATCTGTATTTACCTCAAAATTCTCTACTAAATCCATTTTAGCCGCAAGGCCGGTGACAATCAATGGGAGAACATTGTATGTCTTTATTGAGCGATCTACCTGATGGATCAGTCCAATATTGATCGCCGTAGATTGCATATGATCTAATGCCTCACCCAGAACCAAGCTGTCAATTACATTAATTTTTGACCTGTGTAGATAATCTACTTTTTCGTGATATTCAACTGTATGTCCGAAAGATCGCATGTGCTGGATTACCTTTCTATTGTAGAGATATCCACCGGAGACGGAATCCAGCGGGCCCTTGTTGTAAAAATGAATATTCAATACTTTAAATATTCTATTATTGAAACTGAAAACGATAGTACAATAGCCACACTTCCCATGAGCAATGCATAAGGTATATCGACCAGTATACAAGCGAGCAAGATGGTAAAGAAAATACCCGCTATCATAGCAGCGTATCGTTTTTTCGATTCAACAAATCCTTCTTTTGACACAAGTACGGTAAATAATTTAAATGCATACCTCATTATACCCGGAACCAAAATCCACCAACCCACTTCTTGATATTGGTAGTAATAAAAACACATCAATATGACAAAAAACGCATCCACCTCCATATCGAAGAACTGACCAAACGTTGTAACCTGATTAAACTTCTTGGCTAAATATCCATCCACAATATCCAATAAAACGGCAGTTGTCATAATCGCTAAAATCCATTCCTTGGATACGTAGGTGAATAAAAAACTTCCAATTACAACCAACAATAACCGAAGTCCTGTAGTCAAATTGGCGTATCCGCCTGCTGGGCTCATTTTTTTCAATTCATTGCTACCCTGATGTACATAAGAAGAAAAAGATAGCAATGCGCCCAGAGAAAGCAATTCAATTCTTTTGGTAATAACTGCCAGAATAGACAAACCAAACATCAGTTTGGCATGTCGTTCATTCCATTTTTTTATTTGCTCAATTGTCACCAGACAGAATTCCTGATGTAGTCTAATATCTAAATTTTACAATCTTCCGTCAACACTAGCTTTGGGTAGAATGCTTTTTACATCATACAAGACACCTGGAGTCTTCAAAAATGATTTAACATCCATATCCAAAAATTCTTTGTGGGCAACTGCCAAGACAACCGCATCATATTCTTGAGCCAATTGGGTAGGATCCGTTTGTATGGTTATGCCATATTCATGCATGACTTCATCTTTATCGGCCCATGGATCAAACAAATCCACTTGAGCACTATACCCTACCAATTCTTGGTACACATCAATGGCTTTTGTATTTCGTATATCGGGACAATTTTCTTTAAAGGTGATCCCCAGCATCAATAGTTTCGAACCTTTTATTTTGATATCTTTTTGAATCATAAGTTTGATAATCTCACTGGCAACATACTGTCCCATGGTATCATTCAATCTCCTGCCAGCAAGAATAATCTCGGGATGATACCCTACTTCTTGAGCTTTTTGAGCGAGATAGTATGGATCTACTCCAATGCAATGTCCACCAACAAGTCCGGGCCGGAAAGGCAAAAAGTTCCATTTTGTCCCTGCAGCTTCCAATACTTCCAGCGTATCAATGTCCATAAGATTAAAAATCTTTGAGAGCTCATTGACAAATGCTATATTAATGTCTCTCTGGCTGTTTTCAATCACCTTGGCCGCTTCTGCCACCTTCAGCGAGGTAGCTAGGTAGGTTCCTGCGGTAATTACTGATTTATAAACATCATCAATTACTTTAGCAGCCTCAGGGGTGGATCCAGAAGTAACCTTCAAAATTTTAGTAACGGTGTGCTTTTTATCTCCAGGGTTGATTCGTTCGGGGCTGTATCCTACATAAAAATCTTCATTGAATGTTAACCCGGAAAATTGCTCCAAAACAGGGATACACTCCTCTTCAGTTGCCCCGGGATACACCGTGGACTCGTAAACCACATAGTCTCCTTTAGAAAGTACTTTACCAACTGTTTCACTGGCTTTTTTCAATGGAGTAAGCACGGGTCTGTTGTTTTTATCAGTGGGTGTAGGTACCGTGACAACATAAAAATCACAATGGTTGAGGTCATCTGGATTTGTTGTTATATACAACCCATCATTATCGAAATCTTGTGTTGATGCCAATACTTCTTTTAGTGATTCGTCATCCACTTCCAAGGTAGAATCCGTACCACTATTTAGTTCATCTACTCTGCCTTGATTAATATCAAACCCTACGGTCATGTATTTCTTACCAAACTCTACTGCCAGTGGCAACCCAACATATCCCAATCCAATAATTGCTATTCTCATTTCTATTTTCTTGTATTACTCGTGTTTCAAATTTTGTTATTCGTAATTCAATAAGGTTTTCAAATACTGCCCATAACCACTCTTTTCCAATGGTTTCGCAATGGCTCTTAACTGCTTTTCATCTATATATCCCATCCGATATGCTACCTCTTCAATACATCCAATCTTATGATCCTGGCGTTTTTCGATTACCCGTACAAATTCAGATGCGTCTGCCAAGGAATCAAAGGTACCAGTATCCAACCAGGCGGTACCGCGTTGCATCACACCTACCGAAAGTTGATCCATTTCCAAATACTTCCGATTCAAATCCGTGATTTCATATTCTCCTCGGGCAGAAGGCTCTAATTTGGCAGCTATGTCGCATACTTTTTCATCATAGAAATACAATCCTGGCACGGCAAACTTTGATTTTGGATGTTCTGGTTTTTCTTCCAAACTCAGCACCTTGCCATGATCATCAAACTCAACTACTCCATATCTTTTAGGGTCTTTCACCTGATAGGCAAAAATCCTGGCGCCGTTTTCGATATTGATACTCTCTTGAACAAGACCTGAAAGTCCGGATCCATAAAAAATATTGTCCCCAAGGATTAATGCACTCTTATCTCCATCAATGAATTCGGCCCCCAACACAAATGCCTGAGCCAATCCGTTTGGAATTTCTTGCACCACGTATTCAAATCTGCACCCCAATTCAGATCCATCTCCAAGCAATCGCTTAAAACTCGATTGATCTTCCGGTGTCGTGATTATCAAAATCTCATTTATACCTGCCAACATCAGTACCGACAAAGGGTAGTAAATCATAGGTTTATCGTAGATAGGCATGAGTTGTTTGCTGATCGCCTTGGTAATAGGATAAAGTCTCGTCCCGGATCCTCCGGCTAATATGATTCCTTTCATTTTTTTATTTTGAAACTCAATATTCTTAATTCGAAATTATTTCCAGTGCTTCTTTATACAGCCCTTTTTCTCTTGAATTGCTGATGTTATTATTGTGCCAAAGAATCATGATCTCTCCACCCTCTTTTTTGGCCGGCGCAACACTTTTCTCTAAAAATGTTAAAATCTCATCATCTGTTTTATCCATGTGATGTGTATCCATAAAGACAAGAGGCGTCTGACTAATATTCATTTCTTCTCCATCGGAATCGCGCATTAGATATGTGGTTCTTTTCCTTGGGTTTTGTTCTTCTGCTAGATTAACCAGAATGCTACTATCATTTTTGATGCCTACTGTTTCCAGTTTTTTGAACGTATCCGGATATTTATACTTTAAATAATGTTGACGACTACGCACCACTTCCTGATCAATTGACTTTTCCAGCCTTTCTTTTTGTGCTATCAATCGAATTTCATCATTGTAGGTAAGAATTCCGGGATGGAGTCCAATTTCACATCCCA
Organism: Bacteroidota bacterium; assembly: GCA_039194925.1. Classification (GTDB taxonomy): domain Bacteria; phylum Bacteroidota; class Bacteroidia; order Chitinophagales; family Saprospiraceae; genus CAJXUU01. Next base: position 99,337 of record JBCCVV010000002.1, read on the forward strand.
GACGCAACAGTTGCCTTAAAGTTGTTTTCACTTTAGGATTCTGAACGTTATAATCATTGATATTTTTGGGATGTTTCTCCTCAGTGGTCATTATGTAGAATACACTTTCAAGACCCAACTTTTGATCCATTTCTGCGATTTCTATTAGATTTGAGAAAGGATCCGCTTGTCTAGATTTCAAAAAACTACCCCAAGCCTCTCCTAAAGACCAGGAAGATTCATTTCGAATAATTCTCGAAGTTTCGCCGAAGATAGACTTGAATTGTTTCCACTTGTAATATCTATCTATATCGTGGGTAATAATTGGTCTGTATCCTAACGTTTTTTCAGCATTCAAACGCTTCTAAATTTACTTACCCAATTTTTCTTTGAAGTATTCATAGGTTTTGATCAGGCCTTCTGCCCGACTTACTGCAGGTGCCCAATTCAATATTTCTTTAGCCTTTGAAATGTTGGGCCTTCGAACTTTTGGATCATCTTTGGGCAGTCCCTTGAACACTATTTTTGACGTTGTTCCCTCGACTAACTCTACGACCTCCTCTGCAGCCTGTAGAATGGTTATTTCATCAGGGTTTCCTACATTAACTGGCAGATGGTAATCACTCAAAAGCAATCTGTAAATGCCTTCGATCAAGTCATCCACATAGCAAAATGCACGGGTCTGGCTACCGTCTCCGAACACAGTAATATCTTTATTTTCAATTGCTTGAGAGAAAAATGCCGGAAGTGCTCTACCATCATTTACCCGCATCCGTGGACCGTAGGTATTAAATATCCGAACGATTCTGGTTTCCAATCCATGATACGTGTGATAAGCCATGGTTATGGCTTCCTGAAATCGTTTGGCTTCATCGTATACACCTCTTGGACCTATTGGGTTTACATTCCCCCAATATTCTTCGGGTTGCGGATTCACCAGTGGATCGCCATACACTTCACTTGTGCTGGCGATTAATACTCTGGCATTCTTCACCCTTGCCAATCCAAGAAGATTATGCGTTCCTAGTGAACCTACTTTTAAGGTCTGAATCGGCATCTTGAGATAATCAATAGGGCTGGCTGGAGAAGCAAAGTGAAGGATATAATCCAATGTGCCTGACACATGAACAAACTTGCTCACATCATGATGATAAAAAGTAAATCGCTCATTAGAGAATAAGTGCTCAATATTGGCCAGATCTCCGGTAATGAGGTTATCCATACCGATGACGTCATATCCTTCTTTGATAAAACGATCGGAGAGGTGTGAGCCTAGGAAGCCAGCTGCGCCGGTGATTAGGATTCTTTTCATAAGAAGTATATTATCTATACGCGTTTCTAGCGATAGCTTTGTTATTCAATTTTTACAATTTTTTGAGATGTACGTTGGCCATCAACTATTCTGATAAGGTAATAAACTCCGTTAGTCAATTGCTCCATATCCAATTCAAAGAGGTTCGAATTTTGGATAAAAGGTACTTTCATTAACTCACCATGACTTGAATACAACTCAAAATTCAAACCTCCATTAATAGTTTGAAAACGTAACCGACCCGTTGTCGGATTTGGATATGCTGACACCAATCTTTGTGAAGATTCTTCACGATCAACAGGCCTAAAATTATGCATATTTTCAAGTGTATTCTGATTGCTTTCTCCTATTAAAGAATTTGAAGAGTTGAAGAGGTTGCAATCGTATCGATGACAAGATCGTCCGCTGCATTCTTCTACTGCTCTCAATTCAATACAGTTATATTCATTAGACAAGAAATCTTTTATTGAAAGTGGAATTGATATACATTGATAGCTGTCTAAATTTTCGGTAAACGACTCCTTAAAAATCAACTTTTCTGAGGTTGAATTCATCAAATATGCACCTAGCGAATAATTTAGTGCACAATCATCATTATTGAAATCATGTAGTACCATGCAATAATTAATATCAACGGTACTATGATCTTTGTAAGAAATTCCTTTGTAATCTATGGTACAATCATAATACGAAGAGCATGTTCCATAAGGCAGAACATACGAAATACATCCAATTTCCAATTCACGGCAAACGTCAATTTCCAACACTAAACCTTTGGAATAAAATTCATCCGCGTCCAGTATTGTCGCAAAAGCTCTAAAATCGATCAACTTGTCACTTTGACTCATTTCGAAGACATAAATCTCTTGTGCAGAAGTAATTGCATCATTAAGATTAAATGTACAAATTGAATACCCTTCCGGCAATAGAATCTGCCCTTCGAAGTAATATTTATCATAACCAACCTCACTCGAAACTACGCAACGATATTGGGAAGTACCGCAATGATTGTCGAAGTGCTGAATATAGACACAAGTATCACTTGGTGGAGATACTATTTCCATTTCTACCACAAACTCCTGACAAACAAGATTACAGTTATAAAAGGCCTTTACCTGATATTCGCCTTCTGCTGAAAAAGTCGCAGTATTTCCTGTTTGCCCATTTGACCATGCGATGTCAATATATTCTTCAGGCAATGAAATGGTAATATCATCTTGACCAATTGGAATCGTATAAATTGACTCCAACTCTATTTCTGGAACTTCAAATCGATCGTATAAAAACAACACTTCTTCTTCGCTGATTGGTCTATTCCAAAAATAGAAATCATCGATTTTTCCACCCCAAAAAGCACGTTGATCAGTATTTTGACCAGAGTTATCTGCAAAACCTATATAGGATGGAAATTCCGAGTAATTAATTTCTTCATTTCCAAACCCCGTAAAACTGCTGGGAACAAGACAACCATCATAGTAAATATCGATATCATCAAAACTTTTTGCCACGATACTAACATGTGTCCACTTATCTGATAACAATCCTTCATCTGCCATTTTACCTCTTCTACAACTTGGATTATAGCAACCATTTTGATCAGAGTAAAAGAAATGGATTCTATCGTTATCAAATGCGGTCTGTATGGCAAATCCAGCTCTTTTATTCAATTTAAGGTCACTTGTGTAAATATAATTTCTATCTAATCCAAGCTCCTCTGGATAAACCCAAAATGAAAAGGACATTGGAAAGTCAGGTTTCAATTCATAATGGTGACCTAAATTGAGAAAGCGATCTTCTCCAAATCTACCTGCAGAATTTTCTTCAAATCGATCACTATCCACTACTACGTTGGTATTAATTATTTCGACTTCATTATTAGAATCATCCGTAAATGGATCCGTGAAATCTACTTTTAATAAAAGCTTTTCTTCTAAATTCGAATCATCCAAGACATAATCACACTCTTGTTCAAATACGGTGATTTTTTCAATTTCAAATTCCTTACTAACCGATTGGCAGTTGTAATGTACCTCAACACTATATATTCCTTCATCATAAAATGTGGCAATATTGCCAATTTGTCCATCGGACCAAACGACATCACTAAATTCCTCGCTAACGGTTATCTCTGTAAATGTTTCTCCATCGGCTATCATTAGGTCTTCATCTGTAAACTCAAGAGTAGGTAGATCAAAACCATAATTGATAACTTGTTGTTGGAGGCCCAAACTTGTATTCACATCTCCTAAAAAATCAATGTCTATTTCCGAATAATTACCTCCAGATTCAATATCTATGATTTGTCCTAGTTTATTGTTGTAGGTTTGATTCACAATAATACGATCCTTAAAAGGACTCATTCTAAGATCGCCCACTTGATAGTTTCCGCTACGCTGGTAAAGTTGTTTTAGAGTACCGTCTTGTAAAGAGTAAGAATAAATACTGGACCCAGAGAAGACATCCGTGAAATAAAGATAGCTGTCATTAGGCAACCATACAAGGCCGAAATCTTCGCCAGAATGAATTCTATTTTGATTGGAAATTTGACCCGTATTGATATCAAAATCATAAAGTGACACGCCCGATGTGTTGGTAAAAGTAGAGGACCAAGCCAATTTGGTTTTGCTGTTATTCAATGCAATCTTCCCAATTTGTCCATCAAAGGTATTGTCCACAAAAGTCTCTACGGGTGTATCGGAGATTCCAGCATTTGTAATCTTAAACGCCAGTAGTCTTTTTTCAAATATAGCTGTAGTCAGCAGCCAATAATTGTTCCTATCTATTTCAACCAATTCCAGTCGTTCGGAATAGTCACCTGGAATTAGTACGTTTTTCTCGTTTGGTGCAATAGATATTTCATTGTTTTCATCGCATATATTTACAATCGAATAGTTGAGGTCTCCTTCATTTTCCGGAACGGAATGGTCCGCTGTATAAAACACGTAGTACTCCGTCTCTGAGCCTGGTTTTTGCAGCACAGCTGGAGATTCCGCTGCATTAATATTGGCCTTGTCGGCCAAATCTTCACCGTTTTTGATAATATTCCAATTTTTGTCATATACTGCTGTACCTGTAGCTATGAATAAAATCTCACCTTCAGAATTCATAACAACGGCTGCACCTTCTAAGTGCGAAGTTATCGTTTCTGGAAACGCTGTAACACTAATTTCTGGATTAAAGCTTATGACATTATTATTTGGAAGTAGCCATTGGGTGCTCTCAATTTGGGCATTGCACTGAAAGCAAAAAATAAGTACGAGTAGGAATAAGTTAAGTAATTTCATAATTGGTTATGTATTATTTATTAAGCGATTTAAAAGTATAAGAATTGTAATGTTTATTTATAATGAAATGGTTTAAAACAGCTTCTCAAGCTAAACTTTTTGTACTCTCTGTTCCAAATGAGTCATACATAGATACGGTCGTAAATGCTCTGAACATCCATGCTTGTGCCCATCTCATATAGGGTATCTTACTTTTAAAAGGTTTCTTGAAGATACGACTCAAGAAAATACCATGATAAAACCATCCACTTTTGTGTTGCAATTCTTTAATTGCCCAATGTAAGGTCTCTTTGGCATATTGGATTCCTTGAGGATATTCAGGACTGAGTGTACACAGACAATGAACACATTCTGAAACCGAATGAATATCAACTCTGTATAATCGTTCGGGGGTGAATTTTGGGATCGGTCCTTCAAAAAAATTATTCATGTAATGGGTATAACAGTTATCCAAAGATGTTTTGATTGCCTCATCATTGGTAAGTTTCCAAATGCTATATAACATTCTCATGTTAAATCCTGTATGATAATTATCCACGAACTTCTTTCCAGATTTTGGAGGGCCAACATAATCAAAAGACCCA
>JBCCVV010000003.1:0-99573 GCA_039194925.1 Bacteroidota bacterium
ACAAAGTGTTAGGCCTTTTTCTTTAATGTTCAAAACGTAGTAATGTCAACTCAAGCATTTCGAGTAAGCGGTGGTCATCGTCTATCAGGAGAAATTACACCACAAGGAGCCAAAAACGAAGCTCTGCAAATATTGTCAGCCGTACTCCTCACCAAGGAGAAAGTAAAAATCAGCAATGTGCCCGATATCGTCGATGTACGCAAGCTCATTGATTTACTTAGAGGACTTGGTGTAAAAATAGAGAAACATTCCCCACAAGAATATACCTTCCAGGCGGATGATATAGATTTAGAATTTTTTGCATCTCAGGATTATCTGGATCATGCAAAACGGATTCGTGGTTCGGTCATGTTGATGGGTCCATTGTTGGCGCGATTTAAAAAGGCCTATCTTCCAAAACCGGGAGGTGATAAAATAGGAAGGAGGAGATTGGATACCCATTTCTTAGGGTTCAAACAATTGGGAGCGGAATTTAGATACGACGATACGGGAAGTCAGTTTTACCTTCATGCAGAAAAGCTGATTGGTCAATATATTTTAATGGAAGAGATTTCGGTAACCGGGACGGCAAATATTGTTATGGCGGCAGTCTTAGCGGAGGGAGTCACTACGATTTACAACGCAGCATGCGAGCCATACTTGCAACAGTTATGCAAAATGTTGGTGCGTATGGGAGCGAAGATCTCGGGGATCGGATCAAATCTATTAATTATCGAAGGAGTTGATAACTTAGGTGGGACAGCCCATAAAATACTACCAGATATGATCGAAGTGGGAAGTTTCATCGGAATGGCAGCTATGACCCAATCTGATTTAACCATCAAGGACATCTCATTGCCTGATTTAGGTAATATTCCCGCCACTTTTCAAAAATTGGGAATTCAAATGGAAATCTCAGAAGATAAGATCCATATCCCCGAGCAAGACACCTATGAAATACAGAGCTTTATCGATGGGTCTATCATGACTATCTATGATGCTCCTTGGCCAGGATTTACCCCTGATTTGATGAGTATAATTCTCGTTACAGCTACTCAAGCTCGAGGAAGTCTGCTGGTACATCAAAAAATGTTTGAAAGTCGATTATTCTTTGTTGATAAACTTATAGATATGGGCGCACAGATTATTCTTTGTGATCCTCATAGAGCAACCGTCATTGGTCTGGAGAGAAAATTTCCCTTGAGAGCAATAGAAATGAGTTCACCCGATATCCGAGCTGGGGTATCGCTCTTAATAGCTGCTATGTCAGCCAAAGGGGAAAGTCTAATTCATAATATTAATCAGATCGACAGAGGATATCAGAATATAGATACTCGATTGAATGCGCTAGGCGCACAAATTGAACGAGTAGATTTATAGAAAACGCAAACATTCAGAAGACTTTATTGTTGAATATATATCTTGGATGGAAGAAGATTTCACTTAAGATCAATCAAATTTATTACCTAATTAAATACTGAAAGAACATGGCTTTTACATTACCTGATTTAGGATTTGCATACGATGCCCTTGAGCCACATATCGATGCCAGAACTATGGAAATCCACCACACCAAACATCACAATGGATATACCAATAAACTTAATGCCGCAATAGAAGGCACGGATTTAGCTGATAAATCAATAGAAGATATCTTACATAATTTGGATATGTCCAATACTGCTGTGAGAAATAATGGTGGTGGCTATTACAACCATAAATTGTTTTGGGAAATTTTAAATCCGAATGATAGAGGGAGACTATCTGGAGATTTACTAGAAGCCGTTAACGAAGCTTTTGGTTCTAAGGACTCAATGGTGGAGCAGTTTTCAAAAGCAGCGGCAACTCGATTTGGATCAGGTTGGGCTTGGCTTTGTGCATTTCCAGGCGGCAAAGTTGAGATTTGTTCTTCAGCAAATCAAGATAATCCATATATGCCAGGCATTGGATGTGGAGGATATCCAATCATGGCACTAGATGTATGGGAACATGCATACTACTTGAATTATCAAAACAGAAGACCAGACTACATCGATGCATTCTTTAAAGTTGTAAACTGGAATGTTGTAGAGGCGAAGTATGACGCTGTGAAGTAATTCGTGATATAAAAAAGGGAAGGTTACGTAACCTTCCCTTTTTTATTTACCAATATTCAGGCCGCGAAGTAGTAGCTCCATTAATAAACAAGCACTCATTACATTCTTCTGGATAAGGCCAGGGAAATGGTCCTCCAAGGCTTCCACATCTCAATATAATAGGTGTATTAAGATCTGCTTTTCGTATAAAAACTACATCTGAACTAATACTGGTCATTCCAAAATAACCAATGACTGGTGGTCGGTTCTCTACGGATAGATTTGACCTGATTCGCGCAGGAGGTGGATTGTTAATATTGCCATCTTGCGAATAAATCAATTCGATCTCTTTCCAATAATCAAAATGTGGTCTATCCATGGAGATCAGATCTGCTTTAATACTGAAGACAGTCCCAAATTCCCAACTAACCGGTTTGGTAAAAAGCAAAGATCTCACTGCTACATCATCACTATTCGCCTTTACTTCAAAAACTCCAATCTCCGGCACAATATCTTTATTATAGACAAAACATGTCTTCGGTGGAGGGAATGTAACCGTCTTACGCTCTGCGAATAAAAAAACAGTCTCAATATTACCAAAACGTAAATAGAGGTCTTGTTCATTATTGGTAATATTGGCTACGCCATAAGCTTTTATCACATTAATGGTCCTGTTTTTTCCATCTTCATTGACAAAGGATTCTTTTAGCTCATCAAACGTTACAGAATCGATTTGGATAGGAGGTGGCACACCTTGAAAGTCTGAGGTAATTCTTCCACCATTGGGAATCGCTATATTTAATCTGTATTTCCTCGCTCTATCCGCACCAAATAATGCTCGATAGACACCCGGGGTGGATTCTTCAAAAGTGAACTCTTCACCCAAATCATCTTCAACTAAAACCCTGGCATTTGGCACACCTTCAAACTGTTGACTTCCTACTCGATTTAAATACGAAATTTTTATTTCCTGGGTATAAAGACTATCGGATAATTCAGCATCTACAACAATTGCTTGATCCACAACATCCGCTTCGAAATCATAAGGTTCAATACAAGTTGCAAAGAGCAAAGGCAATAAAAATATCACTAACCACTTCATCTTTGTCATTTTACACAAGTTAATCAAAAACAAAATTCCATGAAAACGAAGGTACTACGGCCCCAATAATAGACAATTGAAATCCTCTTACATTACCACCTACGCTTTTTCTAAAAAACACATTATTCACATTATTATTTCCAAACGCATTATACAAGCCAAATGTAAATGAGCTTCGGAATCCACCCTGAGTACTTTTTCGCAAATCCAAGGTCATGGAAATATCAAATCGCTTGTACGAAGGCAATCTTCGTTTATTCCGTAAGGTGTACAATGGAACAACAAATCCATCAATGATGGCAGTTCCCTCTGGAACCGTAAACGGCCTTCCTGATTTAAATGTATACCCTCCACTTATTATAAACGTAGGAGTCAATCGATACGAAAAAATCATATTAACCTGGTGCGGTATATCTATATCCGCGGGTGTCCATTCTCCAAAATTCACGGGAAAACGATCTGTTGTCGTTCTGAATTCTGTTTTTGAAAAGGTATAGGCAATCGAACCTGTTAGTTTTCCAGTTGTTTTTTCTGCAAAGAGCTCAATCCCATAACTTCGCCCAATAGCATCGCTGACCTCCGTTTCTAAATGGTCATTAGAAATGATATTTGGAAAATCTCTAAGTACAAAATCATTGTCCGTAGACTTTGTGAATGCTTCTACAGATAGTGAATAGGTATCCTTGGCACCTGTATGAAATACACCAAATGAAAACTGATCCACCACCCGAGGTCTAATATATTGGTTTGAAAAAATCCAAAGATCAGTAGGTATGCTTGTATTGGCAATACTCACCAATTGAGCGTTTTGGCTAATTTTATTATAACTCGCTTTTATAGACCATAGTGAATTCAAAAGATAGCTGGCCGAAACTCGTGGCTCGATTAACGAAAAGGTGCTAACACGCTCACCCTTATTAAAAATCGATGCGCCAATAATGGCTGTATCCACCAATATTCCCTCTGAATATTCATAAGAAGGACCCGGCCCAACAGCAGCATAGGAAGTAAATCGAGCCCCAGCCTCAATTGATATGTTCTCAATGATTTGCAATTTACCACTTATAAATGGTGAAAACGAAATAGAGCCTAAACGCTGGACCGATGTATCTCTGGTAATGGATTGCTCCTCATTGGCGAAGAGCTCTTCGGGGTCTAATGTATAATCGATGTATTCAATTCCCGCTTTCAGGTAGTTATTTTCATCAAAATTATAAGTATTGCTCTGAAGTCCTTTTAGATAAGAAATTCCATTCCGATATGAAAAAGCATCGGAAGCATTAATCGTAAATTGATTGGTCGTATAGGCACCTGTGCTAAGAGATAACTTGGAATTGAATTTTTCATTCCAACTGTGTCGGGCAATTAAAGAGGCAAACTTATTTTGCCACTCAAATCCAAAATCCTGGTTATAAAGGAAATAATCGTCCGAAGCGTACGAACTAAATGAAAGTGAGGTCCGATCCGAAAACTTATGATTGATAGCTATATTCCAATCGTAAAAATTAGCAGAACTGTTCTGGACTTCATTATTTGCAACCAGATTCAATAAGTAATCGCTAAAACTTCCTCGTGCTGAAGCTGCAAAAGATGTTTTTGAAGTTATCGGCCCCTCTACCAAAAGCTTCATCATACTGGTGCCCAATCCTCCTTTTGCTTTCCATTTCTGCCCTCCTTTATTGCTTGTTACATCAAGGACGGCAGAGGATCTATTTCCAAAATTAGGTTCTACATACCCTTTATACAACGTCGCACTTTTGATAAAATCCGAATTAAAAGCAGAGATAAAACCCACTACGTGCGTTGGATTGAAAATAATAGCATCATCCATCAACACCAAACTGGCATCCAGTTTTCCACCTCTGACATTGAACCCACTGGATATTTCCCCCGCACTCGTTACTCCCGGCAACACCTCCAGAGATTTAATCAAATCCGACTCGCCGAGTACTTGTGGAATTGCTTCCACCTTCGCCATGTCGATAACTTCAACACCCGTTTTGGTATTTTCCATCTTGGTACGAGCATTGTTCGCTACGATTTCAACCTCGTCCAAAATATACGTGGATGAGCTCATTTCAAACGTCTCTTCAGCGTTCTCATAAATTTCCAGGGTCAGTTTGATGGGTTGAAATGAGGTATAGGTCATATTCAAAATATGCTGCCCATTGGGTAGATTCAGTGTACAAATTCCTTTTTCGTTGGTAACATCATTGATTTTATAATCGTCCGAAAAAACTAAAGCCCCTACCAAAGGTTCTTTTTGAGACTTATCAAGTAATGTTAGCCTATACCTAGATTCTCCTTTTGTAGTGCCGGGATTACCATATAATTTTGATATCTCTTCTTCTCCATCCTTTTTCGGAAAATCCATTTCACCAGTTTTCCACTTATTCACCAACGTTTCAATTTCCTCCCGATTTATTTTTTGAAGATCAATGACAACAATTGAATTGTCGCTGTAGGAAAGTGATTTCAGTCGTGTACCATTTAAAAGATCGCTTACGATAGCCCAGATCTGCTTGTTTTTAAAGTTTCGTGTCACCCGAAATGTAGGTGCCTCATTGATATCAAAATAGATTTTAACGCCATGCGCATCCTGTATTTTGTAAAAAATTTCAGTAAGAGTATTGTTGGTATAGGAAGCATTGATTGCCTTATCTATAGGCTTTTGGGCCCAAGCAGTCAATGATAGTAAAAGAGCAAAGAGTACTAAATAGATTTTCATTCTTATCTTTAAAGTCGGTATAATTACCAAGAGTATAATTAAAATCTCAATTGGTTAAAAATCCTACGTACCATTTACAGATGTATGCTTTTTAATTGAAAAGCGATGGTCTCACAACAGTAGCTTTATTCAATTCACTAAAGCAAAATTTATTGCCATCAACTTAAACTAATAAAGTACAAACGCAATATTTAAAACCAGACTCTAATTAAGAAAATTATGGCAGAAAATATGCCTCCTTTTTTGCTGGTAAGAAAAAATTAATCTTTCGGGACATTTATTTCCATGATCAAATCGATCTGATTTTCATCTCCAAAAACAAAGATATGATCACCTACAATCTCGAAGCCCATCCGCTGATAAAATTGTACTGCAAGCGGGTTCCGCTCCCATACACCAAGCCATATTTTTGTTTTGCCCTCTACTTGTGCTTGTTGAATTGCAAAATTGATCATCTTTCGACCTATACCCTTTCTCTGAAACGCATGTTCAAGATATATACGTTCTATCTCCATGTATTCTTTAGGAAATTGCTCGGATTGACTCTGACCAATATTTAGTTTTAGGTATCCAATGAATTTAGTTTCGTAAACTACAAAAAAATAGAAGCTCTCCTTATTTCTGATTTCAGCTAACAATTTCTCATTGGTAAATGCCTGATCCACATACCACTTGAAATTTTCCGGAGTATTTAAATGCTTATACGAATGAATAAATGTCCTCAAAGCAATATCTCTAAGATCATCTACTTTATCTTCCTCTATGGGTACGAAGTCCACAAGCATGATACATCCTATTACAGATCTCCTAATTGCGGACGAATTACGATGTCCTCAATCACGGCAGAAGGACTCATTTCAAGGGCATTCCAAACGATTTTGGCTATATCCTCAGCCTCCATTAGTCTTGATTTGGGTAGATTAGCCCCTTCCCAACTGGCCGACCAGGTAGCGCCCGGCAAAATGGATGTTACTTTTATATTTTTGGGTTTTAACTCTTCTCTGAGCACTTTGGAAAAGCCCAATAGCGCAAATTTCGAAATGCTATAAGATCCTCCGTTGGGATAAGCAATTTGACTTGCAATAGAACACATATTAAAGATATGACCGCTCTTATTTTCGACCATATTGGGAATCAGCGCCCGTGTAAGATGGTAAGCACTGTAGAGATTTGTCTCAATCATCTTTTCTAAAGCGCCATCTTCTTCCTGGGTCAATTCTCCGGGTATGAATACACCAGCATTATTCACCAAAATATCGACCGTTTCGAATTCGCTCAAAACAAGGGATGCAAATTGAAGCACATCTGATTTCACACTCATATCTGTTTTTCGACCTATAGCTTTGACGCGTGGTGAAGACGCTTTTAAGTCCTTGATAAAACCATTTATTTCTGATTCATTTCTAGAACATATGGCCACATTAATCCCTTTGGAAACCAAAATTTCTACTATTGCCTTTCCTATTCCTTTGGTACTGCCCGTAACTACTGCATTCATTTTCCTCTGTTTATAATTTTAATGTGACTTAATTCCAGATTGCCCGTCTTAAAGATACAATTAACAGGAATCATATAAATTTCATGGACACCTATAAATCCGGTCTGAGGCAGCCGGATTTTTTTATTTATCGGATCAATAATGGATAGTTACCAAATCAAGTAATTGTCCACATATCAGGCCATTCTCAACTTCTCGATCTTGTAATATTCTGCAAATGAAATCATTCGTTGACGCTCCTCATCCCAAAGTTTGTGCGAAATCATCTTGAAGCTTTGCCAGAAGGTTACCACCGTCACATACTTGTTCAATATGGTGTTTTCCTTCATACATTTTTCCAAATTGTAATTTGGTATCAAACTACTCAAGTGATGAATGTGGTGGATTCCAATATTACCTGTCATCCATTGGAAAATTTTGGGCAATTTATAGTATGTACTTCCTCTTACCGCAGAAACTACATAATTCCAATTATCCTTCCATTGCTTATAAGAATGTTCATGTTGATGCTGTATGTAAAAGAACCAAAATGCAATTATTCCAAATGTAAAAACCAGGAATAATTGAACAAACAAAAACTGTTTCCATCCCAACAAGTATGCCAACAAAACATAAATCCCGATGATAAGTATATTATTCTTGAACTGGTTGACAATCTCCTTTTTCCAATTATTGAATTTAAATACAGGCCATCTGTTGGACAGGCCTATGTAATAAATTGGTGCAATAATAAAGGTGATGATGGGATTCCTCCAGATTCGATAACGAATCTTACCCCATCGGGATGAATTTCGATACTCATTTACGGTCAACGTAGGGATATCTCCTATTTCGATCGTATCCAACACACCTGAATGCGCATGATGGAAATTATGAACTCTGGCCCAATATTTATAAGGTAAAGCACTAAAAACACTACATGTATACCCTACTATATCATTCCATCTTTTTGATCTTGTAAAGGATTGATGCCCACAATCATGTTGTATTATAAAGATTCTAACTAAGAAGAATGCATTAATCAATCCCAGTCCAATCGTAATAAAAATGGACCAACGCAAGCTGAAATACATCAAAACCCACAAAGCGATATAAGGCAAAAATGAATTAAGGATTTGACCGACTGCCTTTTTTGTACTTGGTATCTGATATTTTTTTACAATCTCCTTCCAATGCTTTAGAGACTCTACAATTTCCTTGTTCAACTTTACATTATCCATTTGGCTATTTTCTTATTTTAGGGAGTACTCGACTACAATTGCCGCAAGATATTTCATCTTGTCTATAATTCCATAATTTTACTAAAGAAGTCGTTCAAAAAATTATCCAGAATAAAATTGAAACGACATTGATAAAACTTCCTTGGAATCAAATTAGTTTAATCCGCGAGCAATTGATTTTCTTCTTGTACAATCACCTCCCATCCATTCGCTTCAATCAACGTCTTTAACATATCCAAAATTTGGTCCTTTTGTTCATCAGCCGACTGAAACAAGCTGCTTTCTTCGGCCTTATAACGAATAAACTCCTTGGCTTCCTTGTGCATTCGATTATAATCATCTGAGGTGAATTTATTGAATGTGCCTTGAGAAATATCGTAGTAATCCAAGTCATGTTCTAGAGACAATATTTCTGCCTCCGGAAAATTTTCTATGATAATGGATTTGCTCGCTTCATCGGTGGTAATCTTTACTTTTTCAAAGTCATATCCTGCTAAAACCTTAGCATTTACTCTTAACAGAGCCTTTTTAGTAAAGAAGGGCAACTCCCATCTATTTGTTTCTTTGAAATTGTATATTTCAGCAAAGTGCCCTTCAACAGTTACCAGTTTAAATACTTTCTCTACCTTTTCCAACACTACATTGATGGATGTTTCTTGCTTTTTACTCGTCCAGCTAAACTTATATCCTGCGTACCAAACAACGCCAATCAGTACCAGGACCAAGATGATTAACAGAATATTTTTCAGAATTTTCATGGTAGTATAGATTAAATCAACGGACTTGGAATCATTCCTTTGTATGCTCTAAGATAGTAGCATTTCTCAATCCTGAATATGATTTCAAGACTGCTTTTACAGATCCAATGCTTATCGGGGATTCAATTAAAAGAGGAATCTTGTTTAGATCATCTGTGACCCAAATATTCATTACATCACCTTTTTTGAATACATTTCCTACAATGAGTTCAGGTTTGATCTTTAGCGTAGGAAACTTTCCCATATCCTTTATTTTTTTCTCTTCTTTTTCCTCATAGATAACATGGATGGGATACATTTCTTCATCAATAAACATTTCTATATCCAAATAGTCTCCTGGCTTATACGCGTCCACATTCGTATTCCGCAATGAATACATAACCGATAACAAATCCAAAGTACAGGAATCAATAGCAAATTGCTTGTATTGTGCTTCTTCTTTGACTTTACCATTAAACGAATGGACAACATTATTTTTTTGGTCAAAGTTTAGACTATCAAACTTTCTGTAATTCCCCTCTTCTATATTTCGGACAAACGTTTTGGGTATAAGTGTCTTTTTGTCTATTCGGGTGGAATAATAATCACGAACACGAAAAAAATTATCATACGAAGTATAGCTTTTGCCTACTGCCTCCAATTGATATTCATTTTCATATTCATACACGCGAAATCGAACTTCGCCTGCTGGTATCCAGACAATTTTCCAATTGTAATATGCCTTGTAAATTAACTCCTCTCCGTGGGCAAAGCTATTGTTTTCCTTACTACAGTCAACGTTGGGATCAATCTTAAATTCAACAAAACCAAACAACACGACAAAATAAATTAGGAATGCAATTGCACAGCTAATTCTTGTAAGTTGCTTTATCATCAAACTTATTTACTCCCGATTGACAAGATTTTGATTTCCACTCTTTGGTTCTTTTGCCTTCCTTCCTTAGTAAGGTTTGAGGCAATAGATTTACGTTTTCCGTACCCTTTATATGTCAGTCGTTCGGATGTGATTCCTTGATCTACCAAATACTCAGCTACGGTTTTAGCCCGATCTGTAGACAGTCGGTCGCAGTAATCGTGGGGAGGTTGTCCATTTGTATGTCCTCCAATTTCAACGGTTATATCTGTATTGTTCTTCAAAAAATCATATACCTCATCCAATACTGCGTAAGATTCCTGATTTACCGTAGCAGAATCTGCCGTGAAGTATAAATTTTGAATTTCAATCGTCTGTCCCTTTTTGATATTATTTCGATCAAGGTCTAATATTTTCTTTTGAGCTGGTTTGGCAGCAACTACTACTTCTTCTTTCTTTTTCTCGGGTTCAGTGACCACTGGAGTTTTAGGTTTTTTCTTCACCCTTTTATGAGGAGGGAGAACTCTTTCTGGCGTCTCTTCTACCACTGCCAATTCTTCATCGCAGTTGATTTCAATAAATGGAGAGCAATTGTCGATCAAAATGTGGCCATTATACGGATAAAGCACAGGCACTTTGTAAAATGCTTCAAATGTTATATATCGATAATTAGCCTTAGGTTTTAATTTGAATGTATAGGTCCTCCATTTTGAATTTTTCACCGGTACTGTTTCGGCTAATAGTTCTGCCGTACCACAATACCCGTAACCTCCCCAGAGTCTAAAAACTATTGGCTCTGTATAATTATAATCTCTATTGTCCCCTTCATTTAATCGTGATGGACTCAGATAACGTTCCGATTTTGATAATTCAATGCTAAAAGAATAACATTGTCCAGCTTTAAGCGGCGATGGTAATTCCTGAGATACCGACTCCCATGAATCATTATCACGAGTCACTAAACCCAAATAAGTATTGCCGTGAGATGGCTGTTTTGTATTGGACCAAAAATCACTTGGATGAATATCAGGTGCCGTTTCCGTTGGAAAGTTTATAATTCCACAATCGTACCAACCTTTGATATTATTTCTCTGAGCTTCAGCCGCACTTCGATGGTAATAACTCCCTTTCCTGGGATAATCTTCAAAAGAAGGGTTTCTCAAAGAAATTGTATCTACTTGTGCACTTATTTCTATGGCACAAATACTTAAAATTACTATGAATAAGCTTCTCATAAAACTAAAATATTAATCTCTTCTTTAAAACAGCACCAATAATGGGTAAAGTTTCAAATTCCTAACTCGATTTGATCGAAGATTTTATTTCTTCTCAAGATCTATTCAAAAATACAAACTATCTATTATAATACGTAATTGATAGCAATTAGTGCTTAAAATGCCTGGCATTAATAGATTAGTAACATTTAGGGGTCGACAAAGGTTGAGAGATTGAATTTGTTCTTCCGCGTATAGACAGAGGAATTGAAGGAGCTCTCCCAAGCAAAGCCAAAGGATTGAATTTGCCTTTCACCATAAAGTCGAGGAATAAGCGGAATTGATACAATTGGACCCAACCCTGCTGAGTCCAGAAGAGGACCTTAGTTTTGCGAAGTAATTACACCCCGGTCCTAAGAGAATTCTTCCAAGCATTGTTCCATTATCTCTGCCACTATACAACTCCGCCACTTTCATACTCTGCCACTAAACAACTAAAACTCTATATTCACCCCGTCTTAATCTTAATCAATTTCACTTCGACCCGTTGATTCAATTTTCTTCCAGAACGTGTTTTATTGTTCGCAATGGGTTGTGTTTTACCATATCCTTTGGCCACAATTTGATCTTCAGCAACTCCCTCATTCAAAAGAAATGTTCGGATCGAATTTGCTCGCAGTGTAGACAATTTATTGCAATAATCGTGTGACGGAACGCCATTCGTATGTCCCGAAATCTCTACTACAATATCATTGTATTCTTTGAGGAAACTCAGAATCTTCCTTACCTCAAAATAATGCTTTGGCTTTATGTTAAAAGAATCTGCTTTGAAATGAATATCTAAGATCAAGGTTTCTCCCTTCAAAATTGTACTGGCGAAATCAGACTCGGAACTCACTGGTACCTCCACAATCTTTTCAACCGTATCAATACGTTCCACAACTACTTCAACAGGCACTTCTTTTATGACTTCCTTCACAATTTCTATGGTATCCACTCGCTCTTTGATCACCTCTCTGATTTTTATTACTTCGACAGTATCCACCATTTCAGTGACTGTTTCAGAAGGCACTTCTCGAATCACTACCACCGTATCCACCCGTTCTTTGATCACCTCTCTGATCTTTATTACTTCAACGGTATCCACCTCTTCCGCAACCACTTCAATCGGAACTTCCCGGATGACTTCTATCGTATCTATCCGCTCCTTAATCACTTCCCTTATCCTGATTATTTCCACTGTATCCACCTGCTCCTTGATCACTTCCACCGGCACCTCCAAAATTACCTCCCGGATGACCTCCACCGGAACTTCCCGAATCACTTCTCTGATTACTTCAACCGTATCTACTCTCCTATCCATCCTACTCATTGGCTCATCTTCCAGCGATGTAAAAGATTCTTCACTTTCTGATGAATCATTGTTGTCCAACCTGATCAATGATACATCATCAATGAATACGTAGGCGAAATTTGCACTGGAGTTGGCTATTTCAGAAATCGAAATTTCAGTATTTCTATCATTCCAAAAATTACCAAAGACCAAATATTGATAACTTTTCTTCGCTCTGAATTTTAGCGATGTCTCCACCCATTCAATATCGTACCGAATGTTGTCAAAACGTTTTTTACTTTTTATTCGGATTGGATCGTGCCCATATTGTTTTGGTCGATCTACACTAAATCCAACGCCAAATGATCTACACTCGTATCGACCATATTGCTTATCGGATCCATTGGTGTAGTGTAAGGTGAGTTCATACTCTTCTCCTTTCTTCAATGGAGACGCGAGTTTCACAGCAATGTATTCTCGAAAGTTTTGATTCGAATCATCATTGTCTGTATACAATACGAGTCCGGAACACGCTGATCCTGATCGCGCAAATACGGTTCCCATATTGGTAAATGGAAGTTTCACCTCAGCTTTCCCTCTCATATGAAAGTAATCGGGAGTACCAAAATTGTAGTTATCCTCAAAATCCTCACTGGGATTAAACCAATGTTTGAGCTTGGTAAAATCACCATCTTTTACTGGAGCTCCATTATTTTGTTCAAAATCTCCATTTACAACATATTCCTTTTGACCAAAAAGAGACGTGCATAAGAAGATACTAATCGACAATATGAAGTTTATTCTTTTCATAATCTATAGAAATGGTTCCAAATGCCCTTAACAGGTTTTGACCTAGCAATAATGGAGCATTTTGATTTGGTGACACGATACATTTAATGTTGTTGAATTCGTATTGTCCGATCGTCACTTTGCTTATATTGAATAAGAAATTTTCTACGATTGAGCCATCCGCAATTGTGGCATAAACTACATCTAGATAGTCGAAATCTCTTATGGTACCTTCATTTCTTAAGTTTTCGAATACAGTGGAATTGATGGATAAAAATGAAGCTCCGCTATCCAAAATAAACTCTTCGGTTACGATTTCATTCAAGGTAACATCAACTCCAAATGTTCCCGAATCCATCCTCCGCAACGCAATAGTAGAACTGGGCTGAGACGCATCATCTTCAAGCTCCGAATTTTTGATAACTGTACTGGAAAACATTTTATTGAGATCATGGATAATCTCGGTATTTCGCAATTCGCTATTCGTCAATAAAATAGGAAGAGCCTGTTTTTTCACCGATTCATAATGATTGATTCGCTCAATGCATGTTCCTGTTTTACACTTTAATGTCAAAAAAGGAGGTACCTCCTCATAGACTAAATCAATTCCCGTTTTATCAATTCGATATTCCTCCACACCCAATGAGATGCTGGACAGTATCAAATCAATCTTATCTTCTTCGTAAGAATCAGAAACTACATAGGTAATTTTTGACAATCCATTGTTGCTATTTATTTTCACTACATCCTGACCGATCATCATCAATTGGCAACATAGAAAAACAAGTAGTGTCGTTATATTCTTCATTAAGGCATCAACTCTAATTTCACAAATGTGTACTTCAAATCACTTCCTGATGGCTTTCGCCAAATATCAGTATCTCTCAATAAAGCATCCAGGGCATTAACCCGATCTTCAATGCTTTCTATGAAACGCTCCTTTCTCTTTTCAGACCATCTAAAAATTTCATCCAATGAAAAACTTAGTAATCCGGAATCGGAAGAGGGAAGGCAAAGGGCCTTATTCAGGTGATCGCTTATTTCCGTTCCTTCATCATAGGCTTCACCGGTAAGTGCCGAAAGTTTGTCTTTCGCCAATTTGACTATACCTCTGTCAGAACTACTAGGCTGCCTGGCCACAGCAATGGCCGACTCGCAATAAAACTTATAGATATTCAATTCAGAGTACGTCATGTAAACATAGGGTTGCACCTGCCTTAATCCGCTACTATTGTTTTGAGTTATCCATCCTGTATTAAAGTGAATACCAATATCATCAAAACCGGATGACGGGAGATTTTTCATGAAAATCGCTCGATTAATAGGTGTCACGTCTTCAATGCTCTTATCTCCACTGCGTACCGATTCCAGTTCTTTGAGTCTTTCAATCTCCGTTCTGATCGTACCACTTAATTTTCTCAGGTAATCATCCGACATGGCATCTACCGTTGCATTCACCTCTACATACAATCCTTGGTCGCCATCTCTTAGACCATCTCTAAAATCTTTCATCTGACTGCCCAACTTTGCATCGGATCCTACATTCATAGCTATAAATCGTACTCTTTCCATGGAGGCTTTTGTAATCAAATCATCCTGATCCACATCATAGGGACTGCCCTTGGCATACTCTTTTCCTGGAGCATCACCAATAATCAATATCTCACGCAAAACAGGGGTTTCCTCTCCTTTGGACCAATTTGTAGCGTTGATCGTAGTCTCAACACCTTGAAACATTGCCTCTTCGTGATCCCCACCGTCGCTTACTGTCACATCCGATAACCTACTCAATACCCTTGAATAATCCGTAGTTAAACCTTGCCACTTTCTTGTTACAAAGTCTTCATTATAGTCCTTATAAAGTGAAATACCCATTCGCACCTCTGTGTTTTCCATAGTACGCATCGATTTGATCAGGCTTCTTACCACTTCCTTTGCACCATCAATCTCTTCCTTCATCGAAGCAGTAGCATCAATAAGGAACATGAGGTCTAATTTTGACTTGCCTTTATACGTCCGCTTTACGCTTGAACCGGACCCGGTCTCACCCAAAAACCCAATTTTATAGGCCTTCATACGGTCACGGCTCCTTCCTTTTTTTTCAACTACCGTTTCTTCCAAAACCGGCAATAGCATATCATATTTTTCAGACTTGTTATCCGTAGGTTCCTGTGCTCTAGCTTTACTGTTTGGTTTCTTATTTGAATCCCAATCTTCTTCTTGCGCATCTTCCAATGATCCATAAATTAATGCAGGTGTTCGGGCGGCACCAACAAGGTCGGTGAAAGCAAGACACAATCTATGATTCCACTGCACAACATCATCCTTATGAATATAGCCCGAAGGTGCTTCCTGGGTCTTACCCACACGATAAAATCCATTTTTCAAAGGTTGAGATGTACCCTCATGACTAAACATATAGACAATAGAAAACTTTTCAGCCAATGCCCTTTCGTGAGAAGAGCTATTTGGGTCTGCATAAATATTGGTATTTTTCTTTACGACCCCTTTCAATTGCAAACAGTCATCAATTTTTAACGGTGTCTGCGCAATAAGAAATGCTGGTAGAACAATCATTAATAAACTTAAATACTTCATTTTGCTTCTCACTTTTTCTTTTTTATAATTAATCTCAACCCAATATCTTCCGAATTAATATTCGATCGTAAGTGTCTGCTGGTTGTCCTGGCACCAAATCGATCTTCAATGTACGAGCCCCCTCTCGCAATGTATTTAGTATCTTTATTGAACTCGGAAGTATAGTATTCATGGTTCGCTTTGCACAATTCTTTTACATTCCCCAACATGTTGCAGGCATTAGTAGGACTTAAAAGACACTCTTTTGGATAAATAGTTTGAATTCCGGACGAGTCATTTACCACTATTTTGTGATCAACCTCATAATAGTCATTGGTTGAAATATAATACTTCTCCGAGGAACCTTTAGCCGCAAACTCCCATTCCACCTCGGTTGGAATATCAAATAATAGATGAGGGTAGAGTTCATTCAGTCTGTAAAGGAGAATTTCAAGATTCTTTTCTGAAATCGACGACATTGCCAAATCATCTTTTTGTGCCATTCCATTTACGATTAGGTTGTATTGCGCTCGGGACAGCTCAAACTTAGAAATGTGAAACGGTTCAGAAACTTCAACATACCGTTTTTCTGATAAAGTGACTTCATCCTGGATGTTGATCTCAAATGCTTTGGTTCCGGCATCAATTAAGGATTCATTGTATTGCGATGAAGTTATCCCCAGATTAAAAGATCCTTTGTTGACAAAACAAAATTCTAAGTAAAAACTGGAATCCTCGGTAAGGTAAATCTTAGAATCTTCAAGCAGTAACTCACTAAACGTAACATCTGAATTCACCGGTTTAAAGGCGTAGCTTTCTTCAATAGACGCTAACGTTGATTGTTCAGATTTACTTGATACTTCGGCACTTGAAGTCTGATTTGTTGTATCTATTTCAACGTGAGAACGTACAATTTCGGAACCAGGTACGGTAGTAGTTATGCTGTCACCTTTAGCAGTTTGGATATTGCTTGAAGCTGATCCTAAAGAATCTAATGTTTCGGAAGTAATATCAGCTTTACGCTTGAGTGACTTTCCAGGATTAATAATTGGTAGAATGGTGTCACAATGAGCAAAATATTTGAAAATTGCTCTTCCACTTAAGACGCGTTGCAATCCATTAAATGTCTCATATAGATCATGCTTATTATTCGGAGGAATATGGGTTTCGATGTATTTAAAAATTTCATCGTTGTTCGTCTCTTTAAATAAACAATGAAGAGAATCCAACGCTTTAAAATGCTTTAGCGCATCTTCGGCCAGACTTCTATCCTCTTCTGAAAGTGAACAATTCTCAAATGTATTGTATTCTTCGATTAAATCTTTTGGGGAAAATCGCATATCTGAATTGCGATGTATTTTTTGATTCAAATATCTTCGAAATTTTTGATCACAATTCTCTTGACACATTGTTAGGGTAGAAGCTGCCAGAATAGATAGTATTAATACTAAGTATCTCATAGTTTTAGTTTTTAATAATGATATCAGCCGGATCAATATTTTTGGTTGCATTTGTGGATCGCCAACCAGCAAACCAACTTACGAAAACGATCAAACACAGTATAAAGAGTAAAGAATCCAATTTAAGTTGGAAAATATTGGCACCTTCCATATCCAATCCAAAAAAGCTATTCACCTGATCACTTTCTCCAAGCGTTCGTATTAGAAAGAAGATGACCAACGATAACAGCATGCCCAACAGACCATATATAATGGCTTGAGAGATAAAGATTCTGTTGATAAACCCTTCATCGATACCAATTACTTTGTTTATTCCGATTTCGGCACTTTTTCGTCTTATGATTTCCATCATCAAGACCAATAGAGATAGGATACATGCAATTGCACTAAGGATAGTCAGTAATAATACAAACTTGGTAAGCATCTCTTTTATTTCCAAATAATGATTTATTTGACTGATGGAGCTTTGTGGAATATCGTAATTTTGCCGTACAAAAAAATCATAGCTGGGCACCACTCCCTCAAGATCAGAAACATGCACCATGGCAGTACTCACAGGATAATCTTCATAGTCGATCTCTTCATTGGGTTCGAATTTCTCTCCAATGGGATCCACTTTTGCTAAACCCTGCTCTACTTGCTTTAACCTGGCCAAGGTCTCGTAATCGATATAGGCCAGATCATTTTTCTGATTATGAAAACCTACCACCAAACATTGAACCTCTGTTTCATTAATTTTCAGAGCGATTCGGTCATTAATTGTATAAGATTTAGCATATGTTGCCGGAACGACCACTTCGAATCTGGATTGGGTCCCGGAAATCCAGTTTCCACGTTCTAATAGGTATTGAAATCGGGGATCATGTTTTGAAGAACTGGCCAGATCAAGGTTATTCAGCCTGAGACTTTGTACATGAGGAATGGCCACAGCATTGTAAGAAGATGAAAATTGAGATTCCAGTGTTTCTATATCAAAATCTGAGAATTTTATCGCCTTTTTACAAGACAGATAAAACAAGTTATCTGTTCTGTTCTTTGCTATGAAGATGCGTTCATCCTCTTGGATTTGGTTTATAATTCTATTGTCAAAACCTACGATTTTAAAAATATTGATGCTGTCGTAGACCAAATCTCCCAATGCAGATTCTCTGGACGCATCCGCAGGAAGTTGGATTTGCATTTCATTGTCATTGATGCTGTACCCATTTGTCCATTTTTCGTAATACTGCATTAGTCTCAGAGAAAGGTACGCATCGTTCTGATTACTATTAAAATATCCCAGAATGGGAATGTTTATCGATTTTCTACGCCCTCCTCGATCAAAAATGACTTTAATCAAATGGTTGACCGTATCTATGTCCAGTTCTTTTTTTTTCTCTTTTGGAAGGTAGATGCCAAAATCAGCATTCCCGACTTTTTCCATACCGAGCCGTTTCATCTCAGGATTGCCTTCTAGGGTAGAAATAAAGTCCATTCTTAGATCCGACCCTTTCTTGCGTGGTAAAAAACCGGTTCTTTGAATGTGTGGAATGACCATCTTTAAATCCAATGAATCATTCCATTGTTTGATCGTAGCGTTGGTGATTTTATTGGTATCACCCATTTTGATGTTTATGCCCAATTGTTTTGCAGGAGTTGTTTTTTCCAACCACTCTTTAAAGAGGCTTACGTATCCATCTCTTAATGAAAACAATACAATCATTGGCAGGCAAATCGCTGCAATCACCGAAATGATGTAAAGAGAAGATTTCCGATTGTGCTTCAAATCCTTAAACGCCAGTTTTAAACTCAAAAACCTACCCATTATCCTTAATTTTTGAGTTTAAGAATGAATCCAAATCATCGTTGGAGATATTAATGCCAGAACCTTCCCATTGATTGGAATCTACTTTTTCGATTTCAACACTTATATCCCCTTTTTTCAGAATTATAATCTTATCCGCATACAATCTCGCATATTCCAGATCATGACTTACCACAACTATGGTTGACTCTGGTTTTTCTTCCAGGTAATTTTTAAGTAAATTCATTGCGTGTTCTCCTGAGTTCACATCAAGATTTCCTGTGGGTTCATCTGCAAGAATGATTTTAGGTGAATTGATCAATGCCCTTGCCAATGCCGCTCTTTGATATTGTCCGCCGGAAATATCTTCGGGTAGAGAATTTAAAATCCGTGAATAACTGTCATGCTCACCTCCTTTTTCCTTATCCTCATCAATTTCAATTTTAAACAGCTTCTGAAATAAGTTCTGAGATTTTTCTTTAATCTCTTCTGGTGAATTTTTCAAATAATTTAAAATAAACGTTGAATTCTCTTCTACGGTCAAATAAGGAAGAAGTCTCCCTTTTTGCAGTGCAAAACCTATATTTTCCAAACGATATTCATAGAGCTCCTTCTTTTTAGATTTAAGCGTTTCTGCGTTGAGACCATCGATTAATATTTCCCCTTCGTATTCTGTTCTCAATAATCCCATAAAAGCCAATAGTGTGGATTTCCCAGAGCCACTTCTGCCACAGATAAACGTAATTTTTCCTTTTGGAATGGAAAAACTTAAGGGACCTAGTACAAATGATTTTTCATTCTGTTTTTTGGGATAGGTATAACTTAGGTTACTGATTTTGTAGCTAGACGTCATTTAGATTCGTTTCAGGATGATTATTGCATGTTCGTAATAATATCACACGTGTTAAAGACACAATGATTTTTAAAATAGCTTATACAATCGAAACTTTATTTCTTATTCTAGATTAACTCCATTTGTTTATCGACAAATTGTGTTACTACAGTAAGAAGTTTTTGAATTAGACTGCTTTGATCCATATGCAATCTTGATATATAGAAAGGCTCTGAAGCAGTTTAAAAACATATTGGTAACTACACAGCCATATGTTTAATCATAACGGCAAGATTAATTTTGTCATCATTTTTAACTAAAAATGCCGGCAAAATGGATTTTACCCAATTACTTGCCCAGGATCACAATCCCAGGCTAATCATATGATAACTCTACAGGTTTTTTAACTTTAATTATTTGATGGCTGTGTAGCTACAACATATGGCTAAGCCCTTTGCAAGTCATTGAACCCCAACTTTTCAGTTTTTTTCTTATGCTATGATCTAAAGCTCTTCGCGAGCTTATGCTTTTCCCTAAAGCTTCAGCGTACTCGAATGGCTATGAATTTCAAAAAGAGCTTCAATTTGTGAATCAAGCCTGTCTACCGTACAAGACTTTGGCAGACATGGCACTAACAAATCATTTTAACATACGGCTTCTTTAAATGGCTACTCTAGTTACCCGGCTTTCAATTTAGCATGACGCCGTTCTATATAATTTCTATCTTTGAATCTAAATTACCAGAACGAATATTTAATACTATCTATGAGTAATAGTTGGCAGGTAGGTAAAAAACAAACCAAAGGAGTAAAAAAGGAGATTGAGAAAGCTGTACTCGTCGGTATAGTCACAGAAGGTCAAACGGAAGAACAGGTGCGAGAATACCTGGATGAGCTGGAGTTTCTGGCGATGACGGCTGGTGCAAAAACAGCTAAAACGTTTATGCAAAAACTCAAACATCCCAATGTTCGAACATTTGTCGGAAAAGGAAAATTAGAAGAAATTGCTGCCTACATCGAGAATAATGAAGACATCGTAATGGTCATTTTTGATGATGATCTTACAGGCAAACAAAATAGCATTCTGGAAGAAGAACTGAAGGTGAAAATCGTTGATCGCAGTACTTTAATTTTGGATATTTTCGCAAGCCGGGCCCAAACGGCTCAGGCACGCACGCAGGTAGAATTGGCTCAAATGCAATATCTGCTGCCACGATTGAGAGGGCTGTGGACTCACCTGGAAAGACAACGAGGAGGTATCGGAATGAGAGGACCTGGTGAGATGGAGATTGAAACCGATAGACGGATTGTAAGAGATAAAATTTCACTGCTTAAGGGCAAACTGCAAAAAATAGATCGACAAGCGGCCACTCAACGGAAAGGAAGAGGGGATATGATTCGGGTGGCTTTGGTTGGGTATACCAATGTAGGTAAATCCACGTTGATGAATATATTGAGTAAATCTGAAGTATTTGCCGAGAATAAACTTTTTGCCACGTTGGATACAACAGTACGTAAAGTAGTTTTGGATCGAATGCCCTTTTTAATGTCGGATACCGTAGGATTCATACGAAAATTACCGCATCACCTGATCGAAAGTTTTAAGTCTACTTTGGATGAAGTGCGGGAAAGTGATATTCTAATTCATGTAGTTGATCTTGCCCATCCACAGTTCGAAGATCATATTCAAACGGTAAACAGAACACTGCAAGAATTAGGTGTGGAGGACAAACCAACACTTATGGTCTTTAATAAGTTGGATTTATATCGGAAACGCAATTTTGATGATTTGTTGGAGGAAAGTGTCAAAACAGAAATCCTTGCAGAGCTTCAGCAAAATCTAAAAAACAATTACGAGCATGACAATATTTTTATCTCGGCCATCCAAAAGGAAAATGTTGATAAACTGAGACAAAAATTAAAAGAAATGGTGAGTGCAGCCTATAATGTTCGCTATCCTTACAAATCTCAATTTTTTTAAATAATATAGTGCCTGATACGAGAAGAGGTCAGAGACCCTTCCTCTCGAAACCACATTGTAACAAGACAAATGTCCTTGACCTCTTGTCGTATCTTAGTCCACCACAACCCTTGACAATAGATGTTTACAGCGAAAGAACAAAAAGAAAAATACGAGCTTTCAAAATCGTTTTTGAAGTTAGAATCCATTTCACCACTTGAAATAGAAGCACTGCGAGAAATTTTGCGCTTTCATGAGTGGAAATACTATGTGCAAAATGATCCTGTGGTTTCCGATTTTGAATACGATCAACTGTATAAAAAACTGGAAGCTATCGAGCGCGATCATCCCAATCTCATTACTCAGGATTCTCCAACACAACGTGTGGCCAGTGATTTGAATGAAGAACTTGATCCTGTCGCCCATATTGTGCCAATGTTGTCTTTGGACAACAGTTATAATGCAGAGGATCTTTATGATTTTGACAAACAAATTAAAAAGCTTAATAAACTGGAAGCTGATACTGAAGTAGAGTATTGTATTGAGCCAAAATTCGACGGAGGGAGTATTGCATTGGTCTATGAGAATGATTATTTGGTGCGGGGTGCAACACGAGGGAATGGAACTCAGGGAGAAGAAATGACCACCAATGCCAAAGCTATGCCATCTATCCCGCTAAAGGCAGAATTTTCAAAGTTGGGAATTGTGAAGGCAGAATTGCGAGGAGAGGCCGTAATCCGCAAAGATAATTTTGAAAAAATGAATGAAGAGCGAGCCAAAAAAGGAGAAACGCTCTTTGCCAATCCCAGAAATACGGCTGCGGGTGGATTGCGAATGAAAGATGCCAATGAAACCAGAAAACGAGGTTTGGAAGCATTTATCTTTCAATTGGGATACGCAGTAGATGCAGAAGGAAATGATATGATGCCCACCTTGCTAACACATGATCGGGGAATTGAGGTGCTTGGCGAACTGGGTTTTAAAATTCCTATTTCACAGAGGAAGGTTGTCAAAAGCATCAAAGGGGCAATTGATTTTTGTGCGGAATGGGAAGCCAAACGCGACGATTATGAATATGAGATTGATGGCATGGTCGTGAAGGTCAATGATTTGAAATTACAAGAAAGTTCAGGATCGACAGCGCATCACCCCAGATGGGCCATTGCCTATAAATTTAAGGCGAAACAGGCGACTACTAAAATGATAAATATCGAATATCAGGTAGGGAAAATTGGTTCGATTACTCCCGTAGCCAAGCTTGAACCCGTGCACATTGCAGGAGTGACGGTATCTTCAGTATCCTTACACAACGAAGAGTTTATAACGTCTAAAGATTTGAGAATTGGGGATACGGTTGTGGTAGAACGCGCCGGAGATGTGATTCCCTACATCGTAAAATCACTGGCAGATCTTCGTGATGGATCGGAGCAACCAGTTCAATTTCCAGAAGTTTGTCCTATAAATCATACGGAGGAGGCCGTTCCGCTCATTAAGGTTGAAACAGAGGCTGCATGGAGGTGCCCCAATTGTGTCTGTGGGGCTCAAGATCTACAGAAGATCATTTTTCACGTCTCCAAGGTGGCGATGGATATTGATGGGTTTGGAAAATCATACGTAGAGCGATTCAATGAAGAAGGCTGGCTGAATGATATTTCGGACGTTTACAATCTTGACTTTGACAGCATCGCTCAATTGGAGGGATTCGGATCGAAGAGTGCTACCAAACTTCAAGCGTCCATTGAAAAAGCCAAGAAAAATCCGATTTCGAAATTGTTGCACTCATTGAGCATTCATCACCTGGGGAAAAAGGCTTCAAAATTGATCGCACAAGAAATCAATCATGTTTTTGATCTAAAAAACTGGTCAGAAGAAGAATTCACAAACATCAAAGATATCGGTCCGGTAGTGGCTAAAAACGTCATTGAATATTTCTCTGTTCCTTCCAATATCGAAATGCTCGAACGCATGGAAGGCTATGGCGTCAATCTAAAGCAGACGGAAGAAGACAAGCCATTGGTCGTGGCAGATGATGCGCCGTTAGCTGGCAAGACTATTCTATTCACAGGCACATTGCAACAAATGGGACGAAAGCAAGCTCAGGAATTGGCAGCCAAAAATGGAGCGAAGAATATCTCTGCGGTGAGCAGTAACCTGGATATTCTGGTGGCTGGTGAGAAGGCGGGCTCGAAGTTGAAAAAGGCTACGGCATTGGGGACGGTGCAGATTATGACGGAGGAGGAGTTTTTGAATTTAGTTTCTTGATTAGGTGATTCAAATAAATAAAATATGGGGCTACATGATTATGTGAACCCCAATTCTTTATTTTTTATCTTACCGTATACCTCACCTCCAACTTCGGATGCAAATCCTCATTCTCATGATCACTCGAAGCAAAAATCATTGCTCGGTAATAATTTTCGTTATCCAGCTGATACAGAAATCCAAAGCTTTTGGAAGGATCATTGACCATATCCTCAATAAGATTTTTCACATCAATTTGATAATCTTCTTCGGCAACATCGCTCGCTTTTACATAGATTTGATTATCTGTAGATATGGAAGGTTGATTGTTCCAGGTTACCAAATCTTCTGTCCAAGGTGAGGTGATTCTCGAAAGGATGGATCGGTTGGAACCATCCCTTTGGCTATGTCCCTGTGTAGAAGGTATCTCAGCAGATTGAGGATTAAAATAAAGGCTCAATGTGGCTTCTTCAATTGTAGATTCGGGAGGAATAGAGCTCAAATCAAATTCAATAAGCGATCTTCGAATTCCGCCATCAAAATTATGGGCATACCAGGTCCATCCCATTGCCTGAAAATCGTTGTGATTTGGATAAGATCTATCGGGTCTCTCGGTCCAAATAACTGCATCTTTTCCCTGCTCGGCATTGGGTTGAAGGACTAACAGTTCCGTGTCACACTCTTAGTAATATTCGTTATACGTGCAGGAAAACATAAGTGTGGAAAGCAAGCAAATAAATGCAAAGTGTCTAAATTGATTCATACTAAATTGTTTTAATTGATTGTAATAAGATTTTGAACTATGTGATGCTAACGCAATAAGAATTCTTAAAGTGACTATATAAAATGTTAAATGGTTTACCTTACACCTTCTATCAACAAATTTGTTTGAAACCGTTTTCTTCTCAAACGTTACACTACTGAAACGAAGATTTGCTTAAAAACGTTTATTAACACCCTATAAATGGCATTTTGAAATATGCCAGGATATTAAAACTAAATTTTATTTGGATGAATCTAATTGTGGACTATTCTGTCAAACCTTTATTTATCCTCTTCACCAACTCCGGCCCCTGGTACACAAATCCCGAATACACCTGAATCAAAGACGCGCCGGCATCCAATTTCTCTTTAGCAGCCGCAGGGCTGTCAATACCCCCGACTCCTACAATCGGGAATGCGCCATTCGATTTTTGATGCAGATATGCAATCACTTCTGTAGCTCTTGATTGTACCGGTTTACCACTTAGCCCTCCATTGCCTATTTCCTCGATGCGCTCATTCGTAGTTTTTAGTCCTTCCCTGGAGATGGTTGTATTTGTAGCAATGACTCCATCGATCTTTGTCTCCGCCACTATATCAATAATATCGTCCAACTGACTATCCGTCAAATCCGGGGCTATTTTTAAAAGTATAGGTTTGGTCTTTGGCTTTTCTTTATTTAATTGCATCAACTTGGACAGTATTGCGGTTAACGGTCCTTTATCCTGTAAATCTCTTAATCCTGGAGTATTGGGAGAACTTACATTCACAACAAAGTAATCCACATGATCAAATAACTTTTCAAAACAAATGACATAATCGTTGATCGCTTCTTCGTTAGGCGTCACCTTATTTTTACCAATATTTCCACCAATAATTACGTCTTTTGGTTTGTAGGCTTTCAATCGTTTGACCATGGCATCCACCCCATCGTTATTGAAGCCCATCCGATTGATTAATCCCTCATCTTCTTTTAGTCTGAAGAGTCGGGGTTTCGGGTTTCCATCCTGAGGTTTAGGCGTTACCGTACCGATTTCAATGAAGCCAAAGCCCAACGTACTCATTTCTTTGTAAAACTTCCCGTCTTTATCAAACCCTGCTGCCAGGCCTACCGGATTTTTAAACGTAAGTCCAAAAAGTTTTCGCTCCAACTTAGGAGACTGATAATTATACAGGCTTTTAATTATGGATTTTCCAAAGGGAAGACTTAACGCCAATCTGAACAAAGAAACGGTTTTGTAATGTGCTTTTTCGGCATCCAAGCCGAACATATAGGGCTTTACAATCGAGTGGTACAAGGACATAAATCTGTAGACGGTTAAATTTGCTGTAAAGATAATATTGTTGGGTAATTGATAACTAAAAGGTTATAACTTACAGAATCAGTATGCGGTAATTTTGTCATCATTTTTGTTCAAAAATGCCGCTAAAATTAGTGTTTTAACCAATTCCTAGCCCTTGATTGTTATCCAGGGCTAAGAATATGCAAGTCCTACAGACTTATTGACCCAGAATTTGAGGCTACCCGTGTAGTTTCACTAATAAATGGTAGACTTTTGATTTCAAGAAGTTCAAAGGCAGTATAAAGAATAATCTCTTGTGCACAGGGGGTCTTCTATGTTTATCCACTATCTTCACAGCATGAAAAAAAATCCTCTAAAAAATTACTTTGATCGATCCAAAATAGAAGCCGGATGCGATGAAGCAGGAAGAGGATGTCTGGCCGGACCTGTCTATGCAGCTGCCGTAATTTTGCCTCACGATTTTTATCATCCCTACCTCAATGACAGCAAACAGCTGACCGAAAAACAGCGCAATGAATTAAGACCAATCATCGAATGGAAAGCCATAAGTTGGGCGGTGGCACGACTGACACACAAAGAAATCGATCGATACAATATTCTCAATGCTTCCTTCAAGGCCATGCATCGCGCTGTAAAAAAACTGGATGTCCAACCCAATTTGCTTTTAATTGATGGCAATAGGTTTAATCCGTACAAGGGAATCCAACATGAGTGTATTGTAAAAGGAGATTCCAAATATACCAGTATTGCGGCGGCATCGATCCTGGCTAAAACCCACCGGGATGAATACATGGAAAAACAAGCCCTGAAATACCCACAATATGATTGGTCCAGCAATAAAGGATATCCGACGGTAAAGCATCGAAAAGCAATTCAGGAATATGGACCTTGTGACCTTCATCGAAAGACTTTCAGCCTCTATCCCAAATCATAAACATCTACCCTATGAAATTGACGTTCAAACTTATTTTATTGGTTACCCTATTGGTTTCGTACAATGCCTGCCAGCAAACGGCAACAAATACCGAGCAAAAAGTTTCTAACCCTGTCAAACTGGTTGAAGGCAGATACAATGTGGGCATTCTCATTATGGACGGCGTCTACAATACCGAGATGACGGCCCCAATGGATATCTTCCAACATACCATTTTTAGAGAAGGTATAAAATCGATGAACGTTTTCTTAATTGCCGAAAATCTTGATGTTGTGACTACGTTTGAAGGCATGCGCATTTTACCTGATTTTAGTTTTACAGACCCCGACCATCCGCCCATTGATATTCTTGTGGTGCCCAGTGCAGAACATCATCTGGATACTGATCTGGACAATAAAATGATGATTGATTGGGTGGCAAAAACGGCGAAAAGTGCACAATACGTAACCTCTCACTGCGATGGTGCATTTATACTGGCTAAGGCTGGACTTTTGGATGACGTAGCTTCAACTACTTTCCCTTCTGATATTCAAGCATATAAGGATATGTTTCCTCAGTTGGATGTGCGTGAAGATGTAATTTTTGTGCATGATGGAAAATACATAACTTCTGCCGGAGGAGCCAGATCATTCGATGGTGCCCTGTATTTGTGCGAGGTATTGTATGGAAAAGAGATTGCGCAACGCTTGGCAAAAGGATTGGTTATCGATTGGGATTTGGAGGATGTTAAACATGTTGTCATGAATTAATGTGCATCAAATTGAAAGCTGTCAACCCACAATCCTTGATAAGAAAAGGAAAGGATATTCTCTATACGCATTGATAAACCCGATTCCTACTGTCAAAATGCTATTCACACATTTGCCTTAATTAAGTCTGAAAATTATCAGAACTTGCATCAGAAGCTATGGTCAAGAGGTTTTTTTATAACGTATTTATGATTTGTGTTGCCCTAAGCGCACAAGCGCAGTTTCCATTTCGAGCAGATACAGTGCAGTTTGAAAAAGTGGACATCCCGGCACTAGAAAATAGGCACAAGCAAATTTTAATGGATGATAAGGGTGTATTATGGCTTGGTGAAAAGGGTCTTTTTCGATTTTACGGAAAAAACTGGGATCACTATTCACAACAAAAAATCAACTCTACATCCTCTGTCAGCAACCTTTGTGTGGGTTTATCCAAATTGATTGATAATCAGATAGGGATCACTTTTGGAGGC
The DNA here is from genome assembly GCA_039194925.1 of Bacteroidota bacterium. GTDB lineage: Bacteria > Bacteroidota > Bacteroidia > Chitinophagales > Saprospiraceae > CAJXUU01. Next base: position 28,621 of record JBCCVV010000003.1, read on the forward strand.
TCAGGAGTCCTGTTGATTGATGTAGAAACTGGCTACAATAAATTTATAAACCCCGCTGAATTCACTGGTGATATGTTTTACAACAGAATTCATCATGGTTCTATGCCAATTTTAAACAATGATTCTTTGTTGATCATTTCTAATGGATTTGCATATTACGACCTGACGGAGGAAAAACTTACTCCTTTCATGGATTTTGATAAAAACATAAAATTATGGGAAAAGCCCTGGACTAGTTTCATTCCGCATCCCACCAGGAGTGATCTGGTCTGGATCTATCGAGACAAACTCTACTTAGTGAATTCCAAGACGGGTGATCTAGAATTTACAGCAAAAGAGACAATCCCTATTCAACCTAAAAAGACCTCCCCATTTCATGATAAGTTGGTCGTTACTGGAAACAATACCGGAATGATGTTCTATGATATGAATGCAGACAATTGGGAGTCCTTTTTTTACGAAGAAAATAAAAGCGTGTTAGGTGAAAACAACAGCATCTATGACCATATCTATCTGGGCGATTCCATTTTTCTCTTTGCCGGAGGAAGAGCAAGTGGCTTGTTCGACTATACTACTAAATCGTTCTCGTTTTTCCAATTCCCTGTAGTTGTTCCTGAAGGTCACAATGTATATTTCAATTCCGCCGTCATAGATGATCAAGGTATAATTTGGTGTTCGAGCTGGTTGGGGTTATTTAGATCTGTTCATCCTGTTTTCAAAGCAAAAAAGTCTCCGGAATTACTTATCACTTCTATTCGCTATGGAAACGAAAAAATGGAGCAAATCTATCCGGAAACCAATAAAAAAGAACATCTGCTTCGCCAAGACGACCAATTAGACATCAAATTTGAATTGGCCAATCCTGCATATCCTAAAAAGGTACAATACGCTTACAGATTAGAACATTATGATAAACAATGGTCTCCATCTTCGAACACAACAACTCATGCTTCGTATACCAAGCTCCCCCCGGGCAACTATCGTCTTCACATCAAGGCCATCGATCATACCGGTAAAGAATACTTGACTTCTATAGACAATATCATAGTCAAAGGATTCTTTTTTCAAACTTGGTGGTTCAAATTCCTTGTTCTTTCTCTGGTCATAGGTATGCTAATTTGGATTTATAAGATTCGAACCAACAAAATAAGATTCGAAGAAAGATTAAAAGTACAATACGAAAACAAGCTAATTGAATTAAAGATGATGGCGCTGCGTTCTCAGATGAATCCCCATTTTATCTTCAATAGTATGAATTCCATTAAAAGCTATCTCATCAATAAGGGAAAGGATGAAGCCATTGATTACTTGACCAAATTTTCTGTTCTGATGCGCACCATTCTCGAAAATTCGAAAAAAGAATTGCTGACCTTGCAACAGGAGATTAATGCTCTTAAGCTTTATATTCTTATGGAGAATAAACGCTTGCAATCTCCGTTTGAATTTGAATTGGACATCGATGACGAACTGGACTTGTTTGAGGCAAAAATTCCGCCAATGATCATACAACCGCATGTTGAAAATGCAATTTGGCATGGATTGATGCCTAAATCCAAAGACCGAAAACTTAAGCTCAAGATTTTAAAAACTGAGCAGGGCTTTCTATGCATTGTGGAGGATAATGGTGTGGGTAGAAACCATGTCGATAACAGCAAATCCAATGCCTTGAGGACTAAAACATCACTTGGCACCTCAATCACAAAAAGCAGAATAGACTCATTTAACAAAATGAATAAAAGTCAAATCAATGTGGAAGTAGAAGATCTCTATGATCAGATGGGCAATTCCATAGGTACTCGGGTGAAAATATTTGTAGAATTAATAAAAGGTAAAGCGTCATGAAACCATTGGAAGTAGTATTAGTTGATGATGAAGAACAAGGTATTATAACACTAAAATATGACCTTGGCAAACTGGAATTCCCGATGAATATACGCTCATTCACCAATCCTAAGGAAGCATTGCGAGTCCTTCGCAGGGATCCGCCTGAGGTGTTGTTTTTGGATGTAGAAATGGCTAATATGAATGGATTTCAACTTCTGGATGCGATGAAAAATATCACCTTCGAAGTAATTTTTGTAACGGCCTATGACCATTATGCGATAAAAGCCTTCAGGTACCTTGCGGTAGATTATTTGTTAAAACCAGTAGAACCAGAACTGTTGAAAGATGCCTTGGAACGTATTGTGCATCAAAGACAAAGAAAGGAAAATGACCGCATTCAACTTTTACTTGACAAGCTAAGATCAAAAGAAGAAAAATTTACCCGATTGGCAGTTCCTCATGGAGAGACATTCGAGTTTATCAATATTCGAGACATTGTACATTGCCGGGCTCAAAACAATTATTCCACCATTCACATGCTGGACGGCAGTAAACATTTGATTTCAAAGGGGCTAAGCCATTTACAAGAATTATTGGATCAGCAAGGTTTTTTCAGAACACATAAGTCTCACCTCATCAATCTTGATCACATTTTGAAATACGTAAAATCAGATGGTGGCTATATAGAAATGATTGACCATTCCATAGTAAGTCTTTCCAGATCAAAAAGAGAGGAATTTATAAATTCAATTAAGAAAATTTAGCTCGCCATCAATAAGGGCAATCTCCAACCATTGAAATCAATTTACTTCCTCCCTTTGCCCAAAAACCAGGTAACAGGGTGAGGTGATTTTCAGTGGAATACAATACTTCTTTTCCCAGCGATTGTTCTGTGATTCTTGAAGAACTCAGGTTATTCTCCACATAAATCTCCTCTTTTCCTGGGAGTTTAGGATCATTGGCTTGTGTCAGTGTCAAGGAATACGGGCAAGGAGATGCCAGGGGTGATCTCCATAATCCCCTTCCGAATGTTCCAGCATAGATATAACCACCGTGAATTTTCAAGTCATTGACAGGCACATTGGGTAGTCCATTACCAAAATATGCCCATTGATCCATGCTTGAATGTCTATAATATACTCCGATAGCCGTTCCAATATATGTCATACCTGATTCATGTAATATGCAGCGAACAGGAACATTGGGAAGATTGTCCGTAATATTTTCCCATTCACTTCCTCCATCATCAGAATACCATACCTTGTCTGTCGCCAAATATCCACTGCAACTCAACCAAACCTTATTTTGATCATTTTTATCCTGGGCAATATGTGAAAGTACGGCACCAGGATTGGTCGGATCTGCGATTTGAGTCCATGAAGGAAAATTTGACGAAAGGTTGGTTGTCTTTAATATGACATTGGTTGTCCCCAGCAAATACATAACATTGGTAATGCTTTCGTTTTGTGTGTAACCCATTATTTCTTGACCAGAACTATGGCCGTAAAGGGGCAGATAAGCATCAACTCCCATATCTTCCCAGGTGTAGTCAAATACTGTATTCTCAGATCCACGATACAATTCATTATTTTTCGTAATGAATATAAACGCCGGATTTGTTTTATGCATTTGAATATCTGTAAACCAAAATGAATTTGATTCTTCCCAAATAAATACATTACTCCCCGCTTGGCGTCTGGCGATTCTCTCTTGATTGGAAATATACTGAATGGAGGTATTTCCGTAATGATATGCACAACCAAAACCGTCTCCGCCTAGTATATTTTGAGCAGTCGTACTGCTATAAGGCCCACCATTGATTCCATTATCCTGAGATCCACCCATATATTTATCTTCAATAAGATCGATTTTGTAAAATTGCATTAGACACAGATTTTTTGAAATGTCGGCCCAATCATTTCCCTCATCCGCACTTCTGGCAATACCTCCATCATTACAAGAATACAATTGGTCATTGTGATAATACATATTGTGCCAATCTGCATGTACATATGGATCGATAGGTTCATAATTTTTTGTCCACCAGGTTTCGCGACTCCACGTAGTCCCATTATCGTTTGATTTCCACATGTTGACTCCTCCAACAAATACTGTAGCATCATTTTCCGGGTGCACCAGAATGCATAGGTCGTACCATGCCTGGTTTGCACTACCGGTGCCTCCCATATTGGATGCTAAAATATTTGGACTATTGCCTTTTAATTCAAAGTTGAGTCCAAAATCTTCAGATTTGTATACCCCTTGAAACGTTCCTGAGCTCGTTTCCTCACCAAAGACAGCATATACCGTTGAAGGGTTAGATGGACTTGTTGCTATTGCTATCCTCTCATTTGGAAATGGTAGAGACGGAAGACCACTTATTGCATTACTTGCCCAGGATTGACCTCCGTCATCTGATCTATAAATGCCATTTGATGTTGCAGCGTATACGATATTTGCATTACCCGGAGCGTATTCCAGATCCCAAACCGTAACGGTAGATAGAACCGTGTCGTGAGAGATGAACCCATTCGTTGTGCGCATTATTCCACCAACCGAAAGCCCCACTAAAAATTCATTCGTTGAATTAGGACTCATAATCATTCGGTATCCAACTTTCGTGTCACTTTCCAAAAAAGAAAGTGAGGTCTCCTCCCAAGACAGACCTCCATCGGTAGATTTCAATACCCCTATTGACGGGGTATCGTCACTCATACCATCTCCGGTTAAAATATACATGATGGCAGCATTGGTGGGATCGATAATGATTTCCGAAATTCCTATAGAAGGCAGTCCATCCGTCATGGGGGTCCAGTCGGTACCATTATTTTCGGTTTTCCACAATCCACCGGCAGGAGTTCCGGCAAAAAATGTATTGACATCAGTTGGATGAAAAGCCATACAATTTACTCTTCCCAGGCCTGGACCACTAAATGCATCGCCTCCATATACATCAAAAGGACCCTGATTGGTCCAATCTCCGCTGGTTGACCGCTCTGAGTTGGAAAAATTCTTATCTCTAGACTTCAACGCCTGTACTCGAAGGGCACTGATATTCTTCAATACACCATCCGCATTTACCTGATATTGCATATTCTGAAACCACCTTTGATATTGTTTGTATCCACTTCCCTTTCCGGTACCTCTTTCTTGAAAATAGACTCCCGCTTTTGATCTCACTTCTTGCAGCGTAGAAGATGATCTGACTATTTCTTGCCAAGAATGCTGACCTTCCATAGAGGAATTGATAATTATGAAGAATGTCAGTAAGAAAATCGTTTTCATGTACATCATTTTTGAAGTGATTCCAATTCTTTAATCCGCTTATTCAATTCAATGATATACAGAGTCAACTCCTCAATTTTTTCCAGCAGTTTGATTTGAATTTCTCCTAAGTGCTGACCATTATCCCCGATTTCAGAAGCGGATGGAATCCCGGGCAGATGTTGTTGATCTTTTATGACTTCATCTAACTGTTCGAGAGGTATCAGAGGATATGAATCTTCAAAAACATAGTCCGGCCAGTTTGCTTGCAGCTCAACTCGAATTTCCTCTGCAATCACTTTGCCTTCTACTGCCAACTTATAATCTGTAGGTATATTCGTTGTTCCTATCCCCACCCCACCCGAATTCAAACTTTGGTAAAGGTTTCCATCCGATTGGAGATAAAGAGGATGCGAAGTCGAATCACCAATCGTCTGAATGCTATTGTGTTTTATATTGAGAGAAGGACCATTCAACCAAAATGCTACTTTCATCCCATTTTGACCACTGACCAGCAGTTTTGAGGTTCCGTCATTCGGATAGCCTATTCCCACATTTCCACCACCGTTGACCATATAAATATCTCCGGGGCTATTATTCTGTAGATGTAATGCCTCATTGGACACTTCGTTTTCGGCCCCATACGCATCAATTTCGTTACCATCAATCAACATCATTTCATCTGGTAAGGAACCTACGCCAGGGTTTTCTATCTTTATTCCAGCCAACACCCCATTGTTGTCGTTTTCCGTGCGGATGTGCAGATCTACTTCGGGTTGATCCAAACCGATTCCTACATTTCTGTTTGGAGTATATAATTCCGTGGTCGTGACCTCCCAATCTTCATCATCCTTATTCGTGAATATCAATTGTCCCGAAGCCGTGGTCGTCATAACTTGCAAAGGTTCTCCTTTATCATTCGGCAGGTAATAATCATTGATCTGTACTCGACCTCCATTGCCATTAGGATAAATTTTCATAAATGGAATTTTTACCGTTTGAGGTATGGCTACGGAGGTATAAAATTCACCATCATAGTCAGAAGCAGAATTCCAATTGTCAGCACTATAAAACCATGCCTGGCCGCCATTATACTGCCCGGGATTTGAAACTGACATCGTAATATCCTCACCAGAATCTTTCAACAGCTCAATGAAAAACTCATCTCCTTCTTCAACATTGCTGCTCACATTAAACATTACGTTTGGAGCAGATTGGCAGCTTATCGGGTCCGAACAAAGTACTTCCCCAGTCAAAGATTTTATCGGTACACCTCCGGGAGAGTTTCCCTCATATATATTTAATCGCAGGAAAGTTGACGTATTTCCATTTTTAAAGACCTCATTCACCGTAATATTTAAGGCACTACCGGAGATTCCCACTGTAAAGGATTGCCCAAAGGCATTTGAATTGTTCAAAACTATTTCGCTATCATCTCCAGGAAGGCCGACTGACATTTGATCTATTACAGCTTCACTATAGGTAGAATCCACATATATCTCAAAAAATCCATCCGTAGAATCGGTACCAAAGGCGATTCCTCCTTCTTTCATCAATATATCTCCATCAGGGTTTAATCTCAACAGCTCCAAAAATTGATCACCCAAACGACCAAACATAAGAGAGTCTGGATCCTTCCAATAAATAGCTGGATTTGGAAAGCTTGTAGCACTCTTCCCACTAAATAGTCTAAGAAAGTGTGAGTTGTCCGCATTTCCTACATTGATATCTGCCCCATCCTCATTAGCAGTAGTGCGAACATCAAGTTCTGTGCTGGGCGTCGTGTTTATTCCAACTTTTTCCTGACCGAAAGAGGAGTAACTAATAAGAATGCCTAGAAGTACTATACCTAAAACTTTATACCGCTCCATATCATACGTTTTATGACAAATCTAGTCGCAACTCGATACAATTGCTCTAGTCGATGTATGTAGTACACTTTGGTTGCATAAACGGTAGCTTTCGGTGTGTTTTCAAGCACGTTAGATAGTAAACTATTGCTTATTCTACCTTTCTCGAATAAGGTCTATAGATAATTCTTTTTTATCCTCCTCACCAAGAATGGTGTAAGCAACTTTGAGTACGTTGAGTAGGTTATGGTATCTCTCAATTAACTGATATCGATCATTGGTCAACACCCAAAATAATTCTAGCCAATGCTAGTTGATTCTGACAGAGATGGTATCCAACCGATTTGGAAACAATGCATTGACATTATCAGGATTAAAATTTGGATCCAGACTGGTCAATGTATCATTGCCAAATACTCTTTTAGCAAAAATATAGTAGGGAATATCTTCCAGGTTGTCAAAATATACCTGCCCTTTTTCGTTGGTTACCTTGGTCTGGATATACGCATCGGCACTATCTTGATACGTCAAGAGAAAATCATAGTTGTTGTATAAATAAACGTTAGCATTATGAATGCCGTTATCCAAAGTATCGGTGATTGTCACTAAAAGAGAAGTAGTACTATCCCATAAAAGCATGATATCTTCTTCAAAAATAAAGTCACCTCCCTCCAGGTTCAAGTTTTGCTTCACTTCGATAAAAGACATTTCTAAATCATTTTTCCAGGTGGACTTGATCTCATATTCGGCAGCATCTAAAGGTCCGATAATAAATCTTCTATTATCTTCAATAGATATTTTTTTGTCATCTACAGCTGTATATGGATTATAAGAATACGCAGAGATGCTTATTGGGCTGGAAGGTATTTTGGTGTTTTGGTTCACAGGATCAGTATAGAAAATATTCCCTCGAATAAAACGTTGCTCCCCGATTTCCCTTAGTGTATCATTTAGAACTTGAAAGTTACCATTAGAAGGATTTATGGTTTTTATTGAAAAATATTCTACTTGATTCTCATCTACATCTTCAAAATTCAAAAGGTATGTTTCTTTTATAAGCGCGGATATCGTGTATTTTCCATTTGTCACAGTGACAACTCCATTATTAGGAATTTCAAAGGTGCAATTGGGGCAGTTTAATTTCGCTTTCGCATTATCACTTACATTTTCAATTTTATTTGTTAGAGGATTTGTTCTTCTTAATTCCCCTCGAATATACAAATGCTGATTATTTACCAATAAGGTATCACTACTTACGATTGTATTTAGGTTTCCAGGATTGATTGTATCCCTTCCGATATATATCAAGCCATCGGAATCGGTATCTCTAAATTCTAGAATGTACGATGCTCTAACAAGGGACGGAATAACATAATTTCCGTTGGTAATTTTAATTTCTCCATCATTTGTTAGTTGATGTGTGCAGGTATCGCAACTTATTTTTCCTTCGATCATATCGCTTACTTCCTCTTCCAAAAGTGTGAACGGATTCAGACGTTTTAATTCACCTCTTATCAATATGGTATTTCCATCTGGTGTTAATTCCATATTTCCATTTATGTTAGACAAATTAGAACTATTAAATTTCAATGAATCGCAATAGGTTATTCCATTCACTGTGTCTCTATATTCCGCATCAATTTGAAAGTTCCTATTTTCCTTTAGCGGCCCAAACTGATACTCGAATCCAGTTGCACGTTCCAATTCATCAATCACAAATTGATCTTGCTCATCTCGCGATTTAAGGGTTATTTTAATATTCTTATTGTTTTCTACCTTTTTACCTGTGACAACATCATAATAGAAGATATTTCCTCTTATTAGAATATTAGAGGTGCTTTCGCCAGGAACAACTTCATCATCACATCCACTTAATAGTAGGATTGTTGAAATAAGCAAAATATGGAGATATGTGATTTTCATAATTATATTCTTCTTGATTAGAAAATATTATATCCAAGGAGAATACCGAAATAGAAACTCCCATCGGTTTCGTTTTTTAGTAAATTCGATATGTCTAACGAATTTGGTGCAATCCGACTCAGGTCTGCTCTTTGATGACTGCCAAACCTATATCCTCCTACAATCTGAATATATCGATGTACTTCTAAACCGGCACCCACATAAACATTGTTTAAAATATCACTTCCATTAATATCAACACCTACATCTAAGTGCAATTTGGTCTTATTAAGTTTTCCATCAAATATGTCATTTGCCCATGGATAGAAAGAGAGGAAAACAGCAGGAACAAATTTTCGCTCTGAGATTTTTCGTTCCTGAAGAAAGAATATATCGTTAGTTCCCTCTACTAGGGTTGAATCATAGGAATAGTTTGTGAATTGGGAGAAGATCGCTCCTGTATTGATGGAGAAAGAGTAACGTGTTCTCACAGGATCGAAGTAGTCGACATAAGCATTCTGAGGATTTACTTTTTCAGGATCCAAATTCAATGATGGCACGGAAAAGGTAATTTCGGGTTTTGAACTGTATCTCAACGTATTGGGAAACCTCAACAGATAATCAATATAATAGGTAGACCGCTTTTCGGAAGATGGAATAAGATGGCTTTTTAAAACAAGGTATACTTTATTGAAATACTTGGTTTCGCCATAATCTGAGCTTTCATTTTTTAAAGAACCCAAAGGAGGAGATAAATCTTCGCTTTTACCAAATCCAAAATTCACCAAGTCCGCCAAACCATTCCCTTCTACTACCTTTATTTTGGGGCCGTTGGCTATTTCCCATTCTTTCACAGTTGTATTTTGATCCACCTTCATCCCCAGAAAGAATGGATTGGAAAGAAGAAGCTCCGGTGTCAAATTAATAACTTTGGCAAATAATCTATCATCTGTTGTTAATTGAGGTAGTCTCGGAGTCTGACGCGCAAACGTCAATGCCACTGTATCTGAATTATTAACCTTTCTAATATCCACCTCATAAATAACCTCTTTCGTTTCATGCGTATTCTCGATTGCGTAACCAATATGTAAAACATCGACAGCCTCATTTTCTAGAAAGGGAAATTTTTTCAGACAATCCTTAAATTTTCTTCCAATACTCATTTCGGCCAATCTATCAAGCTTCTTTTTGCAATTTTCTAACCTACTCTTCTTCAAACTTTTAATTGATGCTTCAAGCCTAAATATTTCTTCATTTAAATCAATTATCTGGTTAGTCATACTAATCAAAATACTATCTATTTTTGAAGATGCTAATTGTTTGGATCTTTCTTCTAATACTTTTAATCTTTTCCTGTTCAAAGACAGAGTGTCGTTCATTTTAGTTAAAACTGTATCACTATCAATTTGATATTCTTTGCAATTAATCAGATTATTAATGTTATCGTTATTGGTTATGTTAAGACTTTTATCTATTCTGAAAATGGAATTCTTATAGAAGTCTATGCCTAAGACTTTTTCGGTGGAATAAAACCCAACTATTTTCATCCAATATCTTAGAAATTGAATCTTCAATAAATTACGATAGTAACTATATCCTGCCTCTTCAAGAAAGCGCTTTTTTACTCCTAGGTTATTCCAAAAAGATGCATCTTTCATAGGCACCTCTTTAGTAATTCTCTCATACATATCTTTGAATAAGGATAAGACTAAGCACGAGTCTGAGTAACTTATATCTTCTTGAAGTTTCTCAGTAAGAGCCCTATTAAAATTCAATAGTATCTTATTCTCTACATGTGGAATTGGCATGTAATCGGGTATATTAAGCTTAATCAATGCATACGAAACTATATCTCTTTCTTTATGATTGGCATCTCTTCTGGCATCAACATGACATCGATTCTCTCCTATAGCCAAGGTTAAAACTTCTCTATCAATTCCAGTAGCTTTAAATTGCTCTATATGTACGTCTTCATGAATATTTATAATGCCCGGCTCGTGATTTTTGTCGTTAATTCTATATTGGTAAATAAGATAATACTTGTTCTTGTCTTCATCAGGAACATTTTCTATTAAAAAATTATGGAATCCCTGGTTGTTATACCTGATGTGTATTCCCTTATGGTTTTCTGGTGCATATGATTTTACAATCAATCCTTCAGGATTAAAAACAATTAACTGTTTACTGTCCTGGGCAAATGAGATATTGAAAAACAGAAATGTAAATAGAAAGGTATACGCCGACCGTAACATGATAAGTTGATTTTTTGAGGCTTTGTATCAGCTCGGCTAATGGTTCCATTAATATAGCCCATTTCTATTTGAAAATCAAATTAGATTAACTATTGAACACTATACAATTGATTTTTTGAGTAGAATTCTTCAAAATAATAGTAAATCTACTTATTGATTTTGCTCCTTAAGTCCAATTCTAATGATCTCCTTTTCTCGGCACTCAAAATGCTGTAAGGCAAGTTATGCTCGTTTAAATATGTTTGGTACCTCTCAAATAACTGATCTCGATCATTGGGATTTTCTCTAAATGGATCTGATTCCCAAGGTATATCCGGAGAACATAAAAAGTAATATTTTTTTGTCCTTCTCTCATCCGTTAAATTCATTGATTTATTATACACTACATTGGCCCAGATTTCCATCGTCACTACATCTGTATCACACACAATCAGAGCATTTTCCTGATGTGCCAAACATTCGTTTTCTTGTTGTTTCTGAGCAATAATCTGAAGATCGTCAAATGTATAATCCGTACCATTTTGAATCAAATATTCTCGGGCATACTCTTCAACCCGAGGTAAATTGTATGCTGTTGAAATACGTTTCGCACAAGTCGTTTTGCCCGAGGATTCCGGCCCGGTAAACACTAAAATCTCAATTCCATCTGGAATCTCAATTTTCATTCGGAAGATAGATTAGTTCTGTACAATTTTCAGTTTTGAAAATTTTGTTGGCTACGCGCTGGATATCCTCACTCGTCACTTTCTGATACTCCAGTGCCTCTTTGTTTATAAGATTAGCATCTCCGAGTAACTCAAAGTAAGCCAGACTCATGGATTTATGAAGAATATTGACCTCCGAATATTCAAGACTACTCTCAATTTTGTTTTTCAACTTTTGCAGTTCCCTGGAATCAATAGGTTGTGCTTTAAGAATCTCCAATTCATTCCAAATTACCTCTTTTGCTTTTTCGGTACTGATATTCGGCATCGGTCTTCCTTCAATCACAAACATACCCGGATCAAAAGTCCCCGAAATGTAGGCATCGATCTGACTAAAAAATTGATGCTCTTTCATCAATCGCTGAAATAGTCGTGATGATCTTCCATTACTCAACACGTCCGACAAGAGATCATAGGCGTAGTAATCCGGATGACTTCGATCTACCATATTGAATGACATATACAAGGCTTCCAGTGGGACATTTCCCTTCACCACTTTTTGTTTTTTCGAATGTTGCGGAGTATCAAAATCCAATTGACGGTTATACTTATTGCCAGAAGGTATATTCGAAAACCACTTCTCCACCAAGCCATATGCTTTTTTGCCAGACATGTTTCCCGATATTACCAATACAGCATTACAGGGTGTATAATGTTTGTTAAAAAAATGGACGACATCTTCCAATTTTGCATTTTCGATATGTGATGGACTTTTACCAATAGTGGGCCATCTATAACTGTGTTTTTCGTATACTAATTCAGAAAGATGATGCCATACATCGCCATAAGGTTGAGTAAGACAAGTCTCTTTAAATTCCTCAATAACTACCTTTTTCTGAATGTTTAATGCTTTCTCCGAAAATATGAGTTGTTGCATACGATCCGACTCCAGCCATAAAGCCGTTTCTACATTCTCTGCCGGAAGTACATTGTAAAAATTTGTCATGTCGGTATTGGTAAACGCATTATTCTCTCCACCTGCATTTTGAATAGGCCCGTCGAAGTCTGGAATGTTCTGAGAACCTCCAAACATTAAATGTTCGAAAAGGTGGGCAAAACCCGTTTTTGAAGGATCTTCGTCTCTTGAACCTACATCATATACGACATTCACCGCAACCATAGGAGAACTTTTATCCTCGTGTACGATCAATCGCAATCCATTTTCCAATACATATCGATCAAATGAGATCATTTTATTAACTCTTTTACGGGATAAACATTCATTATTTCATTCCAATTTCCCTGAATCGTTTCTTCAAAAACATTACAACGAAGATAATCCATGAAAGTTGCTCTACTCAAATATCGACCACCCATACTTTTGAGATGTGGGTTCGGCATTTGGCAATCTATTATTTCAAATCCTCGCTTCCACAAAATCGACGACAAACAAATTAAGGCGAACTTAGATGCATTTTTTGCTCTGCTAAACATCGATTCACCACAGAAAATTTTCCCCAAAGATACACCATACAAGCCGCCGACCAATTGATCTTCCTGCCAAACTTCAACACTATGCGCCAAACCCATCAAATGCAAGTTGTGGTACGCATCTTTGATGTCTTCGGTGATCCATGTTCCAGGTTGATTTTTCCGTTTTATTTTTTGACAAGCGTTTACCACATCCAAAAAATTTTGGTCAAAGGTAATCTTGAATTTTTCCTGGTTAAAATAAGGCCTCATGCTTTTGGTGATGCGTATTTCGTCTGTAAAAAGTACAAAACGCGGATCGGGATGCCACCAGATAATGGGTTCGTCAGGATTAAACCATGGGAAATATCCATATTGATAGGCAAGTAAAAGTCGATCTACCTCCAAGTCCCCTCCCATGGCAATGGCTCCATAGGCGTTGGCCAATTCCGGGTGTGGAAATGAAATATCGTTTTTACTTAATATTACCATACGGTGTAGAAAGGTCTTGAATATGAATTATGATTTCAATACTACATCTTGAGGGCAAAATCGCAATCTTTACTGACTATTCTTGAAGGAATACTATTCTAAAAAACAAGGTAATTCAAAAAAAGTAGTGTAACAAAAAAGGCAACGACGATTGGTCATTGCCTTTTTAATATCTTGAAAAGAATGCTATTATTTATCCACAAAGGTCTCGATCACAGCCGATAAACCTCTGTCTACTAATGCATCTTTTAGTGGTCTCAACTCATCAAAAACTCCTGTCTTCACAGTTGCTTTTCCTTTATAATGAACCAATAGAGACAATTGCTCTGATTGTTCAAAGGTGTGCGAACAAACGTCCATAAAACTTTGGATCACCCAATCAAAGGTATTAAAGTCATCATTATAAACGATTAATTCGGCTTTGTTTCCCGTACTTGTTTCCTCTAAGAGCATGATATCTTCAAGCTCAGAAACTTCAATATTCAATATATCCGTCATTATTAAATTGAATTACTGGTAATAATCAACTTAGGCTATTTAATGTTTCCCTAACGGCTACAAAGTTAGGAAGCTCCCCGGCATTTTCCAAAACTTCGGCATATCTAATTATGCCATTTTTGTCGATTACAAAGGCTGATCTCTTAGAAACACCCTTCATACCTAACACAAAGTCCTCATACAGAGCACCATACGATCTAGAAACTTCTTTGTTAAAATCCGACAAAAGTGGAAAATTTAGACTTTGCTCCTCTTTGAACTTTGCCAATGAGAACGGAGAATCAACAGAAATGGCCAATATTTCAGCGTTCATATTATTATAAGTTGCTATATCATCCCGCATTGTGCATAGTTCCGTGGTACATACTCCTGTAAATGCCAATGGAAAAAATAGCAGGACTACATTCTTGCCTTCGTAATTCGTAAGGCTAACTTCACTCTTGTCCGAGGCTGGCAATGAAAAATTTGGCGCCTTATCTCCTTTCTTAATTGTCATGGTACTAGTTTTTATTGTTTATTCCGATAAAAGTAATGCTTCTTAACCCAAATAGGTTTTCTATTCAAGTTGTTTTTTGAAAAAGGTAAAAGTCTCCCCTTACACCATAAACCTTATTCCCTATACCTTCTTAATAAATAACCGTAATATCTCCCAAAATTGCAATATTCTCAGTCGTAAAAGGACAGATAAGTTCGATCCGATAGACATAAACACCTGGCTGAACCCTTGTGGCACCACCCATTGTCCCCTTCCATCCTTCATTGATATCATTGGAGGAGAAAAGGAGATTGCCCCATCGATCAAAAACTGACATAGAAATAAATTCCTCAGGATTACTGGTGGTTAGTAAAAATTCGTCATTATCCCCATCGTTGTTGGGACTAAAAATATTGGGCAAATGAAATATATTTTGAGTACACTCATTTTGAAATCGAACGCTTATTTCATATGCCTGCATACATCCTGAATCTTCATCTTCCACGAGCAACTCATATTCCATGTTTTCCATTATTCCACTGATGATAGGGTCAGGGCAATCTGCACAGTCTAAACCGGTTTCCGGAAACCATTCGAAAAGATAATTTCTGGAATTATCAAATTCAGGTTTAAGCGCTACCTGATCATTGAGATGAATGATATAGAAATCTTCAGGCAGAGCATATTCTATGATCGGATGAACAAAGAGCATGGCTTCCGCTGTATCTGGCACACAAGACCTGTATTCTCCTATCACCTTATAGAACTTAGTAGTTTCGGCGCTAGCTTCGAGATCTTGATTCAAAAGGGTTTCATCATCCAATTTCCATCGGTATGAATCTATTTTTCCTTCCGCTCTTAGAATTCCCGTACCACCCGTACAAATAGAATCCCCAATCGCTGTTATCTCAGCATGCGTATGTACCTCAACATAAAAGCTATCTAACTGGGTACATTCATCAAAGGTGGCTTCTAATCCGATGAATCCAGAGGCATTGGGCGTTGCCCGCGTGGAAAAAGAAGTTGAGTTCTCAATGATTTCTTCCGGATACCACTGTACATCACCAATCCCTGAAGCATTGAGCATTATTGATTCTCCCAAACAGATTTCTTCATCACTTCCAGCGGACAAAAAATTATCAGGAATGACCAATACTTCAACCGAATCATAATACATACATCCAATATCTGATTCAATACTTAAATAGTATTTCTTATTTTGATCTGGTGTTACTTCTATTTCCGAGCAAGTAAGACACGAAATATCCGGATCAAAATCCCATTGTGGATTGTTTCCAGCCAGAACGTGTAATGTAGTACTTTCTCCCACACAAATTCCCTTTACATCTGGAATAAATTCTACGAATGACGACTCTACCTCAATCGTGACGCTATCCGACTCTTCGCATCCAAATTCATTGATCACGGTAACAAAATAAGTAGTCTCTTCTTCAGGACTTACATTTACCACTTCACAATCTTCATAACAATCCTGACCGGGAACATCTTGATTCCAAAAATAGCTGTATGCCGGGTTAAAGTCTTCAACAATAATCGTGGATTCCGTTCCTAAACAAATGATGCTGTCTCCGGCCAATGTCAATTCCGGACCGGGAATGGGAACGACTGTCACTTCTATGGTATCACGTGCTTCACATCCATTGGGATGAATAGATACCAAAAAATATTGTGACGTAAATAGTGGTGATGCGACAGGATTCAAGCAATCGAGGCAACTTAATGTCGGGTTAGATTCCCAATAGACGGTTCCATTTTCCAATAGATTTTCAACTTGTCCATTCAGCTCAATCTCATCTCCAACGCAAATCAACTGATCATCCCCGGCGTCTACCGGCATACTAGGCAATACATCAAAACTTGTTGTAAATGAAGCTTCACATCCTTTGTCCGTAATTCCTGTCAATGTGATGGTACGACTTTCTTCACCCGTATATTGATGAATTGGATTTTCCACACTAGAAGAATTGCCATCACCAAATTCCCAGTGCCATTCTGCAAATTCTCCATATGATACCGAAGAGGTATTGATAAATTGGGCATTTACATCAGCACAAAATGCATCCGTTACTATTTCAAATGCAACATCTGGAATAGCAGCTATTTCCAAAAAGTCATGCTTTGTCAGTGTATCTATACAAAGGTCGTAAGCCGCAATTAAATTCACACTATATACACCATTTTCGGTTATGCTAAAGACGGGAGAACTGTCGGAGGATGTAAATTCCTGAGGTCCTTCTACATACCATGAATAGGTTACTGCATCAGTGGTTCCCGAACTTATATTATCTACATGCACATCTAGTGGAGGCCCACAAAGAGGGTCTGTAGTCTTAAGAAAATCCAGCTCCACTTCATTTACTGCTATAGGATCACCGGCAAAACTTCGACTGCAGCCAATACTGTCCGTAATGATCAACTTAGGCGTAAATATTCCCGTTTCCGTATAAGTAAACGAGGTAGTATCTGTAATGATCAAACCAGCAACACTGTCCAGGACTCCGTTTCCATAATCCCAGGTATACGAATAATATCCATCCGACTGTGCAAATAAATCTACTCGGATCGGTACGCATACAGAAGACAATTCGAAGGTAAACTCACCGCTTGGTCCCTCCAATCGTACAAAGTCTTCAATGATCAACGTATCAAAACATTTAGAAGTCGATTGTGCAATTAGAGTCACGTCATATGTCCCGGGAGAGGTATAAACGTGGCTGGGAGAATCATTCAAAGAACGTCCACTGTTATCTCCAAAGTCCCATGTGTAAGCTATGGCATCTTCTGATAGATTTTCAAAATTGGTTAACAATGGAGGACAGGTGGCAAAAATTGGATCTCCGGTAAAGTTGGCATCGGGATCTATAATGGTGACTATTTCGTCTTTGCAAATTGTCCTGAAACATCCTCTGGAATCTCCCATGGTAAGACAAACATTATATACACCTTCTTGTGCATATTTGTGCTCAGGATTTTGTTCAACACTAGAGTTTCCATCTCCAAAATCCCACTCATAGGAGTCCACAAACCCATTATCCCCCATGGCAGTAAACGATATGGGAGCTGTAGTGCATCCCAAAGTGTCTGAAGTGAAATCCGGAACAATTTCAACGGCATTAATCGCTGAAGGTATGTAAAGACTATCCTCACACCCCCAATCATCTTCCACCTTAAAAGAGAGGTCATATACCCCAACTGAATCAAGGTAGATGGATGTATCTTGACTAGATGACTGGAAGAGCCCATTTGCAATTTTCCATTCCCATTTGATTTTATTACCTAAAACATCCACACTTTGTTCAATCAAATCCACTTCATCCGGAACACATACCACAGAAGGATATTCTACCGCAGCATCCAATCGATTCACAATCACACTATCCATCAACTGGAAAGAATCTTTACACTCGTGAATATCCGTAATGATAAGAAGTGGACCATTAATCACACCCCCTTCTGTGAATGTAATCGTTGGTTCAGAACTAAAAATGGAATCGATTGTCCCAGCATCTGTAAGGTATTCATATGAAAAGGCATCCTGAGAAAAATCACCAAGTTGAATCTCCAGAGGAGCACACCCACGAAGGGTATCCAAGGTATAAGAGGCAATGGGATCCACAATATGAATTGTATCTATTGACTCATGCTCACATCCTGTCTCGAAATTGGTAGTATACAGCTTTAGCAAATATTTTCCCCTGTCTGAAAAAGTATATGTACCAAAAATAGTATCGGATGTTATCAAACTATCTGTATCTGAAAGATATAATGTCCAGCTTAAAGAATCATATCCAAAACTAGTATTTATAACATTAACCGAATAAGGGTCTTCACAATTGTATTCGAAATCTTTACTTGAAACGGGTTCCAAAATAGTAATGTAATCTTCGATGCGCAATGAGTCTGAACACCCATTATGAGCTGCCGTCAGAACAATATCAAACGTACCAGGAAAGCCAAAGGTCTCAAAAGGGTTTTGTTCGTTTGAAAATGTAAAAGATTCAAATTTCCATTCCCATTCATCCACATAGTCACTGGACAAATCCGTGAATTGTTTCGCCACATCTAAACAGCTTTCCAACGGATTCGCAACAAAATCAACCTCAGGAAGCATCCCGACTTTAATATAATCCTCCACAACCACAGTATCAATGCACCCATTGATGTTTTCAACTATCAGAGTCACATCATACCTTCCGGTATCCTGGATGGTAAAATTTGGTGTGCTTGAAGTGGAACTAAAAAGGCCATTTTCGATAGACCAGTCCCATCTTACTATTTCCACCGGACTGAATACACTATCCACTAAGGTGACCGTCAGTGGAGCACAACCGGATGGACCTTGAACCGGAAGATTGGCTTCAAATGGCAATATATCAATGGGGATAGCGTATTCTTCATATGAACAACCTACCGAATCGGTAAACGTCATATTCACCGTATACTCACCATATTCTTCTATCAAAATAGGAACATTATTGGTATCTGCTGTTATGTTGGCACTTCCATTCATAAACGCCCAGGTAAAGTTTCCAGAGACGGAAGAACTTGCGGTTAAAGTAACTAGCGTAGGAAGCGTGCAATTAAACTGGTTATCTATTTGCACTTCAACTTCAGGTGTCGGCAATATCTCAATACAGGAAACTACCGCCGTATCAGAACACTCTTGAGCGAATCGAATCAAGGTCACTTCATAACAACCAGAATCCATATAAGAGTGATTGGGGTTATCATCTTTTGAAACGTTTCCATCTCCAAAGTTCCACAATACGGAATCCGCAGAAATTACGGATTGATCTGTAAACTGAATCGCAGAATTTTGACATGTTAGATTGGGCTCGTACGAAAATAAAGCAGTAACATCGGTATCAATGTAGCCATTCAAATTTAGTGTATCTCTACAATCTCCGCTAACCATATAGATCGTTACGTCATAGACTCCTATTTCGGTATACTCAACTACTGGAGGTGTTTCGCCTTCAAACATAGAACCATTGCCAAAATCCCAGATGTATTCTACGGAAGAATCCGCGTTGTTATTTGTGAATTGCACTTCCCATGGCAATTGACAAGAGGAAAGCAATTGTGAAGTGATATCGGGTTCAGGAATCTGAAATACGTTGATAAAATTATTCTGTGTAACCGTATTTGTACAACCAAAATTATCTTCAACCGTCAAGCTAGCTGTAAAATTTCCACCAGTTACATACCAGGTTTGAATAATCTGAGCTGGATCCTCAGTGTCTATTACGCCCGCAGTTCCACCTATACCCCAAAGCCACGATACTATTTCACTATTCTCAGAGGTTGAAAGATCAGTGTATCGAACTTGAATGGGAGCACAGCCTTCATTTACATTCGCGGTAAAATTGGCGACAGGGTTTGGATGTATGGTGATGTATGCTTCTTTGCATTCCGTGTCAGTGTTGCCATCTACGTCGGTGACGGTGAGGCAAATTGTATATGAACCCGGAGAGGCAAAAATAGCTCCGGGGTTTTGTTGACTTGATGTATTCCCACCTAAATCCCAAGCCCAGGAAATTATACTAGTATTACTGGTGGATTGATCAAAAAATGTAGTTTGCAAACTACCACAGGCTTCTTGATTGGAAGTAAAAAAATCAGCACTTATCTGTCCATTAGACCATGGAAGCGCTATGACAAAAATGAAGATGCCAACTAGGTATATTGCTTTCAAAGAAGTATATTTTTACTGCAGTAAATAGCGTTTTTCTATTTGATTAGATCTCACTACTCTAAGACACTAAAAATACCACCCGACCACCACGTCTTTGTCAGTAGAAACACTAATTTTTTCTAAGGGTATCTACGGATAATTTGAGATACTTTTAATTTGCAATGAAACTTTCTTGAGTTATGATTAAATGAAAATTTTCTCTGAACAATTTAATCGCAATAGCAAGTAGGATAATTCCAAATAATTTTCTCAACACATTCGCACCTCCAGGACCGATTTTTGACCGAATCCATCCTGATGTTCGAAGGACTATAAATACAAGAATGATGTTGAGAATGATTGCGACCTGAATATCGATATTGCTGTATTTGGATTGGAGGGAAATAATCGTTGTCATTGTACCTGCTCCTGCAATAAGTGGAAAAGCTATGGGAACCAAAGTACCCGAATTTGACTTGGGATCGTCTCGAAAAAGTGTGATTCCCAAAATCATTTCCATCCCCAGTAGGAATAGAATTATAGCACCAGCAACAGCAAATGATTCTACATCCACACCAAAAAGACTAAGAATCGCTTCTCCCGAATACAAAAAAATGGACATAATAAATAGTGCTGCCAAACTCGCCTTTCCCGGTTCGATTTTAACACCTTTATTTTTGAGATCAATAATGATAGGAATATTACCGATAATATCAATTACGGAAAAAAGGATCAGGGTTGTAGATATGATGTCTCTTATGTCCATAACGTAGCGTTTGGAAGAAATTGAAAATTTTGGGGCAAGATAGGAATAACGGAGGGAAGTTATTCAGTTGTTAAGTTATTGAGTTGGTGAATTGTTGAAAAATTAGAAGTATAAACTTGTGAGTAAAACGAATCATACAAACAATTAAAACGCAGCAAGATGATAAACCCTATAAACTTTAGAGAATAGAGACATTCAAAAATAAAAAACCCGGAGTATGAAGTCCGGGCTTTAAATTCTTCTTACTTAAGTGCTGAATCAGCACACTGCGGTTTTCAATCTTCCACTTCCATAATTCAATATGTTTTTGATGGTAGAAGATAGCGGTGAAAATTTGACCTTTGGAAGTGATTTATAAGCTTTAAAAAGCTCGTTATAGTTTTCATTCATTTCCTGATCATTCTCAATAGAATGCTCCATTTCAAGTCTTTCAAAGATGTCGCATTCGCCGTAAATAAGTTGTATTAAATTTTTTTCAGTGTAGTAGTGCTCCATTTAGAAGATTTAGCGTTAAAAAATAAATACTTTCGACCATTAAAACACATAAGCATTGCAATTTATTGTACAAGTATTATGCTAATAATTCATGACGTGATTGCATTTTTCCTTTAGATCAGCTAAAAACTCGAAGAAGATTGTCATTAAGTTCTGTATTATAAACGGTTAAGCCATTGCTTCCATTTGCATTTAATCCCTCGCCTTCTTCTGTAAATAAAGCTTCATGCGCGGTACAAAACCAAGCTCCCTCTCTGTCACTGTATGTAATCTGGGAAAGTTGTTCGTGACTGCAAATAAGTGTTGCTGCGATATATTCTCCCGTATTACTTCTTGCAATTACAATTTCTTCTTCAATAACAAAAGAACCAAAAATCTGTAATTCAGCATATTTTGGATCATCCAAATCGATGGTTAGATCAATAGCTCTTGGAGGATCAGCCTGATCTCTCGAACATCCTCCCATACAGGTAGAAGTCAAAACAAATGCCGCACCGACTCCCAATTTTTCCAGAAATTCTTTTCTTTTCATCTTCACTTATTTCAGTTTTTAACGGATTTAATCTCTAAGATGTTTTTTCTATTTATCAACAAGGTATTTTTGAAGACGTTTTTTGCGGAATCACGGAATCGCTTAAGGTGTTTTTTTGTTCATTCTTACCAAAATAAGAAAACTAAAAAAACTTAACAAAGTATCCACTATTCCTCAGAATTACCCATTTACATCTTCATTTACCCAATTATTCATTATCAATTATCAATTATCAATTACCTTATCCACAATTTTAATAATTCCCGCACAAGCCTTATCTGATTTATTCAAAATTCGATCCGCTTTTTTATAGATCTTCTCTATGTACTTTTCATCCTCAAACCCAGCGCAGTTAATCTTTACATTTAAGTAAGCACCATGTACCGCAGCTCTGCATGCCAATGCCCCCACCCCGGCATCCGATACCGAATTTGGGTTCCCTTTTTGTGCCATTGCCTTTAGGAAAGTATATGCATCACACGAAACTTGCATTACCTCTAGTGGTGTTTCTATTGCATTTTTAGTAGCAGCAACCATAGCTGCATTTCTAATCTTTTTCTCTTCATCGGATCCTTTGGGCAACCTACTTGCTTCAATAATCTTATTAAATGCCTCTGTATCTTCGTCTACCAATGCCAAAAGTCGATCTTTGATGGCCTGCCCTTTTTCTGCGTGTTCACTAAAAAATTCAACCTGATCATCCCACCCTCTTTTATGTGCGGAGAGATTGGCCACCATAGAGCCGAGTGAAGCTCCCAAAGCTCCCATATATGCAGCGATACTGCCTCCACCCGGTGCCGGACTCTCGGATGCGGTCAAATTAGCAAATGCAGTGAGATTCATATCGACAAGTCGATCGTCCTCGTCTTCCAGCATGTATTCTATGATCTTCTTCTTTGGATCAAAAGGCCCCAATTCGTTCAGACCCAACGAATGTATCGCGGTATCAATTATAGCATCTTCAGATATTCCCGTTGATCTGCCTTGTTGTGCCAGAAAGTACTTTCCTGCATCAATCATAACCTTCTTTGGAACTAACCCCACTAATTCGGAACCCGTAACCCTCATCCCGCGTTTCATGGCACTCTTTCTACATTCTTCAAAAGCCTTATGCAATGAAGTTTGGGAGATATCTGTAATGTTCATCGATATCTGCGCAAATCCATATTCTTCAATGAACCAGCCAATTGCTTTTACCGATTTACATGTTCCTTTTTGCCACAGCTTTTGTCCGTTTTTACCATAGACAATCGGTCCGGTTATCGGATTACCTTTTCGTTTTACTCTACCTTTTTCTCTTATATCGTAGGCCACCGAGTTGGCTCTTCGTACGGATGCAGTGTTTAGATTCACATTATAAGCAATAAGGAAGTCTCGTGCGCCAATAGCAGTTGCCCCGGCTTGCGAATTGAATTGGGCTGGTCCGTAGTCTGGTTTCCATTTTGGGTCTTTCAATTTATCCGGGAGGCCTTCATATTCTCCTGATCTCACGTTTGCCAGATTCTTTCGCTCTTTTTTAGAAGCTGCATGTTCGTACAGGTAAAAAGGAATATCCAACTCCGATCCGGCTCTTTCCCCCAATTTTCGGGCATAATCTGCAACCTCGTCCAATGTGATGTTTGATATAGGAATGAGAGGACATACATCCGTAGCACCCATTCTAGGATGTTCGCCACTGTGTTGACTCATATCAATGACTTCACTTGCCTTTTTGATCGCTTGAAATGCCGCTTCAATTACGGCTTCTGGTTCCCCTACAAAAGTAACGACAGTTCGATTGGTGGCTTTCCCCGGATCCACATCCAATAGCTTTACGCCCTCTACTTTTTCAATCTCATCTGTAATTTGTCGAATGACTTCCATATCGCGCCCTTCACTAAAATTGGGGACGCATTCTATCAATTGTTTACCAGCCATTTGGTTTGTTTTGAATTTTGGGTCAAATGTAGTTTTTTTTGTGTTTTGTTTATCACTCGCTGCACTTCCTTGTTTATTAGCTCGCTGCGCTTTGCTGGTTTATGAGGTTTATTTTTTGGGTCCTATATCAAATATAAACCTTATAAACCCTGTAAACAGCCAGGTCACAGACCGGCGATAAACATAATACCAAAGCCATAAAGTTGCTGTAAGTTCCCAAACGGCAGCAAATAAAAACTCATTTTCAATCTTTAATTTTGCATTTTCAATTAAGGAACATCAGTTCCGATAGCAGCCGTCCAAATCTCAAACCATTGTGCATCAGAAATGATCGTATGGGTACAATTCACTGCAACTTTCACGCGCTCGATCTTAGAAGAACCTACCACGGGTCGGATATGGGAAGGATGGTGCAACAAAAACAAATAGACCATTTCATCCAATGACCAATCGTACTTTTGAGCTACTCGAGTCAACCGTTCGCGTTTTGCCAACAACTCTACTGAAGAAGTAGGTTGAAATAAATTTCCTCCGCCCAAAGGCGACCATGCCATTGGCATTAAATCATAGAGCATGCAATTGTCCAAAGTACCATCCAAAAATGGAGACAACTCGAATAAGGATATCTCAATTTGATTGGCCTCTACATCCACAGCAGAATTGATCAAAAGCATTTGACTGGTTGTAAAATTTGAGACCCCAAAGCTTTTCACCTTTCCGCTGGATTTTAGCAGATCGATCGCTTTCATGATGTCGTCGGGATCCATCAAGGGACTGGGGCGATGGATCAAGAGCATATCGATATAATCTGTTTTTAGATTCCGAAGTGAGTTTTCTACACTACGGATGATATGTCCCTGACTGGTATCGTAGTGTTTTTGCTTTATATGCGGCATTCGATCGGAGGGCATCATGATACCACACTTGGTTATGATTTGGATTTTTTCTCTAGAGATATTAGTTGCTGCAAAAGCATGTCCAAATTCTTCTTCCGTGGTATGTGCTCCATAGATATCTGCATGATCAAAGGTAGTGACTCCTAACGCACAGCAGTCTTCGATAAGTTGGGCCATGGCAGATTGATCGAGTTGGGCGCCCCATTGGCCCCATTTCATGACGCCAGCGATTATTCTTGAGAAGGTTGTTTTTGGCATTTGTAAAATATCCTTATTTCCATCGGTAAAAGTACTAAATCTCTGGATACAATTGCTTCCTTAAGTTATCCACATTCAATGGGGTAAAGTCTTCTCCATTAAACTCAATGGATTTTGTTTTTCTTGCTTGAGATTTTAGATTACTCGTTATATTCATCCAACGGATTTTATCCTCTGCATCTCTTATTACAAGCATAATAGGGTAATTGTGTGACTGCCAATAATCTATTAACCGCTCATTTTTTATATGGAATATTTCTTTTCCATCAGTCTTTCTTTTTCGTAAGTAGGAACCTCCTGATTTTAATTGGACATATACTTTTCTACCACTGGCATTGCCCTCTTTGTTTTTAAATTCTATCTCACCATCTACACCCCAGTCAGAATTTGGTGTAGGTCTGAATATATGCCCTGCCGTTGCTACAGTTGTAAATGAATGACCAACCAGGATAAGCTCTTTACTCTCGTTATCAATCTTAAAATCCGCTTTTTGGTCCATTTCTTCGACTATTTTTCCAAATCGATCCGAACCAAACTTTTTTTCGATTATATCTTCGAATGAAAACTTATTATCGCACGCATCACAAATAATATCTTTCCTACCTAATTGAATTCTTTTCATTACACGACTCTTTTCAACAGATTCGTTGCATTTAGGACAAACATAGGATCTTACTCTCTTTACATTTTTCGCATGCTTTTTAAGATGTTCGTGGATATATTTAATAAAGGAAACCTTTGTATCATCTGGAATATCTGCTTCAAAATAAACTTTTAAATCTGCATTTTCTCTATTTTTAATTAATTGCAAACCAAGGCGTTTATCTGAATGTGTTTTAAAATCTGCTGCATATTTCCAAAATTTATGGCTTTCAAAATCATTTGCATGAATTAAGCGAACAATAAGAGTTGCATAAATTTCATCAAACACTCCTATGAACGTATAAGTGATAAATACATTAGGAGAATCTAATAATTCAGGGCGATCTATTTTGAAATAAGATGGAAAAACCAATTGTATACCATTATTCGTGTCTTCCTGTAGACAAATATTACGATCAATAAAAGTCTGCACAATTGCTCTTAACAATTCTTTTTCAGTATATGTATCTAAACGTTTTAAGTCATGAAAGTCGATGTTTCCGTTTAATACATCTTCTTTTTTGATATGTCCTATTTCTTCTGTATTTTTTCGGATTTCTCGTATAACCGCTGATGCATAATTATTAATTTGTTCAGGTTGCATTAATACCCAATCTCCAAAATCTAATCTCTTAATAATGCCTTGTCCTTCTAATAGACCTACTACTGCTCGAATGTCTTGCGTTTTTACCAATTCCTCAGAAAATTCAATTTGTAACCTTTGTTTTAAAGAATCAAAACGCATCAAAATATTCTCTTCTTTCTTAATTTTTAAAATGGCAATTTTTAGTTTGTGAAATACTTGAGATGTTGTTGTCCATGGTAAATCACGCCAGGGGATAGTTTTTGTTATTACCTCTTTCAATTCAGCACATCCTTTTCCTGTTTTTGCTTCTGTAAAATGAAATGAAGTATAATCCTTAACTACACAATAATCTGTCAGTTTATGT
Organism: Bacteroidota bacterium; assembly: GCA_039194925.1. Taxonomy (GTDB): domain Bacteria; phylum Bacteroidota; class Bacteroidia; order Chitinophagales; family Saprospiraceae; genus CAJXUU01. Next base: position 55,443 of record JBCCVV010000003.1, read on the forward strand.
TTGCTAATAGTAATTCCTCCTCGGTCACAACGTGCCGCTATAAGTAATTTATTAGGCGTAATATTTACAGCTTTGTTAAGTGCATTCTCCCAATGTGCTAATGGTTCAAGTGGATCTTCTCTTTGTGGATCAATCACTAAAAGCGCCAATGATGTTTCCTCCATATACAATTGGTGAATCAGACGATAATCTGGTTGACCAGCAAAGTCCCAAAGCCAAACTTCTCTGTCTCTATCTTGCTCCTTTGTATTTGGTAACTCCAAAGATAGTATATTCATACCATGCGTTGATTCAGTAGCACGCCAAGTATCTTCAGACAATCTAATAGCCAATCCTGTTTTACCAACACCTGAATCTCCTACCAATGCTATTTTAGCGTTAGTGTATTGGATGTCAGTTGAGATACTTTCAGCTAAAACACTAAATCCATCCCAAATTTTTATTGTATTATCTGATGAGCAAGAGATTATTTTTTTTCCATCTGGACTAATCGCACATCCCCAAACACTATTAGTATGTCCTTTTAAAGTGGCTAAATTTTTACCTGTTGCTAACTCCCAAATTTTAATTGTTTTATCTGCAGAGCAAGAGATTATATTTTCTCCATTTGGACTGATGGCGCATCCATGCACATATTCAGTATGTCCTTCTAAAGTAGCTAAATTTTTACCTGTTGCCAACTCCCAAATCTTTATTATATTATTGAAAGAGCAAGAGATTATTTTTTCCCATCTGGACTGATGACGCAATCCATTACAGCTGAAGTATGACCTTCTAAAGTAGCTAAATTTCTACCTGTTGCTAACTCCCAAATCTTTATTGTACTATCACCAGAACAAGAGACTATTTTTTTCCCATCTGGACTGATGGTGCATCCCAACACATATTGAGCATGACCTTCTAAAGTAGCTAAATTTCTGCCTGTTGCTAACTCCCAAATCTTTATTGTACTATCACCAGAACAAGAGACTATTTTTTTCCCATCTGGACTGATGGAGCATCCATGCACATATTTAGTATGACCTTCTAAAGTAGCTAAATTTTTACCTGTTGCTAACTCCCAAATCTTTATTGTATTATCGTAAGAACCAGAAACTATATTTTTTCCATCTGGACTGATGGCACATCCCAATACATCATCAGTATGTCCTTCTAAAGTAGCTAAATTTCTACCCGTTGCTAACTCCCAAATCTTTATTGTATTATCGTAGGAACTAGAAACTATATTTTTTCCATCTGGACTAATGGCGCATTTATATACAGATGAAGTATGACCTTTTAAAGTGGTTAATAGATAATTTCCTTTTATCTTTTCTACCTCTTTTTTTTCAGAGATTATCAAAGCATCCAAAAGCTTATGATAGCCTATTTTGCTTTTATCACTCCAATCTAAATATGAATATTGTTTTAATAAAAATGGAATCTTGCAATCTGTCAATAATATGGGAATAAATCTTCTCTCTTTATTGCCAGGATCTCTAAACAACATAGTATGACGTTCTAAGGAAACCCACTCAGAGTCAAAAGCATTTTGAGACATACAAAGAATCAAAACACGTGAATCTTTTAATCCTTCTTCAATTTTTAATGGTATTGAATCCCCGGGTTTTATCATCCAATCATCCAGCCAAACTTTTAATCCATCATCTCGAAGACGTTTTGCAAGTTCTAGTACAATTGGTTTGTCTTTAGAAGAATGCGAAAGAAAAACATCATATTTAAAGGATTGATTCTGCATGTTGGTTTTTGTTTATATGATCTATACTCCGTACAATAAAATATAATGGGCATTGATTATTGTATCTCAACTTTGTAAAGATAATCAAGGGATTTTAAAATTTTGAAGACATGCTTTAAACGCAAACAGCCCTTTCTCATCCTCACTTGAAAGGATATGGAAGTACTGTGTTTTGCAGGACAACGTTGTAAATTCAGAAGAAGAACTACCCAGATAATTTAAGCGGAAGTTGTCATTCAAACCGAAGTGTAGTGAAGCCATAAATCCTAGGTAAACCTGAATAGGATATAAAACTGGAGTCTTAATATCTATTCCCTTGTCATTTTCGTCTACAACCCCAAAACAAAAGCTTCCAGCGAATCTCCCGTCACCAGTCCCAACTTCTTTCGCAATCGATAACGCGCTTTTTTGATGCCATCACCGGAGATATTCAGTATGTAGGCAATCTCCTTATTGGAAAGATTCATCTTCAATAAAGACATAAGTCGGAGTTCGTTGCTGGATACTTCAGGATAATTATCCATGACGTTTGCCTCAAAATCTTTGTGAACCGACAAGAACCGCTTACGGAATTCTTCCCAGTTCTCATTATCATTCTGATTCCTAGATATGGCGTTTACTATCTTCTGAACATCTCTGGGATTACTTTCTCCACGTTTTAGTTCATCCACGTCTTCCTTGATCGAATCCAATACTTTGTTTTTATGAGCAAGCTGCAATGCATACGCCAGGAGTTCTTGCTTCTTAAATTCCAAATCTTTCTTATTGAACTCCAACTCTTGATTCAGCTTTTCCTTGGCCAGTCTATTTCGATTCATTCTTTGCCGCATCGCGTAGAAAATAGAGCCAAAGAGTAGAAGGAGTCCTGCGATTCCACCAATAAGCCCATTCCGCTCAATCTTTGTACGTTTCTCTTTTTCCTCCAGTAACTCAATCTCTTGCTGTTTTTTAAATTTCTCATATTCGGTCTGAATCTTATTTATAGCATTCATCTTATCGACACCAAAAATAGAGTCTTGCTGTTGGGCATACTGTTTATAATAATCGAGTGCTAATGGATAGTCACCTTGCTGCTCATAAATGCTGGATAAATTGTAGAAGTCTGTGATTATTTTTTTACCCCTTCCCATCTTCCTGGCATTTTCAACGGATAGTAAGGCGTACTTTTCGGCTTTTTTGATTTGATCCGTAGCCATGTATAAGTCGGTCAATCTTCTACATATCTGTCCAGGCAAGGAGTTCGATTCGCTTTCGCTGGCAATCTGATAGGCTTCCAACAATACCGCTTCGGACTTTTGATATTCTTGCTTGCGATTATAAATATCGCCCAACCAATCGTATACTTCTGCCAGCGCAATTCGTTGATTGTTTTTTCTTGCGTATTCGGCATTTTTCAAGAAGAGTTGTTCTGCCCTATCCAGGGAATCCTTATCAACGAGTATTCCAGCAATTTGAAATTCGACATCTATGATATCGGCTTCTGAATTGATGCCCCTATAGATATCCAATGCTTTTAGATAATAGGAATATGCCGCATCTTTTTTATTCAAATTAGAAAGTACATTCCCAATATTCCAATACGAACTGGCCAGAAATTCTCCCTCCATCCCAACACTTTCTTTTCTTGCCAGGCTATTCATGTGTTCTTCCAGCGCTTGTTCTATGTTCCCCATTTGATTGAAGACCAGAGCAATATTGGAAGACATATTCAATTCCCAGGTTAGGTCTTTTGCTTCTCTGAATTTGGCCTGTGAAGCTTGAAAATAGTAAAGGGCAGAATCCAAATTTGACGTATGAAAAAAATAGGTGGCCAGTAGATTATTGCCATCTGCCTCCGTACGAGGATTTGACGACCCTTCCGATCTTCTAAAGGCCATCCTAGCATATATTCCGGCAGAATCGAGGTCGGTTCTAAAATATTCACGGTACAATAGTTTACAAGAGAACAAGAACAACGAGTCGTTTGTATCGGACAAGGTCGCTCTAAGGCTGTCAATCTTCCCTCTATCTTGAGCATCGAGGGTATTTAACGATAAAAATAATACTATGAAAATTCCATTTTGGATTAATTTTAATATATCCGGCATGTTAAAGGTGTTTACTTCATTTCATTAGAACGCTAAAGTACAATCATTCTTAATGGAATTGCTTCAAACAAAAATAGACAAACCGAGGCAAGGGCAAAATATCTATCTACAATCCATTCATAAAACCCAGTCTATTTAAAAGTGGTAAGTAAACAGAATATTTTTTACTTAAATGAATTCATACTCAAAATCTAAATTCCCAACTGCTGTCTCAATCCAGAATCCACTTGAGTAAATCCCAAATTAATGGCCATCTGCACATCGCGCTTGGCCTCAGCCGTCTTACCCATCGCCATGTACGTCCTGCCTCGTTCGTAATAAAATACGCCTTGCCGTTGATTCAATTGGATGGCTCTGGAATACGCGGGAATTGACTCCTGCAATCGATTGAGATTGCGTAATGCTCGCCCTTTTTCATACCAAAGATCTGCATTGTAGGGTTTTAACTGTAAGTAGGAATTGATATCATCGAGGGCTTCCTGAATCTTACCTTGGCTGTTGTACATCACAGATCTATTCAGATACCCCACAGCATGATCGGGTTTGTATTTTAGTCCTTCATTGATATCGGCAATGGCTCTATCCACATCTCCTAGTCGCGCATAAGTCGCCCCACGATTGATTAAGAATTCTCCATTTTGTGGGCTCAATTCGATGGCTCGATTGTAGTCTTCCAGCGCCAATAACAAGGTATCTCTTGTCTTGGCTATTTCAAAATAAAGTCGTGCCCGACTGTTAAATGCTTGTTCTCCTTTTGGATTCAGTCGGGTGGCTTCGTTGTAGTCGCGTAAGGCATCTTTGGTTCTTCCTTGTTCTCGAAGATAATTTGCACGGTTGCCATAGGGAAGAGTGGCATTCTTATAGTATTTCAAAACGTGGGTCCAGAGGGTTTCACTATTTTTCCAAACCTTATTTTGTTGAATGGTCATGTATCCGTAGATGAGAAATAGAGCGACAGCCCCTCCCATCAATAACATCTTCATTTTGGGCTTATCAATAATCAATTTATCAAAATAATATCCTGCGATAAAGAATAAACCAAAGTAGGCTATGTACGTAAAGCGATCAGCCAGGAACCCTTGCCCGGCACCTAAGATCTGCAATAAAAACACAATGTTTACCGTGAAAAACAGAAGTCCAAAAAACCAGACTTTCATTTCCTTTTTATACATGAGGTACATTCCATATACCATAGCTGGAAACAACAAAAGTGTAGGATAGAAATATGCCGGCATTTTTGGAGCGTACGGATAAAGGGGTGACATCTTGTATGGTACAATCGATTTCACTAGATAAATCATGTAGCTGAACGAGCCTACGAAGATGCGTTGCCAAGCCGGATACGTCACCGCATTTTCTAATGATCCCTGATCCTTTAAATAGTATATACCCACCAAACCAAAAATCAGAGATAAAGCAAAATAGGGAAACTTTTTAAACATGGATTTTAACTCCAATTTGCCATCTAGATAATAATCCACAGCGATCATGGATAGAGGTAAGATCACAGCCTGAATCTTAGAAAATAAGGACAATAGAAAAAGTGTAATAATAATTAAATGATAACCTTTACCGTTGAGCTTCCCTTTGATATAGTAATACAATGCCGACAAGTAAAAGGCACCAAACAATACATCCTTCCGCTCCGTAACCCATGCCACCGACTCCACCCGCATTGGGTGTATGCCAAACAGCAAGGCGATAAACAACGATCCTTGCCATTTTAATCCGAGTAGCAAACAAATTCGGAAGACAAAAAAGACACAAATCAAATGGAACAGTACATTGGTCAAGTGCCATTTACCGGGCTGATCAAAACCATACACTCTTTTCTCCACCGCAAAGGTCCAAATGGCAAGTGGATTGTAATTCCCAATCACATTGCTGGTAAAAATCTCTTTGGTATTGCTCCAAAAATTCTCCTTATTAATAGTAGAGACATATTCGTTTTCATAAAAATTACGATCATCGTCCCAATTCACAAACTCATTATTCGTTGTATTGTAAAAGCAAGCAAATGTGATGATTAGTGCTGCAAAAACGGCAGCAAGATGGGTTGAGTTACCCCAGAAGGATGGCATTTCGATGGATGAAACTATTCTTTTCTCTGCCTTCGGTGCTCTTTTCTTCTCTTTCCGTTTCTTGCTTTTCTTGGACATATTACAAATATATTATATGTGTAAATGTACCCAAAAAGAACAAGAAAAGTGAAATTCTATCGTTTACGAATCAATCAAAATTATTCGCATTGTGCAATTATTTCTTCTTTTGTAGGATTGAATCGGTTGCCTTTAAAGTCCAATTCAATAGATTCGTTTTCTACGAGAAGGGTTTTTATTTCACAGTAATCTTCCAAAAGCGCATTGGCTTGAATCGTTAATTTGTCGATCTCCTTTAAATTTTTAAAATCTGCCAAATCCACCAACTTCGAATCTACAACGCGAATGTTGCTTGCCGATTCAATACTTGAAATGATCTCAAGGCTCTCCATCGGTTCATCGATATTAATTTCAATAGATGGATTAGCAAGGCCATTAAAAACAGGAACTTGTTCTATTCCATTTTGCACCAAATGCAGCGCCTTTTCTATTTGTACATCTCTAAGAGAAGAAACGTTTCGAAGGTTTTTGTTTAATCTGATATTAATCGTTTCGACAAATTGTAGATTTTCCAAACCAAAAAGGCTCTCTAGATCCTCATTATTTGCAATTTCAATTTTTCCTCGAACCTCTTTAATTCCACTTAAAAAACTTAAATCTTTGGCATCCGTATTGACAAGGTGAAGTGGTCCATCTATGATTTCTATTCCCGTAAGATCCAATGTATTGATCGAAGAGTGGAATAGCATTAGTGACGGCAATGTATTACTTTCTTCTATATCTTTTTGATTACTGCAACTTGCCAAGAATACACTCAGAACGAGCAAAACATAAAAACTTGATCTTATCATTTCCTTTCGTTTTAATAGTTGGTTGATGTTATTTTCAAATATAATCAAAACCATTAACAGATGTTATCTTTTATATAAAGTATATAGAAACTCTAATTTCTAATGAGCACTTTGTACTTTTCAGGTTCGTTAGAGAAACTTGCATTCAAACATTTTAAGCCATTAATTATGAAATTCTTTTTATCCATTATAGCTTCTGCTTTTTTAGTCGTTACAGCTCAGGCGCAAAAAGAAATCACCACTGAAGACTTGTGGCAAAACTTTTCTTTTTTTGCCAATTCTGTCCCTGGTTTTAATTTTTTACAAGACGGCAAACACTATACCCGATTGCAGGACAATACGATCAAGAAATACGACCTAACCACCGGAGAATTTGTTGAGGATATTCTGAATGCGCAGGAACTCATCGGAAAGGCGGGATTCTCGGGGAGGATTAATGAATATACCTTCAGCGATGATGAGCACCGTATCATGATCAAAAGTGAAACAGAGGCCATCTACCGAAGAAGTAGTGTGGCAAAATTTCATGTATACGATAGGGATAGCAAGGAACTTATACCTGTGTGGAATGAAAAAGGAAAGATTGGATATGCCACGTTTAATCCTATGGCGGATAAAGCAGCTTTTGTACATAAAAACAATTTGTACTACACGGATCTCACCACAGGAAACACCATACAAATAACAAATGATGGTCTGAAAAACAATATCATTAATGGTTCTACGGACTGGGTATATGAAGAAGAATTCTCTTTCGCCAAGGCTTTCTATTGGTCTCCTGATGGCGAAAAAATCGCCTTTATTCGATTTGACGAAACCAATGTGAAAGAATTTACCATGACAAAGTATGATGATGGTTTATATCCCATTTATGAGACGTTCAAATACCCAAAAGTGGGCGAGAAAAATGCAGATGTCAGTGCCCATATTTACTATCTAAAAGAACAAGACATTCGAAAATTGGAGATTGGAGAAGAAAACGACATTTATATTCCAAGGGTAAAATGGACCGCAGATGAGGATAAAGTTGTGGTGTATAAAATGAATCGACATCAAAACGATCTCAAATTATATGTGGTCGATACCAAGAAAAATAAATCAAAGGTATTGCTGCATGAAACCAACAAATATTACATTGACATTACAGATGATTTGACCTTTCTGGACGATAAAAAGCATTTCATCTGGACTAGTGAAAAAGATGGATACAATCATATCTATCTGTATGACATGAAAGGCAATGAGAAAAAAGCGCTAACAACCGGCAATTATGATGTTACCGGGTTTTATGGTGTTGATGAAAACAATGGCAAAGTATATTATCAGGCCGCAGAAAAATCTCCACTTCGAAAACATGTATATTCTGTCGATCTTGAAGGCGCCAACATGAAACTAATCACCAATAATACGGGCACGAATAATGCGCAGTGGAGTAGCACTTTCGATTATTTTGTGAATACATACAGCACCGCAAATCAGGCACCCACCTATACCGTATATGATCGAAATGCAAAATTGATTCGAGTTATCGAAGATAATTCGGGTATGGCTTCACTACAGGAAGACTACGCCGTGAGTTCCGTAGAATTTTTCACATTCAAGACAAGCGAAAATGTAGAGCTCAATGGTTGGATGATTAAACCTAATGACTTTGACAGCAACAAGGAATATCCAGTCTTTATGACACAATACAGTGGACCGGGCAGCCAATCTGTGACCGATAGTTGGAAAGGAAACAACTATTGGTGGTATCAGCAGTTGGCCCAAAATAATTATATCGTGGCCTGTATTGATCCACGAGGTACAGGAGCGAGAGGGGAAGAGTTCAAAAAAATGACTTATCTGCAATTGGGCAAATATGAAACGATCGATCAAATCGAAGCAGCCAAATATCTGGGAGGATTGCCTTATGTCGATGCCTCACGAATTGGAATATTCGGATGGAGTTATGGTGGGTACATGTCCTCTTTATGCATTTTGAAGGGCAACGATGTTTTTAAGTCGGCCATTGCCGTGGCACCAGTTACGAGTTGGAAATGGTACGATACCGTCTACACCGAACGATTTATGCGAACCTTGGCTGAAAATGAATCCGGCTACAAAGAAAACAGTCCTGTCTATTTTGCCGATAGGTTGAAAGGAAATTACTTGATCGTTCACGGTATTGCCGACGATAATGTACATTTTCAAAACACAACTGAAATGATGAATGCTCTTATAAGAGCGAACAAACAATTCGATACCTACGTCTACCCCAATCGAAATCATGGCATTTATGGAGACAACGCTCGACTGCATCTTTGGACCAAAATGAATGACTTCATATTCAATAAAATTTAATTTTGCGGTCATCGTTTGAATTAGCGCATATGGGCTATTTGAAATTTATTTGATATGAATAGAAAAGGGATAACAAGTATAATTCTAACAGTTCTAGGCATCATATTTTGGAATTGCAGCGGTGATACAAAACAATTCGTTCCTGACGTATCCGATATCGACATAGATTCAAAACTCATTCGATTTGATCAGCTTTTGGCCGAACTGGATACGAATAATTTGCAGGCTGAGATAGGTGAACTGCAAAAGATTTATCCGGAATTCACTCAACTCTTTTTTTCAGAAGTATTGCCTTTTGTAGGTGATACAGAAGAAGAATTTTACAGCAATCTGAGAGGTTACCTCTCGGATGAACGAATAAACAATTTACAAGATACTGTTGCCTTGGTATTTGAAAATTTTGAAGAAAATATTTGGGCCGAATTAAAAGAAGCCATGAAATACATGAAATATTATTTCATAGACTTTGTTGCTCCGAATATCTATACGTTTACCTCAGAATACACCTTTCAAAAATTCATTTTTGAAGATGAAAATCGAGATGGGTTGGGAATTGGTCTGGATATGTTTTTAGGCCCTAGCTATAATTATAAAGCCATTGATCCCAAAAATCCAGCGTTTTCTGAATACCTCACCCGAACCTTCTCTAAAGAATATATCCCCAAGATGTTTGTAGAGATCCTTATCAACGATCGATTGGGCAGAGCACCCGGTAGTCGTTTATTGGATCATATGATACACAATGGGAAGCAACTTTATTTGCTCCAAAAAATGCTTCCCAAAACACCAGATTCTATTCTTTTTGAGTATTCTGCTGCGCAAACAGAATGGGTCAAGGAAAATGAACTGGAAATGTGGGCCTTTTTCTTTGATCAGGAATTATTTTATGAATCGAATACGATAAAAATTAACAAGTATCTTAATCCCAGTCCAAATTCTCCGGGTATGCCTCCAAAAGCTCCAGGAAGGACTGCTAACTATATGGGGCTGCAGATTGTAAAAGCATACATGAAAAGGCATCCAAATACAACAATCCAAGACCTGATCAATCTTAAAGATTCACAGATGATCATGGATAAATCAAGATATAAACCGAGACAGAAATAAACTTTAATATTTAACCTGGTTTAAAAAATAGGAATTGAAACGAATCTGGGAACTTTGGAAAGAAAAATGGGGTATCAAAACGAATGCCAGGATGACCTGGATATTTATCATGTTTGCAATTACAGGTAGCTCGACAGTCGTAGTAAGAAAATTTCTTTTCCAGGCCTTGGGTATAGAAATCGAAAATGCTGCGATCGCCTTTGTAGTAAAGTTTGTAGCCATCTACTTTGTATATCAAGCAATGCTTTTTGTCATTGGTACACTAATGGGAGAACACAAATTTGTAAAGTGGTTTCTACTCAAAATGAATTCCAGCCTTTTAGGACGCAGAGGCAAGTCTAGTCCACCACCGTGATCTTCATCATATTTGTACGAAAACGCTTATGAAGCGGCATTGAACCCGTATTTACAATCACATCTCCCACGTCTACATCTCCATTTTCCTTTAGAATCTCTGTAATGTCGTGGATGGTTTCATCTGTGGTCGTAAATTTATCGTACTTATAGCACTTTACACCCCATACCAGATTAAGCGTAGAAAGCATATGATCTTGATCTGAAAAAACGAAAATCTTACACTTGGGCCTGTAGCTAGACATTTTGAAAGCGGTATATCCCGATACCGTCAAACCGCACAAAGCTTTTGCCCCAATATCATCCGCGATCTTGGGCGCATTCAAACAAATGGTATCTGAGTAAAACGTATTTGAATCAGGATTTGGCTTTGGTCTCTTGTTGTGCATTTCATAATGCTTTTCTGCCTCTTCTATGATCTTATTCATCGCTTGAACAACCTTAACCGGATGTTTGCCTACAGAAGTTTCACCGCTCAACATTACTGCATCTGCACCATCCAATACGGCATTGGCTACATCGGTAATCTCTGCTCTTGTAGGGCTTGGATTTGTAATCATACTTTCCATCATTTGCGTTGCAACGATTACCGGTTTGGCTCGTTGAATACACCGTTTTATGATTTGCTTTTGTATGGCTGGAAGTTGCTCCATGGGCACTTCGACACCGAGATCTCCTCTGGCGATCATGACTGCATCCGTTGCCTTGATGATTTCCTTTATTCTGGCTACTGCTTCGGGCTTTTCAATTTTTGCGATGATTTTAGCCCCATGGTTAGCATTGGTTACCTTTCGTTTTAATTCCTTAATATCTTGTGCTTTTCGGACAAATGAAAGTGCAATCCAATTCACAGGAAGCGTAAGAATAAATGCCAGATCCATCAAATCCTTATCTGTAAGTGAAGGAAGTGATATTTTGGTATCAGGAAGATTAACGCCTTTATTGGAAGATAATGTGCCACCGAAAAGGACAATCAATTTCACCTCGCTAATTTTATCTGTTTCAATTACCTCGAGCACTAGTTTTCCATCGTCAATCAGCACTTGCTCTCCTTTATTCACATCCATTGCGAAGTCCTGATAACTCATGTAGATCTTTTCTTTTGTACCGACACATGGTTGATTGACGAAAGTGACAATGTCTCCTTGCTTGAGTTCAATACCATCATTTTCTATCTTTCCCACTCTGAGTTTTGGACCCTGAAGATCAGCCAATATACCTACATTCAAACCATGTTCCTTTTTAAGTTTCATGATTCGTTCTACCGTTTCAGCGTGCATTTCATGTGATCCATGTGAAAAATTAAGTCGAAATACATTAACTCCTTCCTTAACTAACTTCAACAGCACTTCAGAACTACTAGATGCTGGACCAAGCGTGGCAATTATCTTGGTATTCTGATGATCTATTATTTTAATTTTATTCAAGGTCTGACTATTTTGGCCTGCGAATATACAACGTACTTAGTGTAATCTAAACAATAATTGATTCGAATTACCTTACGTAAAACGTAAATATCATTGTTTCAGTGATCATTTTTCACATTTTATCAGCTAGCATTAAACATAAGCAATATTAATATGTGAAACTAAAGAATTGATTATCAAAAGGTTAAAGAATTGTTCACAAATAATGTCTGTTAAATAATCTTTAAAAAACTTGGTTTTGAATTTCCTAAGCGGTTATTTTGCATTCTCTAATAAAAACATACAAACACTATGTCAGAAATTTCAGAAAAGGTAAAACAAATAATCATTGACAAACTGGGAGTTGATGGATCAGAGGTTACCGATGAAGCCAGCTTTACTAACGATCTTGGAGCAGACTCATTAGATACGGTAGAACTAATCATGGAATTCGAAAAAGAATTTGATGTTTCTATTCCAGACGAACAAGCTGAAAACATTCAGACTGTTGGTCAAGCTATAGAATACCTTGAGGCTCAGAAGGAAGGATAAAATCTTACAAAAAGAGCGTAAGAAATAAAGCTTATAAAGTCCACAATCGCCAGTCGGTTGTGGATTTTTATTTTTGGATTGTTTAGCTTTACCACATAATTCTAATCTTAATAACAAATGGCTTCTTCAAGATCCAGATATACCAGCAGAAGGGACAAAAACAAAAAAGTCGCAAGAAATGCCCGAATGATTTTGATCTGCCTACTCCTTTTTATAATCGTATATGTGATCATGCATCGAGTACGCATTTACGATTATATCGTTACTTCCTTTTATTAAAATTCCTTCATTTTCATTGGATAACTTGACAAAAGATTTAGGTAATTAGTTCACTATTGCAATCAAAATATTGGATATTACGCTGTAGATATTAGAGCATGTTATAAAACTTAGTTTGGTTATAAATCATTTTTTGATGCAATTAAATTAATATAGTAAATACTTCTTGCTTTACAAGTAGTTAAGAAGCCCCAGGACGGGGCAAGCTCTTGGCACCAGAATACTAATTTCATTTAGCTTGCTAAACTCAAAATTGATTCTCTAGCCAGAGCCTTAATTCTTTAAAAAGCAGTTCGCAAAATTTTATAACTTGCTCTTAGAATTTCGCTCATTACCTAAAATCAACTTAAATACAATAAATGTCATTAAACCGATTTATTGACCATACTCTGCTGAAACCTATAGCGACGAAATCGCAGATCATTTCACATTGCCAAGAAGCAAAACAATATGAATTTGCGGCTGTTTGTATTCCACCAATTTATGTAGATCTAGCCAGAAGAGAATTGGGTGAGTCGGAGGTAAATATTTGCACAGTTATAGGTTTTCCTTTTGGATATGATCATGTGGCAACTAAGATTCAAGCTATTTCACGAGCCATTGATTCCGGAGCGGATGAACTGGATGTCGTGATCAACATACCTGCCGTTCAGAATGGCAATTGGGATCTGATCGAAAATGAAATTGACAGCTATACTACTGCTACAAAACTGAAAAGAGGAAAAATCTTAAAACTTATACTGGAGACAGCTTATCTCAATCGTGAAGAATTGGAAATTCTTTGCAATCTTTGTGTCAAATATAACGTTGATTTTGCGAAGACATCAACGGGGTTTGCTCCTTCCGGGGCTAAGGTAAATGATGTGAAGGCAATGAAAAAATTCCTCGGAGATGCAGTACAGATCAAAGCAAGCGGGGGAATAAAAACCCTCAAAGCAGCTAACGCATTGATTGAAGCAGGGGCTACCAGACTAGGGACTTCTTCAGGAATTAAATTGATTGATAAAAAATAGATTCAAATGAAGTATATCATTATGTTATTGGGTTTATTGCTCGGTTTTCAAGGTATTGCACAAGGTACTGTAAACGTAAATGCGAGTGCCACTATATCGCAAATGATGGACCAATTCACTTCAACCAATAAGGCAGAAAACACCATTAAAGGTTGGAGAATTCAGATTATTACGACCAATAATCGTAGAAAAATGGAAGCTGCCCGTAGCAAGTTTTTGTCTATGTACCCAGACATAGATGTAATATGGAATCATGTTGCGCCGTATTACAGAGTCAAAGTAGGAGCGTATGAAACTAAAATGCAACTCATGGGTTTTCTCCTTGAACTTAAAGAAGAATTCCCAGGCGTAATTCCTGTTATGGATAATGTAAACAAATCCGAATTGATCGGATACTGATCCGTTGTTGACAATAAATTTTTATGAGTAGAAGATCCAGAATAGCATCCAAGTCTATTGATTGGATTACGCTCACCGTTTTTTTCTCTTTATTGATTATTGGCTGGTTGATGCTGTATGCAGCGGTATACGATAGCAACAATCCTCATGCTTATCTTGACTTTTCCAGTGTAATCGGCAGGCAAACACTTTGGCTTGGGTTGGCCGTAGTAACCTTTGTGATTATTTATGTAGTCGAATGGGAATTCTGGAATTCGTTTGCTTTTCCCATTTTTGCAGTCTGTATATTACTCCTTATCCTGGTCTTATTATTTGGTACAGTGATAAAAGGAGCGCGTTCCTGGTTCTATATTTTTGGCTTTTCATTTCAACCCTCAGAAATAGCAAAATTTGGTACTGCATTGGCTGTAAGTAGTTTTTTGTCCTCGTACAAAACAGATATTAGAAATCGGAATTCTCTTCTTATTTCTCTTGGGTTGATCGCATTTCCCATGCTATTGATCTTACTACAACCCGATGCCGGATCCGCCTTGATCTTTCTATCCTTTTTCATCCTTTTCTATAGAAGAGGCCTCTCTGTCCTTGTCTATATTCTTGGGTTTTCCATTGCAGGGATATTTATTTGTTCATTGGTTTTTGATCCCAAGATTGTAACGCTGTTAATCGCTTTAACGGGATTGGGAATTTTCATGTACAATATTGGACAGACATGGAGATCTGGTGTTGTATTCTTAGCAATTGCATTTACGGCCATCCTATTTTATATGAGGGATTTGTATTGGTATGGGATTGGTGTTATCGCCTTGGCGTTATTGGTATACACCTACTTCATAATACAAGAACGTATGTTTCGTACCATGACCATCGTTCTACCCACTTTATTTCTATCAGCGATTCTAGCGTTCGGTTCAAGTTTTGCATTTGAAAATCTTTTGGAACCTCACCAGCAAGACCGTATCAATGTATGGCTGCGACCTGATCTAAGTGACCCTAGAGGATCAATGTACAACATCATTCAATCGAAGCGAGCAATTGGCTCAGGTGGTATCAAGGGTAAAGGGTTTCTGGAAGGGGACATGACCAAACTGAATTATGTGCCCGAACAAACCACTGATTTCATTTTCAGTACGGTGGGTGAAGAACAGGGTTTTATTGGAAGTGTTGGCGTGATCTTTTTATTCACCCTACTACTCGCCCGAATCGTGATTATTGCTGAACGTGCCAAAAACACATTTATTCAAAACTATGCGTATGCCATTGCCGGCATCCTTTTTCTACACTTTTTTGTCAATGTGGGCATGGCTCTTGGTCTCATGCCTGTGATTGGGATTCCCTTGCCCTTTTTGAGCAAGGGCGGTAGTTCGCTTCTCGTATTTACAATAATGATCTCCGTGCTCTTACGAATGGATATGGCTCGTTTTAGAGTCTGAAAGATGAATTTTTCAGCCATTTTCCCTTCTCCTCCTTACGCACGCACTTGAACAAAGATGAATCACCCGAGGTTTCTTTAAAAATACAACGTTGCATTTATGAAAAAAAGCATCCTTATTGCCGGCGGTACAGGGCTTGTGGGAAGTCGATTGGTAGAACATTTAGATGCTTCCAAATATGATATTCGAATACTTTCGCGAAGTTCGAAATCTACAGAACATGTTCGCTATTTCAAATGGGATTTTCAATCCATGACTATCGATCAGGATGCCGTCAAAGTAGATTATATTATCAATCTCAATGGTGCGGGCATCGCGGACAAACGATGGACCAATGCAAGAAAGAAGGTACTCATAGATAGCCGGGTAAAGAGTGCTGAATTAATAAAGTCTGCATTGATGACAACAGGACATCGGCCCAAAGCTTATCTCTCTGCCTCTGCTGTAGGATTTTATGGAGATCGTGATGATGAAATTTTAGATGAAAAAAGTCCGGTGGGGAAGGGATTCATGGCGGAATGTTGTCAATTATGGGAAAATGCCGCATCAGAATTAAAATCATATGTAGATCGTTTGATTATCAATAGAATCGGAATCGTTCTAACTACCAAAGGAGGTGCATTACCCAAAATTCTTATGACCCAACAGGTTGGAGTGTACAACTATTTTGGAAATGGAAAACAGTATTACTCCTGGATTCATATTGATGACCTATGCGGACTGTTTATTGATCAGATGGAGAATGGAACTTCCGAAGGCATTTACAACAGCGTAGCCCCGGAACCCTTAACCAACAAACAGTTTACTACTGAGATAAAAGAGGCCCTAAATGGAAATCTAGTCTTGCCCGCACCTGTTTTCGGATTGCGCTTGCTTCTGGGAGAGATGGCCAATGTCGTCTTGAATAGTAATCGAGTCTATCCCAAGATGTTAGAAAAGGAAAAATTCAACTATCATTTCCCCAAATTGGGAATTGCAGTCAAGGATTTAGTAAAACGAAGAGTATAAAGATTGATGCAATTGAAAAGATTGAAGAGACTTGTATTTCCAATCTCTTCAATCTTTCGAATTTTTCCACTCTCTTAAAACGGAAGATCATCCAAGTCCCCTGCCATCATATCATTACCATCGCTAAAATTGGTAAATGGAGGTTCTTCGTTTGGCATTCCTGTATCTCCTACCGGAGCTGCCGGAGGAGGGTTCACAGCAATTTTTTCCAGTTTCCAGGCATTCAAATTGGTAAAGTATTTTCCATTCCACTCTCTACCGCGCAGATCGAAATAAACTTTAATCTTTTCACCCTCATTGAATGGATCTACGGCACCACATCTGTCTTGTACCAATTGAAACTTTACGTATTGTGGATATTGTCCTTCTGTCTGGATTACAAACTCTCGTGCTTGAAATGTATCGGTCTTATTTTCTGTCTCAAACTTCTTGTGTAATACGCCTTCTACTTCTAATGACATCTTATGTTAATTTTAAAATTGAAACGCAAAGATAGACAAGATAATTCCGTATAAAGAATTACGGATTAGGAATATTTCTATATGAATAGTAACCCAATTTCACATTTCATCACTAGCATAAGAAAAAGTTGTTGAACGGATAATCCATACGAGTTGTTGGTCTTCACATTCCTGAATCTTCAACAGTTGCATAGATGGTAGTTTTGTATTACTTTTAGAAAACAACGTATATAATCAATCCCTAACTTCCAGTTATCACATGAGGCAATTGAAGCAAGCAATAAAAAAGATTCACGACAGCACTGACTTTCAAGGTTATCCAATGTCTAGCTATAAAGAATATGACCACTTTGAAGATTTGTTTTACTCCTATTTTCCAGAGCAACTGCGTAACTATCATCTTTATTGGGGCTCCAAACCAAATAAATCTCTCTTATTACTAATGTTTCTGAATAAATTTTGCCTGGGGCATTTTGATTTAGCAGAAGGTGAACCTTTGTTTTCACCACATTTACGTTTGCATGATCATCGTATTCCAAATAGTAGAAAAGAAATACTCCTAAGTGATTTTCCTGAATACGAAACCATGGAATTAGTGAGTCCATATATAATGGCAGGTTCTGATGGTTGTGGCGGTACTTTTTATTTGAACCCCTTGGGATCTGAGGGCAAACTTTTTCATGGCCATGAAGAATTCGAGGCAATTTCAGAACTATCCTTCAACTTGATTGAGGTTTCAAAGATCTATTTGCCTTCTCAGTTTTTAGAATTATTCGAAGTCTACAAAAATTCAGAACCTGTACGAGATTTGTTTCTATTGGAAACAAATCTTGATGATATGCCAAATTTGTCAGAAATGAAAAATGAGCTCTTCCTTTCTCTCTCTATTTCGGGATATTCTAACATCAATGACAAGTTAGATTACGAGTATATCTACTCCGATTTCGTTGAATACTTTTCTTCTCAAAGTCCGTATTGGAATAACCATATTTCAAGAGCAAATATCAATTCTAAATTTAGGTTCGCCCTTTTATATTTAAGCTTTTACAAGAAAAATGCAGACCTTAAAAATCTAATTCACCTAAGCCATAACCTAATAGGAGAAGTAAATAAAAATCTGAGAGAATTTATACTTTTTAAATTAAATGGCCAACTGGAGTAATATAGATTAGAGCAACTCAACGAATGCGAATAGGTTTTGGCTAATAAGTTACAATCCTAGTCTCATAATCAACGAATCATTAAAAACTTCCACCCCATCTTGATTCAAGTGATGAGAATCGTAGAAGTGAATTGAATCATCCAGTTGAATCAATTCATTGAAATTATAATATGGTGCTAGTTCTTTCATTTGCTTATCAAACAATTTGTTTGAAGTATGCGCTTTGTACAGCGATTGAGTGATTGGCGTTTGAACCAGGATCAAGTTGATCTCCTTATCTTTGATCATCTGTACATTATGATAAAAAGCATTGACCTGAATAGATCTTGGCTTCCTTTCTTTTTTGTTGTGTTTTCTGTATTTATACCTCTTCATTCTTTTTTGCACATAGCCTCCAGGAATATAAAGATCATCTGCACGACTTGCATTTTCCTTGAAATCTTTATTGAGATTTAAAGCGTCTCTATACATGGCATATATTGCTGTATTATACGTTTTGATATGGTTGATAGAAAAAACCATCTCCATTGTATTCCAATCATTTACATCATTGGCAATCAAGTCAAGAGAAGACTCTACTGGTTCGTAAGAAAATAGAATAGGCGATACCTCGTAAATGATGGTCTTGGGATTCATTTTGGGCAAATATCTTTTTAATAATGCTTTCGTCTGAATTGGTGTCTGAGCACCTGTGCCCATGTTAAAGGTTTTGAGTCCGAGTGAATCAAACTTCCTGACGTCAAAACCACGGTAAGAATGGGAAGATCCCAAAAACAAGATATCTACATCCCTATAGGTCTTTGCCTCCTGCAACCTGGAATAAATATGTCCCCAATGCCCTAGTTTATAAATTAAATTAGGTCGGTGTCGTGTTGGTAAATTGGAACCCCATAAACAAATCAAAACAACATAAAGGATAAGTGAAAAAGGAATGAACAATATTATGGAGCTTAAAAATTTTTTCATTGATTAAAATTGAAAATAAATAAATGGCATCTCATGCGTTTGCATATACATTCCAATGATAAAAATGATAAAAGCGTACATACTCCACCTCAGCAAACGATTCCATCCAAGTCCAATATTTTCTAAGGCATGATTGTCTTTTCTTCCAATCCATTCTATGAGTATAAACCCAAAAAGAAGATATAAAATTGGATGTGCTCTTTTCTTTCCACCAAAATCCGGCAATTCAGGTATGGAAAATAAGGACGAATTAAAAATACCCGACAGATACTCCAAAGCGTGATGTAAATTTTCTGCTCTAAAAAAAATCCAGGCCAGAACCGTTATGAAAAAAGTAAGTCCCATCATCGCGAGCTCCTTAAAATTGGGCAACCGTCGATCAATGGCTACGACTTCAAGGTAGTTTCTATTTTGCTTAAATAGTAAAAGTGGAAGAAAAAACAAGGCATTCAAAGCACCCCAAATAATAAAGGTCCAATTTGCACCATGCCAAAATCCACTCACTAAAAATATGATAAATACATTTCGAATTTGTTTTCCAATCCGTACTCTACTTCCTCCCAGAGGGATATACACATAATCCCTAAACCAGGTCGAAAGTGAGATATGCCACCGACGCCAAAACTCTGCTATATCTCTTGAGAAATATGGAAACGCAAAATTTTTAGGTAAATCTATCCCAAACAATCTGGATGTACCAATGGCTATGTCCGAATATCCCGAAAAATCCCCATAGATTTGAAATGCAAATAACACACCACCCAGCAATAAGGTACTGCCATCAAACTTTTCGGGCCGATCAAATATATAGTTGACATATTCTGCACAATTATCGGCAATGACTACTTTTTTGAAAATCCCCCAAAGAATTTGCCTCAGTCCGTCTGCCGCCTTTGTATATACGAACGTTCTTTGAATGTAGAATTGAGGAAGTAACTGCTTGGCACGAACAATGGGCCCAGCAACCAATTGAGGGAAAAAACTTACAAATGAGGCGAAAGCAATAAAATCTTTTGTGGGTTCAAGCTTTTTACGATATACATCAATCGTATAACTCATAGTTTGAAACGTATAAAAGCTAATCCCTACAGGTAAGATGATCTCCAACCGTTCTGCATCTATCGTTCCTCCAAAAAAGGTAAACGCGGTAGCAAAGTTTTCTAAAAAGAAATTGTAATACTTAAAAAACCCTAAGAACCCAATATTGACTACAATACTCGTCAGGAGTAATAATCTTCGCTTCCGAAGATTGTCTTGCCTGTTTAAACTAAGGCCAACGAAATAATCGACAATCGTACTGAAAAAGATTAGGGATAAAAACCTCCAATCCCACCATCCATAAAAAATGTAGCTTGCAGTTAGTACCAAAAAGTTTTGCACTTTCAAATTGGATTTAACCATCCAATACAGCACAAAAACGATTGGAAGAAAAACTATGAAGTCTATGGAATTAAAGAGCATAGTATGAATTCAATCATTACATTAGGTGTGTTTCAACTTTTATTGCCTACTTAAAGCTAGATTTCGACGCAAAAGTCGAAATTAAATCTTTAGCAGTTATGTCCAATCCTCCACTTCGGTCGAAATGACAATGACCAGTCCTAAAAATGAAATATACCTTTCGCATTCAACAAAACATAAAGAACCAAATAATTTCCCAACTTACAAAAGCCTCACCAACCCTTCCTGAGTCACCGAAGCGATCAATTTACCATCTCGGGTATACATTTTACCTGTACAAAATCCTCGGGCCGATCCCGCCCAAGGGCTCTCCACTGCATATAAAATCCAGTCGTCCAAATCAAATTCCTCATGAAACCACATCGCATGATCCAAACTCGCCAATCGAATCGGATTGGTAAACATCGACATATTATGCGGCATCATAGAAGTAATAAGCAAATTAAAATCAGAAGCATACGTAAGGATGGCTTGTTTTAATTTTAATGTCGGATCTGTCAGTTCCCCATTTACTTTAAACCAAGTATGGTTTCGAGGAGGCCGAATGCCTGGATTGAATGGATCATAATGCTCCACGGGATGAAATATAATTGGGCTTTCCGGACTGAAAATTCCCTTTGGTTTTACATTAAATTTTTCCGCAAACTGGGCAAATAGGTCAGAAAATGAAGTCAACGATTCAGGTTGAGCGACATTCGGCATCGCAGATTGATGCTTAATCCCTTCTTCGCGAATGTGATAAGAAGCCGCCATGATAAAAATGGTCTTGTCATTTTGCAACCCGCTGATCCGAACAGTATTAAAACTTCTTCCTTCTTTAAATACATCAACCTTATATTTAATCGAAACTGAGATATCACCAGGCCGTAAGAAATATCCATGCAAGGAATGCAATGTCTTATCATCATCCAGCACTTTAGCCGCTGCTGCAACGGATTGGGCTAATACCTGACCGCCATACACACTAAAACTTCCTATATCCAGACTTTTACCGATAAATGTGGATTTGTCTTCTTGTTCTAAATCCAGAATGCTTAATAAATCCTTGAATTGTGACATTTTTTTTCGTTGTAACCAATATAGGTCTTGGAACCTTGTATTGGTTTTTAGTTAAATTATTGGCATGCGTAGATTGCAAACGACCCCAACCAATGTCCTCCTTCATACGAATCGCCCACCAACGAAGGCAGAGAATGATTGATATGTTGATTGGCAATGGAAATCACATGACCGTATTTAGAATTGGCCGCGGCAATATTTTTCAAGCACCAAGCTCGACTAAAATTTAAACCATCCAGATGAACCAACTTTCCGTCCGTGCGATCCGATACTTTTCCTACTTCCAGCTGAAATGAAGAATCACTCAACTCTGGCAAGAATTTATTCATCCACAATTCAAATTCATTTTCATTGAGAACCTTACTCATCAGGTTGGCTTCTTCCAAGCAAGGAGACAAAAAGTCAAATCCACTCGGTTCCCAATTCAAGGGACAATTCTGATCGTCGATATAAAAATCCTTTGCTCTTTTCTCAATGAGCGCTTTTAATTCGGAATTCCCAATTGTATTCGCATAATCCAAAGCAAAGCTCAATCCAAAAGCAGTATTGGTATGCTCACCCACACGTATCGGATACACCAGTTTTGGCAAAAAATCGATATACTTATCAACGATCATATCTGTAAGTGGCTGAAGATTGGCTTCGAGCTCACGGGCTAAAGGATCATCCCAAGTGTTCAATTCTTCGGCCAGTTTGAGCAGCCAGGCCCAACCGTAGGTGCGTTCATATGACTTATTGTGTTTGCCTTTAAAGTATTCCACCTCATTCAGTATATTTTCTGTAGAAATGGTGGTCTTCAATTTTTGTGCGGCTTCTTCTTTCTCACTGATTTTGGGAAAATCTTTAAGTAATTTGACAAGGGACCAATGACCATGTACTGCCGAATGCCAATCGAAACAACCATAAAAGGTAGGATGCAAATCACTTGGTTCTCTAAGATCGTTTTTGCCTCCCACT
Organism: Bacteroidota bacterium; assembly: GCA_039194925.1. Classification (GTDB taxonomy): domain Bacteria; phylum Bacteroidota; class Bacteroidia; order Chitinophagales; family Saprospiraceae; genus CAJXUU01. The sequence continues at coordinate 78,172 of JBCCVV010000003.1, forward strand.
ACCTGACCCAGTTTATTCGGATATTCTTTTAAAACACACTCCAGGGGCAGTGCGATTAAATTGTTTGCAGCTACCAAATCGAGTTTAATGGGTTTTTCGACCGCTTGTTGTTCAGGTGTATTTGTTGATTTAGGCGCATCGCTACAACTCGTCAATCCCAAAAGGCTAGTCAAAACCATTAATTTCAAAAATCTATTCATCTATTCTAGTTTAGAATTCGAAAAGATATAAAACGTCAACACTTCATCCAAACATTAACCTACTTACAATTTGTGGCCCCATATCTTTTATGGACTTTTAACCAGATTAAAGAAAAGATATGTCACTGTTGCTAGTAACGATGGTAATTCCATTATTCGCTAATTACAATAGATTAAATGGATCATCATTGTTTCACCCTTTTAATGATGATGGTGATCATGTTCCTTAACAACAAATGGAGTTTTGGCAATATTTTGCTTTTGGTAATTTGCTTCTCCTTCTTTTATTAAGATGCTTTGATTGATATCTACATTGTCAAAGGTCGAAGTGATCATCTCGCTATGAGGCCATAACACTTCGATTTTGTTGATCTTCTTTGCTTTACCCACTCCTATTTCAGCTAGCAAACTGTTGCCGCCAAAACTCGCATCATAGCCCACATTTTGATAAATTTTGCGCACTTCTCCATTCTCAGTAATGGTTAAAATAATCTTGGCTCCGATTGCAGCTGCATTTGATTTATTGCCGATCAATTGGATTCGAATCCAATTATTTTTGCTTCCTATTGGATTTTCGAACAATAAATTAGCGAATACATCTCCTTCATATGCCCCTCCCATAACCGTATAAATATCTTGATCGCCATCCATGTCGAGATCTCCAAATCCCACAGCGTGTCCTTTTTGGATATGGCCAAATCCCGAAGAGTACGTTACATCTTCAAAGGATTTTCCTCGTTTATTCAAATACATCTTATTAGGTACAATGGAGTAAAAATTCGGATTACCAGATGCTAAATAGAAATCCAGAAATCCGTCGTTATCCAAATCTCCAAAATTACATCCCATAGTGGTTACCGGTTCATTTAAGCCCATTCTAACAGAGACTTCCGCAAATCTCCCTCTTCCCAAGTTTTTGAATAGATAGGGTCGATTCTCGTTTTTCTTTTCTCGCGCGTAGTCCATCATTAATGTTGCCGGTGGTGCATCCATATGTGAATAGCCTGAAACAAATATATCGTCTCTGCCATCGTTGTTGTAATCAAACATCCAGGTGGAAAAACTGAAAATGGGGTTTTCTGTTCCTGTTACAATCGTAGGTTGACTAAAGCGAATACCACCATCTTTCGAATCGTTGAGAAAGAGGAGATTATGCCCAAAAAAGTTGGAAAGATAGATGTCCGGGTATCGATCATTATTTACATCACCAACTGCCACACCTTTGAAATAGGCCGCAATATCAAGACCGGATTCAGCTATCTCGTTTTTGAACGTGCCATCTTTTTGATTAATAAACAATTCATTCTTATGCGTTGATTTGGGCGTGGACTCATTGGCGATAAACATATCCACCCATCCATCTAGGTTAAAATCTGCCCAAATTGCCGTCTGTGTAGGAAATAAAGAGTAAATCCCGGACTCTATGGTAACATCTGTAAATGTGCCGTCGCCATTATTACGTATCAGTGAATTGGGCAACTTTCCATATTTGTCCAACCAGGCACCTCGCAAAATCAAGAAATCCAAGTGTCCATCGTTATTATAATCGGTATGGCGTAGATTCAATCCTCCACAAACACCGACCAGACCTGTAGCATTCGTTTTATCAATAAATCCACCTTTTCGGTTGTTTTCAAAATAACGGATCTGATGATCAAAGCCCCAGGAAGAAGCGATAATATCCAAATATCCGTCATTATTGAAATCATCAATACATGTTCCACCCGAAAGTTCTGAGACGCCTATTCCCAATCCTGATGCCACATCCTTAAACCTTGGAAAATTTGACTTAGATTCGAAATAGGATGGTGGGATGCGGTACTCTTTTGGCACCTTATTGGGATAGCTACCCAAGGTCATATGTGCAATATTTAGCAAATACTGAGTCTCTTTATCAGCTGGATTTTGCTTCAAAAGTTCGGTCAACACTTCAATCGTTTTTTCAGATCCTTCGCGTAATTTGTGTTGCGCTTTTTTACTGATTGGTATGATACATGATTCATCGTTGTGATTTACCAGGCAATTTTCCTGCTCGCCTTTTCTCATATACGCAATTGCCAGATTTTTATTCAAATAGTTTTTCATGCTTCGCGCATACTCATTCGAAGCATTCGAAACCATTGGCAAAAGAGATTCAAATATTGAAATACTACTTTCCGTTTCACCAAATCTCAATAAATAGATGGCTTTTTGAGATTGAAGATCTATCTTTTTGGTACCGGAAGCCTTGGCAATCTTATCATCCATGGTCTTCAAGATCTTCGAACTGATATAATCGGCTATACCCTCCGAATTGAGTTCTTCAATACACTTCTTGTATCGATTTATCATTTCCAAGGTTGCGGTATCAGGTTGTACCAAAGGAACTTCGACTATTTCTTCTTCTTGGCTATGATGCATCGAATTATGATCATGTCCATCATTTGAGCATCGGATTCCAAAAATCACAACAGAAAAAAGAATAACGATCTGTTTTAATTTCATAACTGACCTGAACGGATTATTGAATACAATATTGAAAAAAGAAGCCATTTGCTAATCAAAGCCAAAGGTACAAACTTGAATGTATAGATATAGCGGATTTAATTCAGTTCTTCTTGTTCTGCATCAGGATCAAAATGATTCCATCCTTGCGATTTGAGAGGATGCACATTTCCGCTGGTTGTATGCAAGGTTATTCCGTCTTCACTTGGCACAATTTCTCCTATGAGAAAGACATCCGGCATATACTTTACTTTTTCCAGGTCTTTAGGGTCGACAGTAAAAAGCAGTTCGTAATCCTCGCCTCCATTTAAAGCACATGTGATTGGATTGATACCAAATGCAATGGCTTGTTCTTCTGCCTGTGGATGAATGGATATTTTGCTTTCCTCAACAAACGCCCCCACATTGGATTGTTTGCAAATGTGAAAAAGCTCTGAAGCCAACCCGTCACTGACATCAATCATAGACGTCGGTACCAAATCAACCTTTTCCATATATTGCACGGCATCCAATCGCGCTTCGGGCTTCAATTGCCTCCCTACAATATGATCCAGATCCTCCAAGTCCGGCTGTACACCTGGTGAAGAAAGATAAATCTGTTTCTCGCGCTCTAAGATTTGCAACCCAAGATATGCACTGCCCAGATCACCGGTGACACAAACGATATCTCCCACCTTAGCCCCTGATCGATAGACTATTTTTTCCTTTTTGGCTTGACCAATGGCCGTAACGCTGATGATCATTCCTTTGTTTACAGAAGTCGTATCACCACCGACCAAATCGACGTTGTACAATCGACATGCCAGGTGAATGCCTTCATACAATTCTTCCAAAGCCTCTACCGAAAAACGGTTCGAAATCGCAATCGAAACGGTCACTTGTGAGGGAATCGCGTTCATCGCACAGATATCCGAAAGATTCACCACAATCGCCTTATATCCCAGATGTTTTAAAGGAGTATACATCAAATCAAAATGAATTCCTTCCACCAGCATATCTGTCGATACTACGGTTACCTCGTCTTGATTTTCTAAAACGGCAGCATCATCTCCGATTGATTTTAGGGTCGAACTTCTTTTGATTACCGCATCTTCTGTAAGATGGTCGATCAGTCCGAATTCGCCCAATTCGTTTACATCTGTTCTTTTTGTTTCATGTCTATTCATGGTGCAAAGATAGGGAATGAAAGATTGAAAAGATCTGAAAGATTTGAAGGAGCTCTCCCAAGCGTAGCCGAAGGATTGGAAAGTTATTGAATTCTCGAGTTGTAGAGTTATAGAGTGGCAGAGTTGTTCAGCGGCAAAGTTGTTGAATTATTCAATTATATTTTATCATCTGGGCGAGGAATTATGTCTCTGACCTTTTCAGTTTTTCCAGCCGCGAATTATAAACAATGGAGCATAGCGGAATGCTAAACATAAAAGAGCAGCGAAAGGATAAACCTTATAAACCAAATCTTTGTGACAATCTTTGTGTAACCTGGTGCACCTTGTGGTTAAAAAATACACAGTTCGCTAAATACAGCACGAATTCTTAACGAATACCGTAAGAGCAATTATCTTTATAGAACCTAAATCCAAGATATTTTGAAAGAAAAATCCTACCACGAAAAGGTCTACGAGATCACGCGTCAAATTCCTTTTGGGAAATTCAGCACGTATGGTTCGATTGCCGATTATTTGCATCTCGGCTCAGCAAGAATGGTGGGTTGGGCGTTGAATCAAATCGATTTCATGGACGATAGCATCCCAGCACATCGTGTTGTCAATCGAAAAGGAGAATTATCCGGCAGAAATCATTTTCCCACACCCGAAACTATGCAAGCGCGTCTGGAAGCAGAAGGAATGACTATAATCAACTGGACCATTCAGGATTTTGACAAGCATTATTGGCATCCGCAGGAGTTGGATGAAGGATAATTATTCAGTTGTTGAATTATTGAATTATTGAGTTATCGGTTTCAATTTTTAAATCTATGAGAAACATATCAATCAATTTTCATTATCAATTATCGTTGCTATGTACGATTTTCTAATCATTGGCGGAGGTGTTTTTGGCATTACAGCGGCTGTAGAATTGGCCAAAAGGAAATATAAGGTCGGTCTGCTTAATCCTGATTCCATCCCTCATCATTTGGCAGCTTCTAAGGACATCTCAAAGGCTGTGAGAATGGAATATGGTTCGGATCGGGAGTATTTCAAAATGGCAGAAATTTGCATTGAACGATGGCATGAGTGGAATGATTTCTTTGGTGAAAAATTATACCATGAGGTAGGATTTTTGATGCTCTGTAGAGGCGATTTGGACAGTGATCAACATTCTTTCGAAAAACATAGTTACAACAATCTTATAGCGGCAGGATATCCCACGAATCGCTTGAATTCACAACGTATAAAAGAGCAATTTCCAGCCATCAATTCTGAAGTGTACGTAGATGGAAACTTTAATCGCAGAGGGGGGTATACCGAATCCGGAAGGACAATAGAGCTCCTGGCAGATTATGCACGATCATTAGGCGTAGAAATACATGAAAGGCAAACTGCAAAAAGCTTTATTATAGAAAAGGGACGACTTGGGGCTGTTAAAACTAAAGAAGGAAACACTTATACATGTGGTCACGCTATTGTGGCAGCTGGTGCAGCTACGCCTTTTCTCTTACCCGAATTACAACCTTACATGAAACCTACGGGACATCCTGTTTTTTGGTTAAAACCTAATGATCCGAGTCCATTTAAGGCTTCTCAACTTCCTGTCTTTACTGCTGATATATCAAATACAGGTTGGTACGGTTTCCCATTTACAGAAAAACAAGGAGTCGTAAAAATTGCCAAACATACCAATGGTGTACCGATTCATCCGGATCAGGATGATCGCCAAGTCACGGATGAAGAAGTAAAGGATATGCGTGCATTCGTCCACAGCTCCATGCCAGCTTTAGCCACTGCGCCATTGGTCTACACGAGAAGATGCCTGTATACCGATACATTGGATGGACATTTCTGGATCGATCATCACCCTGAAGTCATAGGCTTGTCTGTAAGCAGTGGAGGCAGTGGTCACGGAATGAAAATGGCGCCAATTTTGGGAGAAATAACCGCGGATATGGTAGAAGGCGCTAAGCACAAATTTTCAAACCGATTTCTATGGCGACATTTAACTCCAGAAACAAATCAGGTAGAAGAAGCAAGATTTGTAGTGGGGAGGAAAATTTGATCAAAGCAATTACACCTATTTCTATTTGCATTTGGTTCGAGGACCAATTATTGTCACATACCCGTTTAACCGAGACACAAAATTATTTACAGCCCCTACCCAAAGAGCGATACATCTTATAATTTTTTCACTAACGCTTTTATCCCCTTTCCACTAACATTTTCCTTTTCTGCAGCTGCTATAGCAAGTTGAGCAATATCTTTGGCTTCTGTTTTATTCCCGGATTTATAAAGAAGGTGAGCATAGGTATCTAAATAAGCATAATTTGATTCGGTAGATGTTAATTCTTTCATCCATTGAATACATTTCTTAATAACATCCTTATCATCACATTTTTCATATACCTGCCAACTAAAATTATTTATAGATACATTTCCAAACTCACCTTTATCTTTCAGATCAGCATTTATATTAAAAACCTGATCCCACTTGTTTTGTGCTTTTAAAAATTCCTTTCTATAACTTAGAAGAATATCATCCACCCAATCTTGACTCAAGGCTCTTTTTGTAAAACTTTCTGCTTGTTCAAATTTCTCTTGACTCATATCTGCAAGTGCAGTATCGAACTTGGCTACGGACAAAAAGTATAACAATATTTCTACGTCTTTCTTCCCATAGAGATTCATATATTTTTGCTTGTTATTTAATACATAATCTGCAATCTCGACTGGGGCATCGCGTCCAAAGTAAATTAATGTAGAAAAGTACTCTTCCGAAAACTTATTCTCGGTTGTAATTAGGTAGTTACTGATTTCCGAGCTATTAACTTTTGTATTTGTGCGGTTGATGAAGTTAATATAAAACTCAGGATAATTTGATGGATCAATTGTATTGGAATACCCTTTTACTATCCTGTTTTCTTTAAAGCGAACAATACTCTCTCCCGTAAATTCAAGGACATTCTTCTGTAAAGACAACGCGTCCTCACCCGGAAATCCATATTGTCTGTTCACAACAAAGCCCTCTGGAGTTAGAATCAACCCTGTGGGGTAACTACTTACATGATGTTTTTTTGATAAATGAAAATCCGTATCTTTTTCTGCATCATATTTTAAAAGAATAAAATCTTTTTGCAACGACTCTTTTATAGTGCCATCTTGAAAAACCAACTTATCCAATTTTTTGCATGGAGCACACCATGTCGTATAGAAATCGATGAATAATAGTTTGTCCTCTTCAGATGCTAATTTTAATGCCTTATTATAATCTTGTTCGATAATTACAAGTTCCTCGGATTCACCATTAATTAATGCGCTATCTTGACTTCCAAAAAACAAAAAAATAGCCGCTATCAGATTGATGTAGATCATAGTACTTAATTTTATAAGAGATGAATATCTATTCTCTTGTAAAAGACGAGAGCAAAAAGAAATGGTTGCACTCATTCAGAAAATGACCACTTGAATTGAAAAAGTAGAGATCGAATATGTTAGAAAAAGTACTCCTGTTGTCTTGCAGCACGTAATTAAAACTTTACAACCCCACATCAAACAAATTCAATAATTCATCAATTCTACAACTGAACAACCAAATAACTGAACAATTGAGCCACTGAACAACTCACTTCTCCAACTCCAACGTCATCCTAGCTATCCGATCCGTCAATTTCTCCGAACTCATTTTCTCCCGCAAGCGGTCAACAATTATAGGAAATGAAAAAGGTGTTGCCTTTTGAGGTTTACTGATAATAAGATGTTGGCTGCGGATTTTATCCAAAGCAGATCGCATTCGTGCCTCTTCTAGCTGAAAGGTCATCACTTCGTCGTATGTCTGTTGATACAACAAGCTATCCGGCTCGTAATCTTTGAATACATTAAAGATCAATTGCGAAGAAGATTGTAAATGTCGATTTTTCTTTCTTTTCCCGGGAAAGCCTTGAAAGATAAGGCCCGATATGCGAGCTACATCACGGAATTGTCTACGCGCCATCTCTACCCCATTAATCGTGGATTGAATATCAATTCCCAAATCTTTGGTGGTAAATAATTCATCGTTGATCATTTCGTCCACGTCAATCTCCTTATCCGAAAGAAGCTCAAAACCATAATCGTTCATCCCCAACGAGAAGCTGATGGGCATTTGCCTTGAAATGCGTTCGGCAACCAGGGCCGCAATCCCCTCGTGCACATATCTCCCTTCAAATGGATACATGACCAAATGATATCCTTCATCACTTTCAAAATATTCGATCAAAAATTCATCCGGTTTGGGAAGCAATGAACGTTCATTCTGCAAATCAAAAAGTGGTTTTAAAGCCAGGACTTCTTCATCTTTCACTTTGCCATCTCCATATTCGTAAAGTTTCTCACGTAGCGCTTTAGACATCATACTGCTCAATGAAATCCTTCCTCCCATATAACTTGGAATTCGGGATGATTTCTTGTTGCTTGCCTTTACCTGTGCATTCATGTCTTTGACCCGAATGAGTTCCAGACAACGCCCTGCAAACCAAAAAACATCACCCGGAGACATCTGTGATATAAAAATCTCCTCAACCGAACCCACTTTCTTTCCACTCAAAAATCGCACATCGATCATGGCATCGCTTACAATTGTACCTATCGACATTTTATGCCGCTGCGCAATCCTGCGATTTGTAACTCTGTAAATACCATTTTCGACTTCTACTTTCTGATACTCGTCATAAGCCTGTAACGACTGACTGCCATAAACCAGAAAATTAAGAATCTGTAACCATTCATCCTCCGTCATGCTAGAATAGCAAAAAGTCTTTTTTATCTGCTTATAAATTTCTTTCGGGTCAAAACCATCCGATACTGCGAGCGTCATTAAATACTGGATCAACACATCAAATGATCGTATATGGGGCACCCGATCCTCTAATTCATCCTTGTTTATGGCACTTCGAAGAGCCGCACATTCCACCATTTCAATGGCGTGAGTTGGTACAAAATGAATCACTGATTTGGCTCCCGGCTGATGACCACTGCGACCCGCGCGCTGAATAAATCTGGATACTCCTTTAGGACTTCCGATCTGTACTATTGTTTCGACAGGTCTGAAATCAACCCCTAAATCCAAACTCGAAGTACATACTACTGCTTTTAATCTACCATCGTACAATGCATCTTCTACCCATACTCTCAATTCCTTGCTCACGGAACCGTGATGCATGGCAATGATGCCTGCCAAATCGGGGTCCGCATCTAGTATTTTTTGATACCAAATATCACATTGAGCCCTTGTATTGGTAAATATCAAAGTACTTTTACTTTTGTGAATTATAGGTACCACCTTGCTCAGCATTTTTAAGCCCAGATGCCCGGACCATGGATACCGTTCAATCTCATCGGGAATCAGGCACTTCACTTCAATCTCCTTTTGTATATCTGCTTTAATCAGGGCTATCTTTTCTTTAGCCTTTGCATACAGAAGCACTTCTACTGCTTCTTCCATATTTCCGATGGTCGCTGAAATCCCCCATATTTTAAGATTAGACCTGAAACCTAATAAGCAAGAAATGACTAGCTCAGTTTGCACGCCTCTTTTGGAACCAAGTAATTCATGCCACTCATCAATGACAATGGTCTTCACCTTTCCAAAAAACTTTTTGTATCCCTTCGTAGCCATAATTACATGCAGGCTTTCGGGAGTAGTAATTAGCATTTCGGGAGGATTTTTCAATTGTTTGGTTCGTTCTGTTGCTGTAGTATCACCGGACCGAATGGCGATACTCCAATCCAGGCCCAAACCTCTCGCTGCTCGTGAACATGACCCTTGAATTTCTTTGGCCAAAGCACGTATAGGTGTGATCCATATGATTTGCAAGCCATTATTCGGCTTATCGTAATGCTCTGGATTTTCTTTAATAAATTCCAACGCAGCGGCAATAAAGAGCGAATAGGTCTTTCCACTGCCCGTAGGCGCATTCACAAGTCCGCTTTGACCGTTTAAATAGGCTTCCCAGGTGTTCTTTTGAAATGGAAATGCCTTCCAATTTTGAGATGTAAACCATTTCTCTCCTATGGCTATGTCCCGACTAGTCAATGCTTTTATGTATTTGTATCAACGAAAGAGTTTTAAAATCCCAATTGGAGTGACTAGATACGGTTTTTACGTCTGTATTATGAAAACTTAAATACATATTATAAGATGATATATGTATATTAACATCCAGAAAGCAATTTTGGATTATACGACTTATTAATAAAACACAAAACAAAAAACATGTTAAAAGAATTTAAGGACTTTATCATGACGGGGAACGTCATTGATTTGGCAGTTGCCGTAATTTTGGCCGGAGCCGTTGGATTGGTAGTAAACGGATTTGTCTCAGATATTATGATGCCTGTTGTTGGTCATTTTGCGGGAGATACCGATTTCTCAAATCTGTTCCACGCCATGGATGGAAAAGAATATGCCACTCTTGCAGAAGCTCAGGAAGCTGGTGTAGCGGTTATAGCGTATGGTAAATGGCTCACTTCAATAATAAATCTTATAACTGTCGGTTTTGTATTGTTTATGATCGTAAAAGCCTACAATAAAACAAAGACGCCTGTGGAAGAAGCACCTGCTGCTCCGGCCGGACCTTCGGACAATGATTTATTGACTGAAATAAGAGATTTGCTTAAGAAGTAAGAAATAACGGTAATAAGAGATTTCTATTAAAAAGCTACTCCTCGGAGTGGCTTTTTTTGAATTACCCATTAAATCGTTCCATCGTAAATTTAATCCCAATAGCGGCAAAACTTTTAATCGCCTCGGCAGCTTTTTTAATTTGTTTTTGGACAGTTGCTTCTTCATCACTTTCCCATTTTCCCAAAACATAATTGACCTGCTGCCCCGAATGAAAATTGTTACCCACGCCAAATTTTAATCTTGGATAATTGGTGCCTCCCAATACTTGCTGAATGTCTTTCAATCCATTGTGTCCTCCATCACTTCCCTTACCTCGCATTCTTAATTTACCGAGATCTAAGTGGATATCATCTACCACTACCAATATCTTATCCCGCTTGATCTTTTTCTTGGTCATCCAATAGTTGATGGCTTTCCCACTGCGATTCATGTAGGTAGACGGCTTCAAAAGACAAAGGGTCCTTCCTTTATGTTTAATTTCACAAATATCACCCAGCGTATCCGTCTTCCACTTGCCGTCATTTTCTATCGCCAAATGATCGAGAATGTCAAAACCAATATTATGACGAGTTCCTTCGTATTCCGAACCAATATTTCCCAAGCCTGCTATGAGGTACTTCATAGGGTCTTCAATTTCTTCTTTAGTATTAAATGCAAAAAACTTACGCAACCATTCCAACATGCAACAAAAATAATAATTCTTACAGGTAAATTTTTAAGTACAAAAGACCAATTCGAACCTTACTATTTATCCTTGAATAATGGATTGCTAAAATCATTCCGGTAGATTTTTAGTGCTATGACAGAATGGTTAACCATTTATAACGGTCAAACTACTAATTCGCTGGATATAGTTCCGATAATCAACCCGAGCCAAATTAATTTCTGGAATTATTTTTATTCTCCAATATTGACACGAAAGACAATGTGATATAAAACTTGTTTTAACAACAAATTACATAATCTTGCGTTATATTTGCAATGTAAAACAGTCATAGGGTGTCTGTGTTATATTGCCTTGTCGTATGACCTATTCGACAAGGCATTTTTTTTGTAATCGTGCCTCCTGATTTATCCTATGTTGATAGCTTTTAACTTCAGGAATTTTCTGCTCTGCAATCAACGTATCTCCAGAAACTCTTATTTTTTCCGAAGTATACATTTTGATACTGAAAATCAATTCCTGGCCTTTGCGTCTGTACGAACACACCAACGTATTGCCCATAACGGCAAAAATGGAACTTAGCTCATCATTTATAAAATAGGAATCCAATAGAATACCGTTTTTCTCATCGATCATATAATGCCCTTTAGATTTATCGATCTCTTTCAATACGTAGTTTCTCTTGTCAGCCAAACTGTCTTTTCCATAAACTAAAACCCAGTTGTAAACACCTGAAGTGTCGGTATTAGAGATTTGAAGCGACATTGGAACGGTCTGTTTAGGGCCTGTAACGTCATAAATTTCTAACTCCCCTGACCAATCTCCCAACCAGTCTTCAGGAAATGCAAACGTTTTCTCAATTGGACTATCTTTTGAAATAGTTTGTTCAATAGTTGCACTACCTTTTCGATTACAGTTCAACAGTAGTAATGCTGCACCACAAAAAAGTAAGATCGATTTTTTCATCAGGTTGTTATTAAACTTATTCCTTCAAATATTTTACGGCATGATCGAGCTCCTCATAAAATTCCTCCCCTTTGTATCGAATGATGGCCTCTTTCAAAAACTGATAAATTGGAACCGATTCTTTCTTACCCAAAGCACAGGCGGCCGAGCAAATATCCCATTGGTCATAGTTCCATGCTTCAAATGTAGCAGGTTCATTTATGGTTACCCGAATGGGATACAAATGACAAGACATCGGTTTTTTATAAGAAATTTTACCTTCTTCATATGTTTTTTCAATTCCACATTTGGCAATTCCCTGATCATCAAAAGTCATAAAAACACATGCTCCGTTTGGATGTAAAGCTGTCCCGGTAAATTTATCTTTTGAATATTCTGCAAAACTTCCTTCCTCATCCAAAAGCTGATTACTCTCAACACTTAGATTAGGTCTTATTTTATCCAGGTTTGATTCGATTATTGATTGTTCCTTTTCTGTAACCGGGGCTCCATAATCACCTTCCCAGCAGCAAGCTCCCTTACACGCTGATAAGTTACAGATGAATTCTTTTTCAATTACATCTTCACTGATCAAGACATCTTGAATAATAATCATAGTTCCAGTTCAATTACGAAAATCAAAACTAGATAAATATTTAACAAAGAAAAGAGAATTAAGCCAGTCTATTAGTTTAGCATATACTTGAAACCCAAATCAACGGATATTCCATGAAGTCTATCCTCATTGGGCCCTAACCCTTGGGAAGTTATAAAATGACTATACCTGGGCTCAATGAAGAGTCCTGATCTCGGAGAAAAATTCCAATTCAAACCAAAACCGACATTTGCTGTGGCGTATAAATTATTTCTAAGACTACCTCCATCTAATATTCCCAGATCAAATTCTTTCAGACTCAAATCTGCATTGGAATTTACCTCTACTTCGTTGCTTTCATTTCCTTCATTGCCTGGTTGAGGTGCAGGTGCCGGATTATTGGATGGAGGTCCACTACTACCAACGGGTTCATTAACAATTTTATAATCAGAATAGGCTATAATATTCAGATCAACACCTGCCGTAGCATAAACTTGGAAATTTCTTGAGCCAAATAAATTATAATGAATACCGACCGGAACATTAAAGGTTTTGAACTCTATATTCTCAAGTTGTACAACGCTGAATTCTTCTTCATTGGATTCGTACAATTCAGGTACAAGCAAAGGCGCGTAGGAAGTATTCGTATACCCCAAACCTGCATATATTTCCATGGGACCAATTTCCTTGTGTACCTTGGCTGATATGTTAAAATTGGTATTTATAATATTGTATGGATCAAGCTTATATACAGGGTCAAAGGGAGAATTAATTAAATTCATTTTAGGACCAACAGCAAAACTTACATACGTATTTTCTTTATCCTTTTTTGCTTTAAGGGGTAAAACCATGTCTGGATATCCGGTAGGGCGTTTTGGAAGATCAAACTGATTAATATCAATTGGAAGTAAAGAAGCCATTTCTTTATCTTCGCGTTTTAAAGCTACTTCTCTATCAGTACCTGCTTTTGAAGTTGAATCCAGGATATCTAAAAATGGAAAAATTGTATTCGGCTTAATTTCATTTGGTGTATTTTTTACTCTTTTATCTTCTTCTTTTAAAACAGGAGTCTCAATGGTTTTCTCTGAATTTGGAGTAATAACAGAACTGATTGAGGAAGATAACTTTTCAATCGAAACAATTGACCTTTGCGCAAATCTCTTTGTTGAATTTAAAATCTGCTTATTTCTCTTGGTTTGCTTTGCCGTTCTTATTTCTTCTCTTGCTTCATAAATTTCTGCAGTTTCTTTATCAACTGGAACGGAAGCTACCATTGGATTATCATGGACCGGTATCTGATAAATACTATTTTGTATTGGCCACAAATTGAGAATACCCAATACCAGAAAAGCGAGAACAATCAATTCGACGCTTTTAGCTACAAACAACTTTTTCTTGAATAGTGCTTCTAATTCAAGTTGCTCCTTTAGTATAATCCAGTGTTGAGAGTTAAAAGGAATCCGCAACTTTTGCATATCCGTTTTGATCTTCTCATCCAAATGTTGATCCTCCTCCGATAAATCATCATTATTCTTCAAACCAGAAGATTCATTGTTCCATTTCTCCTTGAACAAGTCCCACGCATCATCCACCCCCTCTGTATTCAGGGATTCGAGCTTTTTCTTAATTATATCGTCAAATTCCTTATTGTTCATTCTATCTCTCAAAATCTTTGGCAAGCAGTATTTCCTTTAATTTAGTTCTTGCCTTCACCAGATTTGATCTTGAGGTACTTTCCGTGATGCCTAACAGCTCTCCTACTTCCTTATGTGAATAACCTTCTATGACATAAAGGTTAAAAACTGATCGGTAAGCAGGTGTCAAACTTTGTAAAGCCTTCATAATCTCTTGCGTACTTAAATCTGAAATGGCATCCGCCCCTTTTATACTTTGACCATAAGCCGTTTCCAGATTTTCAGTTCTTCTTCGTTTCACTTTACGGTAATAATCAATCGATGTATTGATCATTATTCTTCTGATCCACGATCCTAGTGAAGTACCTGCCTTATACTTAGAAATATGTCTGAATACTTTAATAAAGCCCTCGTGTAAAATATCGAGTGCATCATCGTAATTGTTTGCATAACGAAGGCACACGGGCAACATGACCGGATAATACTCCTTATATATTGCTTTTAATGCCCATTCTTCATTTGCAAGACATGCTTGAATGAAGTTTGCTTCGCCGTTTGTTATATCTATCGTGTGTTCCATTTTATAAAAGTACGCACTTTTTCTTTGGCAATATAAGCCAGATGTAGTTAAATACGTCTTAAAAATGTTAAAAGCTGCTTAGACTGACATTATATTTTACCAATTATTTTTGATTCAAACCATTATTCTGTCTTGATTTGACAGAATGTTAAGATAATTTGGATTGGAAATCAAAAAAAGGGAACTTTTTTGAGAAGTTCCCTAAGACTGATATAAGATTTTACCAATTCTTACATGGTATCGTCTATTTCTAGAGTTTTACTATTTTTTCCTGATGAACGTATCCTTCAATATCGAAGGTTACGATATATACCCCATCCGTAAATTCTCTTAAATCGATCTGATTGCTAGTATTATTAGGCATTGTGACTACTTTACCCGTTATATCTCTAACCACAAATCGATACGTTTCACTATTCGGATTGTATACTTCAAAAAGCCCTGAAGAATAATTTGGTCGGATCGATAAATTTCCAGAATAAATTTCTTCAACATCCGTTGTACAATCGTTCCCCTCTCCTAATACGGTAATAATGTATTCATCCTCCGGTATGCTAAAACATCCTTCGAAAGAAATATCTTCCGTTGTTTGTCCTACTTCCAGATTAAATGCTTCATCGTAACCTACAACTCCTAAGAAGTACTCGCCAGGATTGATATCCGGAAGGGTCGTCGTTTCATTGATATCATCAATTCGCAATACAACAATTTCTGTACTCACATCAATCAGAAAAATAGACACATTATCGACAGTAGGAATTGCTGAAAATGAAAGCACCTCAATCACTTCATCCAGCAGACATATCGAAATATTTTCACCTTGCATTTCATCATCAATAAATACATTGAATGAAAATTCAGGAAATGTAGTTGTCTCTATGGAAATTTCATTCGACAATTCAAAACACCCCATTAGATCCGAAACATTTGAACCTTCCAAAAGGCCATCTACGTCTCCTTCATACGCAATTACTACTAGCCTTAAATTTTCAGAAAAGCTGCAGAATTCACCGTGATTTCCTTTGTCAAAAACATCTATTGATTCTATAATCCCGTCTTCATTAATGATCAATTCATTGTACTGAAATGCCGGATCTTCCATATATTCTATGAGAAAACTTACTTCCAACCCATGACAAACACAAGTTGGAGCCTCTTCATCCAACAAAGAGACGACGGGAGTCGGAATATCACAAATGGTGTCATCTTCGCTGAATCGAACATTATCCACTAAGAAATAACTATCGTCAAAGCTCTCTGTAAAGATCACATAGTAAAAGGTATCAACCGGAACATCAAAGTTTTGAACGACGGGAATTGAAATTGTACTGTATTCCGTATTAGTATTAATCACTGCTTCAAAAGCCGCAACCGCTGGATATGTCAGTATATCTTCTTCATCTTGTGGTATTGCCCCCAACCCTTCATCAAAAACTCCAAAAATCCGAAGTGTATCATTCGTTTCTCCAACATGCTTTACATCCAAGTTCAAAAATCCGGGAATCTCGCTACAAGCCTGAAATCTATATATGTCTGCAACATCAAGACCGAATCCTCCTTCTAGTCGTACTGCAAATTCTCCATCTGACGCATCTGTAGATTGGATAATCCCACTTAATTCTTGAGCTTGATTCTCTAATAACTGTCCTATGGCAGGATCAAATGCAGCTGAAAAGCCTAAGAAGAGCAATCGCAAAAGCGGCGTACATCCTTCAGGTAGAATAACATCTCCAGATGCTTCACCTCCCATACCATCTGGTAAAATAAACTCTGTCTCGATCCAATCTTCAAAACTGCCATTTTCGATTTCACATTGAGCATTGGCAAATCCAAATGAAAATATCAATAAAATTGTCAGAGTAAAGTTTTTTAATCGCATAGTGTTGATTTTAGTTTTAAAGTAATTGTCCATCAAAAGTATCAATCTTTGACTTTTATGGGTAGGAAAGATTTGGAAGATTGGAAAGATTGATGAGATTAGAGAAGAATTTAATGTCAATTCAAAAAAATCTATCCCTAAATAACTGAGCAACCCTGCAACTGAACAACTCAATAATTCAATAACTGAACAACTGAGCCACTAAACAACTCTGCCATTCAATAACTCAAGGACCTACTCTTCTTCGTCAATAACAGCCCCTGTACCCAAGATAATCTGACTTTCCAACTGATGCAATTGTGATTTCATGGATTCAAGTGTGGTAACATCTTCTTTATAAAAATTATTCCAAAAGAAATACGAGGCTATGATCGCACCGACCAATAAACCCGAATTGAGCCAAAAGGAAGTATCTACAAAAAGGTAGTGCGCCATCATCACCGAGGCAGAAATCAGTACGGAAAGGAATACTTTCAATACACTTTTTCTTCCCACTTTTAGATCAATCGCACTTTTCAAATAAACGATTTTTGATAAGGCGTCCTCAGGTTTTACCTTATTTATCTTATCGATGTTGTTTAAGATCAAACCTCTTTCGTGAACTCGATAATACATAAATCCACCTAACCAAATCACTAAGAACATTAGGGGCCATGAAGCACCCGACGAATAAGTAAGAATGAGAGACAATAACACAACAATTACAGAAGTACCGTAGTATAAAATTCGATTCTCTTGATTGTCTTTGTAAGCTTTGAGTGATTTCTCAATCTCGTCGGTGATTTCATCCACTTCTACCCTATCCGTATATCCTGAAGTGGTAGAATCGATGATCTTCTTTAACCTAGTAATTGTTTCCTCTATAAATACAGGTTTCAAGTCTCATATTTTTGTGTCATGAAACTAACTAAATTTGTTGATTCGAGCATATAAGTATGGCTCAATTATCCAGTCACAAACGGATTTGATCTTTTTTCAACACCAATTGTAGTAGATGGACCATGACCTGAATAAACCACGACATCATCTGGAAGTACATATAGTTTTTCTCGTATACTTTTGGCCAATGTATCAAAATTACCTCCTGGAAGATCTGTCCTTCCTATACTACCTTGAAACAATACATCTCCACCAATCACTACTTTAGCATCCTCATTATAAAAAGATATACTTGCTGGAGAATGCCCGGGCGTAAATAAAACCTTCAGACTCGTATTCCCAAAAATCAATTCATCGCCGTCGTCCAAAAATTCAGTAATCACAGGGCTTGGATTATATGCAATACCATACATCATACTAATCTGAGGCTGCATGGATAAAACAACTTCTTCTCCTCTATGGCTAATCAATGGTAGATTATATTTTTCTGAAACAAATCGATTTCCCAAGACATGATCGATATGGCAGTGAGTGTTGACCAATTTTGTTGGTTTTAGGCCATTTGCTTCAATAAAACCCACCAATTGGTCTTGTTCTTCAATGGTACTACATCCTGGATCAATGATGGCGCACGCTTTGGTATCGTCGTATAAAACAAAGGTGTTCTCCTCAAACGGATTGAAGGTGAAAATGGCAATTTGCATAACGGTATTTTTATTTTAATCTATCTATTGTTCAGGCAAAGCTAATGTTTTACCATGGTATATTATAGGTTGAACAAACTGTCATTAAACCTATATCTCTATAGAAAAAATAAGTGATAAAATTAAATATTGAACTACTCCCAAAGATTAATTTTTAAAGTAGCGCTATCATTTTAACTTTGATTCCAAATCATGAACAAGCGTAAGTTATTTCCAGCAATATTAGGTCCTTTTTTATTTGGAGTACTATTGAATTTCTTCCATCCTTCGGGATTATCCATTCAGGCCAATGCGGTACTGGCCTGTACGGCATGGATTGCCATCTGGTGGATCTTTGAAGTGACGGATATTAGTGTTACTGCACTGTTGCCGATTATACTTTTCCCTTTGACAGGAGCTTTGGATATTAAAACTACCACAGCAGCCTATGGGCACAAATACATCTTTCTTTACTTAGGAGGATTTATCCTTGCCATCACTATTGAGAAATGGAATCTTCATAAGCGAATAGCATTAAATATTATCAATCTTATTGGCGCAGGTATTTCTAAAATCATTTTGGGATTTATGCTGGCTACGGCATTTATGTCCATGTGGATATCAAATACCGCCACTACGGTGATGATGCTACCCATAGGCTTGGCCATCATTCTACAACTGAAAGATGACCCCGAAACGGAAGAAGATGAGAATCAAAAGTTTGGCAAGGCTCTCATGCTCGCTATAGCCTACAGTGCTTCGATTGGTGGAATGGCCACACTATTTGGTACTCCCCCGAACCTGGTCTTTGCCGGTGTAGTTCAAGAAGTGTATGGAGTAGAAATTGGATTTGGAGAATGGATGCTGTTTGGCTTACCCATTTCAATTCTGTTGATGGGAATTTGTTGGATGTACCTTACGAAATATGCTTTTAAGTTCAAAATGGATGAATTTCCAGGAGGCCGGGAGAAAATAAGGGCTCTGCTTTCAGACCTCGGACTTTGGAGCGATGAAGAAAAGAAAGTTGTTACCGTTTTTGCAATTACCGCCTTCCTCCTCATTTTCCGTCAAAAGATACAACTGCTCGTTCCACAGATCGACGACACCATCATCGCATTAGGTATGGGAATTTTGCTTTTCCTTATTCCCTCCTCCAAAAAAGGAGAAGTACTCTTGACCTGGAAAGAAGCGGTAAAAATGCCATGGGGTGTGATCATATTATTTGGTGGTGGAATGGCTCTTGCTGCCGGATTTCAACAAAGCGGCTTAGCCGTATGGATCGGAAATCAGTTCGAATTGATGAAGGCATTGCCAATATTCTTACTTATTTTATTATTGATTGCGGCAGTCAACTTCTTGACAGAGATAACCTCGAATCTGGCGACTACAGCAATGCTGCTTCCCATATTGGCTCCTATGGCATTGTCCATTGATGTGCATCCCTACATACTTTTGGTATCAGCCACCGTTGCGGCTTCTTGTGCTTTTATGCTTCCAGTGGCCACTCCGCCGAATGCGATTGTATTTGGTTCGGGTTATCTCAAAATACCTGATATGATAAAGACAGGTTTTTGGATGAATATGATTTCAATTATTCTGCTTACACTAATAGTCTTTTTCGTGCTTGAAAATTTATGGGGATTTAATGGACAGGCGTTTCCAGAAACTTTTTTATCCGAGTAGATTGATTTAACCACAAGGTATACAACGGTTTCACAAAGGATTACATAAAGAGCCACAACACTGTAACTATTCAGAGTGCACTAATTTCACACGGATGTATTTGATCTTTCTATTTTTTTCCAAATGCTGTTTCTCATAATAGGTTTTGTATTCCAATTCTGAAAAATCCAAGGGCTGCGCATAAATGTCATCCCGGTCATACAATACTTCTATAAATTTGCATTCCTCAAACTGTTCCTGACTAAATTCGTACAACGTGGGATCGTCTGTTTTCAAATGGATAATGCCTCCGGGTTTTAAGATTTCTTTGTACTTATTGAGAAAAAACATGGAGGTCAATCGCCGATTTGCTTTGCTTTTTCGAAGAAAAGGATCGGGAAAAGTGATCCATATTTCATCTATCTCTTCTTTTTCAAAAAATAAATCTATTTGTTCGATTCTGGTTCTAAGAAAAGCCACATTACCAAGATTTTCTTCAATGGCAATACTGGCACCTTTCCAAATTCTAGCTCCTTTTACATCCAATCCCAGGTAATTAATCCTTGGGTTTTGCCTGGCTAAGGCAAGCGAATACTCTCCTCTTCCACAAGCCAATTCCAATACCAATGGATGATCATTTTTAAAATGCTGTGATTTCCATTTCCCTTTTAGATCGATCTCTTCAAATTCATTTGCCATTAATCGGGGATTCCTGGGGTCGTAATTTTCATAAACATTGCTGAAAGAAAGTAGATCATTAAATTTTTTCAGCTTATTTCTTCGTGCCATTATTGAAGTATTAGAGTTGTAAAGTTAAGCAAGCATTGATTTCAAACCTTTTGAGTTTCTGATTTTTCTTTATGGGATGACAAAATTTTATAGGTGATCTTATCTATTTCATAAAAATACAACTGATCTCCTTGTCGTATTGGGGTGGGCTTTTGCAAGGAAATATCGAATAAGGTTAGAGGCGTTCGACCAATTATTTGCCATCCTCCTGGGCTGGACGTTGGATAAATGCCTGTTTGTTCGCCACCAATAGCTACGGATCCTTTTGAGACATGCGTCCTCGGTTTGTCTTTTCGCTCCAAATGAAGAAGTTTGGGCAATCCTCCCAAATACAAGAAACCTGGTAAAAAGCCAATCATGAATATGCGATACCTGGCCGAAGTATGCAGTCGAACAACATCGTCCCTGGAAAGTCCTCTATCTTCAAATAATGGTAAGTCCATTCCAAACTCATCATCATAACACACTGGAATATGCCAGGTGTTGAATTGGATCGGTTGATCTATTTTTAGTGTGGTATACAATTTTAATAATCGTTTTTCCTTTGATTCAAAATCAATATTCCGATCGTATTGTAACAGTAAAGTATTGTACCC